>PWMU01000177.1 GCA_003558065.1 Opitutia bacterium | reverse complement strand
GCTTATTTGACGCTTAAAACGAGAAATTCAGCGGATCCGCTTAAGCATTTTAACAGAGCATAAGTTTTAGCGTTCAATTAGCGTGATTAAGCGGTCCCCGGCGAAGCCGGCTCATTCAGGGGAATTTAGAAAACCCTTATTATAAATGAGATTTGCCAGAACTCGCTTGCAACATCAGGGACAACACGCTGGAAGCGTGTTGTCCGTTGGACTAAATCGTGCCATTCGCGTAAACCGGGAGGTTCATTGCGTGAGCGCGGTCCCGTTGCTTCAAGGGAGCCCGGTGTTGTCTTCGATTGGGCTTTGCTGAGTGCCTTCGACGTCGCCCGCGAGGATCACCCGGACTCCGTGTTGGCGCAGCAGGGCGGCAATCTCGGGCGGGGGTGCGGCGTCGGTGACCAGGGCGTGCAGGCGGCGGGGGTGCAGGGTGACCGCCACCGAGCGCCGACCGAATTTGCCCGCGTCGAGGAGGAGGACCGTGCGTGTCGCGGCGGCGGCCAGGGCGCGCTTCACCTCGATTTCAAGCGGGTTCGGGTCGGTCGGCCCGACGACTGCGTCGAAGGCGGTCGCGCTGATGAAGCAGATCGAGGCCTCCGTCTTTTCCAATGCCCGCGCGGCCTCGGGGCCGGTGGCGTTTCCGGAGACGCTGCTGACCCAGCCCCCGATCACCCGTACCGGGAGGGCGGGGCGAAGCGCGCGCAGCCTGGCGGCTACGGGAAGGCTGTTGGTGACGACGGAAATGCGCGCCCGGGGCAGGTGTTCGGCCAGTGTGGCCACCGTGGTGCCGCCCTCCAGGGCGATGACGTCGCCGTCGCGGACGAATGCACGCACCGCGGTTGCGGCGATCCTTTGCTTCGCGGCGGTGGCGGTGACCGCCTTGGCTTCGAAATCGGGTTCACCCGCGGCCCGCGAGGCCGACTCCACCCGCCCGCGCGACCGCCGCACCAGGCCGAGTTCCTGCAGGGCGCGCAGGTCGCGCGAAACGGTCATCGCCGTCACGCCCAGCAGCTCCGGCAGGTCGCGGGTAGCCAGCGCGCCCCGGTCGCGCAGGAGGGTGAGGAGTCGTTGGTGGCGCGGCGTTGTCATGGAGGGAAGAGGGTCGAATGATGAAGAATGAATGGAAATCGAAACACGCTTCGGGTTATCGGTCACGGCCTGTTCGGTGCCTTTTTTCGAGAGTTTGTTCGATGTTATAAGCGGGTGTTTGTTGTTAGGAAATGTTAAATCTGTTGAACCGGGGAATGAGGACCGCTAGAGGTCGCAGGGTGGCGTTTTATCTCGGAGTGGACGGCGGGGGTACCCGCACGCGCGCGGTTCTGGTATCCGGCGAAGGCCGGATTCGCGGCACCGGGGAGGCCGGGCCGTCGAACTACCACAACGTGGGCCTGGAGGTGGCCGGGCGTCAGTTGAAACAGGCGGTCGACGCGGCCTGGGCGGCGGCGGGACTGGATCCTCGGCCGGCGGCGGCCGCTTTTCTGGGCTGTGCCGGGGTGCGCTCTTCGGCGGATGCCGCCCACATGGTTTCGGTGGCCGAAGGGTTGGCGCTGGCGCCGCCCGGGGCGGTCCGGGTGGAGAACGACCTCCACAACGCGCTGGCCGGCGGCCTGGCCGGCCGGCCGGGAATCGCCTTGATCGCCGGCACCGGCAGCAATTGTCTCGGCCGCGATTCCACCGGCGCCACCTTCATGTGCGGCGGGTGGGGATGGCTGCTCGACGACGAAGGGGCGGCGATGGGCCTGGCCCTTGGGGGCTTGCGGTCGGCCGCCCGTTCGGCCGACGGCCGGGGGCCTTCAACGCCGCTCCAGGCTTCCGCCCTGGCCCTGCTGGGGCTTTCCGAAGTGGACGAACTCCTGGCCCGGCTCTACGCCGAAAAGTGGACCGTGGACGAAATCGCGGCCTTTGCCCCGGTGGTAACACGCCATGCGGCCGCAGGCGATCCGACGGCCCGGGGCCTCCTGGAAAGGGGCGCGGCCGCCTTGGGCAACCTGGTCGCCGGGGTCGCCCGCAAACTCGATTTCCCCGGCGGGCCGGAGGTCGTCCTGCTCGGCGGCTGCGTCCGCTCGGGCCCTCCCTACCAGCCGATGGTGGAGGCGGCGGTGCGAACGGCGTGCCCGGCGGCCCGCCTGGTCGAACCGGCGCATCCTCCTCTCACCGGGGCCGCCATCAATGTTCTTCGTTATGCCGGGATCGACGTTCCGGCGACTTTAACCGAATCCGCCGCACCATGAGCGCTTCCCCCCTCCTCGATATTCGGCCTGAAGACCTGGCCGTCGCCTTCGACCCGGCCACGGCGCACCTCGGCGACCGCCCGACTGTCCGCCGGCACCTGGCCGACCTCCGGGAGTCCTTCGCCGACCGCGCCGCCTGCGACGTCGTGTTGGCAAACGAGAATCCCCTGCTTTACGAGGTGACCGCGGTCGATCCCGCCGGGGGCGACGGCCAGCTCCACTACGGACTCGGCATCCTCTACCCGGGCAGGGTCGGCGACGAGTACTACCTGACCAAGGGGCATTACCACAGTCACCGGCCGGCGGCGGAGGTGTACGTCGGTCTGCGCGGCGAGGGCGGCATGCTCCTGGAGGACGAGGCCACCGGGGAGAGCCGGTTCGTCTCACTGCGGCGAAACACCATTGTCTACGTTCCCGGCCACACCGCCCACCGCACGGTCAACACCGGCACCGAACCCCTGGCCTACCTGGGGATCTATCCCGCCAACGCCGGCCACGACTACGGCGGCATCGCCGAGCGGAACTTCCGGAAAATCGTCGTTGAACGGGAGGGGAAGCCCACGGTGGTCGACAGGCGGTGAAGGCATTTGATTTTGGATTTTGGATTTCGGAATTTGGAATTATGTCCGGCGCTCCGCGCGAAGTAGCGGAAAGGCAGGACCCAAACGACCATCTCCAATAATATTTCCGCTCGTCGCAGAACGGCCTTGAAAAAGTCAGTGTATTTCAAATTCAACTACTTCCGCTCGCGGAGCGAACAACTCGAAAATCCAAAATCCAAAATCAATTCCCCATGTCCTACGCCACCAAACCCATACCGTCCGCCAAACCGGACGTTTCCCTTGTGGAACGCCCGTGGGGAGCCTTCAAGCAATACGCGTCCAACCACGAGTGCACGGTGTCGCTCATGACCGTTCATCCCGGACAACGGCTGTCGCTCCAGTCGCACACCGGCCGGGCGGAACTCTGGGTGGTGCTTGATGACGGTGCCGTGGTGCAGGTGGGCGACCGGGTCACCACCCACCGGGCCGGCGACGAAATCTGGATCCCGGCGAACGAGAGGCACCGCTTGAGCTGCCCTGAGTCGGGCCCGCCGGTGCGGGTCCTGGAGGTGGCCTTCGGGAATTGGCAACAGGCGGACATTACCCGCTACGAAGACGATTTTCAGCGCCCGGCGGAAGGCGAATAAGGATGGGCAAACCGAACTACGACCTGCGGCCGTTTGTGGCTGTTCCGGGCTTCGGCCGGGAGGCCGTTTCCGAGGGATGGGAGGCGATCGTGGCTCGGTTGCGCGATACGGTGCCGGCGGGGGCGTTGCTGGCAGTGGAGTGTTACCCGGGCGTCGACGGAGAACGGATCCGCGCCGAGATTTCGCAGCGCTGGGTGGGGGCGACGGTGCTGGATGCCGGGGAGGCGTTCCAGCCGCCGGACCGGATCGAGCGCTTGGTGGCGCCCGATCTCGGGGGTGACGATCCCGTATTCGGATTTTGGACGCGACTGCGCCTGGAGGATTTTCTTGACCCCGGGCGCACGGCGTTGCTGAGGAAGCGGTTGCGGGATGGAAACGGGCCGGGGCCGTCAGTCGTCGTGGGGCCCGGGGCCTCGCTTCTGGCGCCGCCGGAGGCAGTCCTGGTGTACGCGGACCTTCCCCGGTGGGAGGGGCAGTTGCGTCAGCGTCGCGGCGAGGTCGACAATTTGGGCGTGGGCAACCGCGGCGAAAAGCCGTCCATGCAGTACAAGCGCAGTTTCTTCATCGATTGGCGCGTGGCCGACCGCCGCAAGCGGGAGACGCTGGATCGGTGGGGGTTCTTGCTCGATACAACGGAATCAGCCGCGCCGAAACTGATTTCCGGCGCGGCGTTCCGCGCCGGACTGGAGACGGCCGCACGGCGGCCTTTCCGGGTAGTGCCGTTCTTCGATCCGGGCCCCTGGGGCGGACAGTGGATGCGTAGAAAATTCGGACTCGACCCGGCGCCCACCAATTTCGCCTGGGGCTTCGACTGCGTGCCCGAGGAAAATTCGCTCCTGTTGGATTTCGGCGGGAAACAGGTGGAGATTCCGGCGCAGAATTTGGTCTACGGCCAGCCGGGCCGTCTTCTGGGGGAGCCGGTGCGGGCGCGGTTCGGGGCGGAGTTTCCGATTCGTTTTGATTTTCTGGATACGATGGGTGGGGGCAACCTTTCCTTCCAGGTACACCCGGATGCCGAATACGCCCGGGAGCATTTCGGGTTGTGGTACACACAGGACGAGAGTTATTACCTGCTCGCGGCGGAGCCGGAGGCCTCCGTTTACCTCGGGTGTCGCGACGGAACCGATCCCGCGGCAATGATGGCCGACCTCGAAGCGGCGAAGCGCGGGGAGAAGGCCTTTGATGCCGAGCGTTTCGCCGCGCGGTTTCCGGCGAAGGCGCACGACCATTTCCTCATTCCCGCCGGCACGCCGCACTGCTCCGGCGCCGGGTCGATGGTGCTGGAAATTTCCGCCACGCCGTACATTTTTACGTTCAAGCTTTGGGACTGGGGACGTATGGGGCTCGACGGAATGCCGCGTCCGGTCAACCTCGAGCGGGGGAAGCAGGTGATCCGCTGGGAGCGGGACGCGAGTTGGGCCCGCGCCCAACTCATCAACCGCGTCTCGGAAATCGCCCGCGGCGAGGGCTGGCGCGAAGAGCGCACCGGCCTCCACGAGACCGAGTTCATCGAGACCCGCCGCCACTGGTTCCGCGGCGCGACTCCCCACGATACCGGGGGCGCCGAACGCGGCGGTGTGCAGGTGCTCAATCTTGTCCAGGGCGACACCGCGGTGGTGGAAAGTCCCGACCGGGCCTTCGAACCGTTCGAGGTCCACTACGCCGAATCCTTTATCGTCCCGGCCGCGGTCGGGCGCTACACGGTCCGGCCGCTTGGGAACGAGACGGCCGAATCGGCCACGATCAAAGCATTCGTACGCTCACCATGAAATCCCTACGCCGATTATTCGTTTATATGACCGCGATTGCCTTTTCCGCTGTGTCCCTTCAAGGGGCCGACTACTTCGTGTCGCCCGACGGCGACGACGATGCCGCCGGCGACCACGATAATCCCTGGCGCACGATCGATCACGCCAATGCCCGGGTCGCTCCCGGCGATACGGTGACTTTCCTGCCGGGCGACTACGAGGGAACGATCGCGCCGCAGGTGAGCGGACGCGAGGGAGCGCCGGTGACGTTTCGGTCGGAGAAGCCGTGGGAAGCGGTCCTGCGGCCGGAGGGACGGGGATTCGCCGTCGACTTGCAGGAGGCCCGTCATGTGGGGGTCGAAGGGTTTATGATCGACGGCCGCGGCGAGGGCGGTTGGGTGCGGGCGCGGGACTCGGGGTACCTGACGCTTCGCGGTAACCGCATGGTGGACGCCGGACCGGTGACCGACCTGCTGGGATGCCGCCATGTGAAAATTCTCGACAACGTTTTCAGCAAGGACCGGGTCACCGGCAATATGGTCCAGGTACGCGAGAGCGAGCACGTCCTCATCGAGGGGAATTCCTTTACCCGGGTCGGCCACAATCCCCTGCTGGTGAGCGTTTGCCGCTACGTGGTCGTGCGTGGCAACCTGTTTCACAACGACTGGGGCCGCAACTTCGAGTTCTGGGCGACCACGAGGATCCTGATCGAGGGCAATATCGTCACCGAGGCCCGCGACAGCGCCTACTCGGCCGACAGCCGGGCCAAGAACCTGTACCACGAGGGGATTTTCCGCTTCAACCGCGTCTTCCGCAACCGTCACACACCCCTCAACTCCGGGAGTTACATGCCGGTGGGGGCCGGCCCGACCCATCACTTCCGCGAGCCCTTCCGCATGGTGAATTCGCGCGTCTACCACAACACCATCGCCGACAACCTCGGTTTCGGGTGGGAGCTCTGGGGTATGAATGTGAGCTCGACGCTGTTCCAGAACAACATCTTTGCCGGCAACGACTGGGCCGGAGGCCACGTGCAGCTTATCTGGAACGAGGAGGTGGCCGGCGACAACCGCCTTAGGAACAACCTGCTGCGGGGGACCGATAGCGGACAGACGGTCGTCCGCTATCGCGGCGACCACCTCACCGCGGCCGAGGCCGACGAACGCACGCCTCTGCAGCGCGGGTTCTGGAGTGAGTTCGACGGCACCCTCGACGCCGACCCGGGGTTCGTTGACCGCGACCGTCTCGATTATCGCCTCGAGCCGGACAGCGCGGCGCGCGACGCAGGGCTTCCCCTGACCGTGGCCCTGGGGAGCGGCCGGGGACGCGTCCTGCCGGTGGCTGACGGGGTGTTCTTTTTCGACGGTTTCGGGATCGAGGGCGAGCGGGGCGACTGGATCGCCGTGGGCGAGGGAACCCGGCTCGCGCGTATCGAAAAAGTGGAGCTGCGCGGCTACCTTCCGGCCCGGCTCCACCTGGACCGGGAGGTTGCGTGGGAGGAGGGGGATCCGGTCGGCCTGCCGTGGAGCGGGGACGCTCCCGATATGGGCGCCTACGAGCACGGTGACCCGAATCCCGCGCGGGTTGTCGTCCGGGCGGACAACCCCCGTCCCGAACCGGACGAGCCCGTTCGGTTCGCGCTCTCGGCAGCCGACCGGGACGGGATCGAGCGCGTGTATTGGAATTTCGGTGACGGTTCCGGGTCGGAGGATCGGGAACCCGAACACGCTTATACGGAGGCCGGGCATTACCGGGCTACCGTGCGCGTGGTGTTCGCCGACGGCAGCCGGGCGATCGACGTGGTGTTTATCGACGTCGCCGAGGCGCGCGAGCCGGGTGATCCGCTGGTGCGGGCCGAATTCGAGGACGAGACCCGCGATACCGAGTGGGGGTACCACTTCAAGTTCTACCGCGGCTGGCTTACCGGCTTCGCCCACGAGGAACGGGCGGACGGTCGGGGCAAGGCGAAACGGCTCTACTTCGATCCCAACAAGGCCAACCGGGCCGCGGCGGCCATTGCGCCGGGGGCGTGGGTGATCAACGAATACCCGCGCCTTCGCTTGGCCTACCGCATCCGGCCGGGTACGCCTGTCGCCCTCGTAGTGGAGCCTTTCGAGGCCCCGGGACGTCCGAGGGGATTCATTCTCGGGGGAACGGAAAACCGCACCAACGAACCCTACATTGATCTCGACGCGTATTCGCTGGTCGACGACGGGGAGTGGCACGAAATCGAAATGGATCTCCGTCGCGTCCGCGAGGCCCATCCGGAGCTCGATCACCTCTACCGGTTTATGTTCTATACCCGTTGGGATGAGGACGAGGACCAGGAATTCTGGTTCGATGACTTCTATATCCTCCCGCCGGAACAGTCCGACTGAGTCGGTACGCAGGTCCGTTCGTTCCGGTTTTCCGACGACAACCACCAGGGAAGGATAATTGAGGAACGAAACGTTACCGTTCCTCGACAGTTCCGTTTCGGGTGTCAAAAACGAGGGTCTCGTAGCCGGGGCGCGAGAGGGTCATTGTGGCGGAATCGGGATCCCAGGAGAGGAAAGGGGAGTCGACCAGGCCGCGATTGAGATGATGTTTTCCGGCTCGAACGTGGTCCACTCGCCCGTTTGGAAATTCAGTTGGGCGACCCGGGGTTGATCACCCGATCCAGTGGTCGCGAAACCGGAGCCCGCAACATGCGCAAACGGTGGTTCGATTCCGGTATCGATCCAGGTCGGACCCGCGGCGATCGCGATTTCTTCCCCTTCCGCAGAAGTTGAGGTCAGGAATATCAGCCCCGAGAGGACGGCGAGATCGCGGCAATTGAGCATTGGGGTTTCCTTGGCGGTGGCTATTGGGAATAATTAGTATCACCAGGCGATCAAAAAAAGCTGTCGGTTCTGGCGGACCGGCATGGCGAACCGGCTGGGAGACAGCCCGACATGGCTGATCATTCGATCTGACGTGCTTCCTGCAAGCATTTTTTGAAGCGAGGAACAGGCAACGGGGCAAGGCGCCGGGCGAACAGTATAAGAGAGGCTTCCCTTCCGGATCGGTTTTGCTGTAGGCTGGAGAACATGCACACGATATCCCAAATCCGCACTTTGCTCGTTACCCTGGGGGCCGGGATCGCGCTTCTTGCCTGGGGCTCGGATGTCCTGCCTGGCGGGACAACGCTTTCCGGGAAGAGCGAAAGTGTTCGGGGCGGGATGCACGGTCATGAAATGCCGATCAGTTCGCCCGCCAATCCGGCTGAGGGAGCTGTCGCCTCGCTGCCGGCTGCCGTGCCGGACGACAGGGCGGTACGGGAGGTGGTCGTCCGGGCCGTTCCCCACACGCTGCGGTTTGATGTGGAGGCGTTTTACGTGCGTGCCGGGAGCGCCGTCCGGCTTGTCCTGGAAAATCCCGACGAGATGCCGCACAACCTTTTGATTTGCACGGGCGAGCCGGGGATCGAATTGCGGGTGGCCGAAATGGTGTATAGTCTTCCCGATCCGCTGGGCGCCGAGTATGTACCCGACACCGAACACGTTTTGGCCGCGACCCGTCTTCTTGAGCCAGGTGAGTCGGACACGGTCTTGTTCGAGGCCCCCGCCGAGCCGGGAGAGTATCCTTACGTGTGCACCGTTCCCGGACACGCGCAAACCATGCGGGGGATCATGCGCGTGGTTGAAGACGACGCCGACATGCGGGAAGCGGTGACCGCGCCGGCGCTGCGTTTGCAAAACCTGCGATACGAGTATTACGAGGCGCCGGAGGGCGCCCCGTGGCGGGCGCTTCCGGATTTTGACGAACTGACCCCTGTGACCCAAGGAAAGGCAGAGGAAGATCTGATCGGTGTCACCGCGCGGCAGCGCGACGGGCAGTACGGGTTTCGTTTCGAGGGGGAGCTGCTGGTCGCCGAAGCGGGGAGTTATGCGTTTTCCTTTGGGTACGACGACGCATCACGGGTCTTTCTTGATGGCGAGCGTATTGCGGAACACAGGGGCTTTCGGGATCGGGCCGGTTTTATCGATCTCGGCGATCTGACCGGTGTCTCGCGTTCACCCGTGCGAAAGACGGTGGTTGACCTCGAAGAGCGGACGTATTCGTTTCGCGCCGATTTCTTTGCGGCCCGGGACGCCCGAGGTTTGCAGGTTGCTTGGTCCCGCACGGGACCGGGCGAGGACCTTCATTTTCTTTCCCGGGAAACCGCGGAGCTCGAGAGCTATTTGCGTGGGATGCATGTTGTCATCGACGACGAGCCCGAGGTGGTCCGCGCGATCCTTCCCGACACTTCGACGCGTTCGCTGGCGGTCGGTTTGCCGGACGGCGTTCACTATTGTTTCGACACGGAAAACGCGGTGGTCCGTTACGCCTGGACGGGCGCGTTTCTCGATGTCTCCCCGGAACGGCACCACAAAGGCGGGGAGGATGTCAGGATTCTGGGCGAGCGTTTCGACCTGGGAGTGGACGAGCAGCCTTTGCGCCTAACCAATCCCGCGGAGGCGCCGCGAGTCGAATATATCGGGTACCGCCGCCATCGACGGAACCCGCCGGAGTTGCTGTATCGTGTCGACGGCGTGGAGGTTTCGCAGGTCGTCAGCGCGCTGCCTGCCGAAGGGGGCCTGCGTTACGACTATGTTTTGAGTTCGGCGAAATCGCCGGTTTACTTTGTCATGAACCGGGACGGGTTGGAGGTTTCCGTTTCAACCGGCACGTGGGACGGGGATGTCCTCAAAATTTCCTCCGGCCCGATCTCTTCCTTCAGCATCAAGATCCATCCTGCCAATGATTGAAGCCATCGCCATGCGCACGTTTTTGATCCGGTTCATGGGCGTTTTGCTCCCATTGAGCATCCTGGCCTGGGCCCAGCCGCTTCACGGCAATCCGCCTTCCGTGATACCCGAAGGCTATAGCGTCGAAACGATCTACATCCCGGATGAGATCGTTCTGGAGGTCGGCGGACTTGCCTTTGCGGACAATGGCGACCTTTTCATTTGCACCCGGTACGGCGAGGTCTGGGTGTATCGTCATGAGGGCACGCCCCGATGGCGACGTTTCGCAGACGGCTTGCACGAGCCGCTGGGCATCCGGGTGGAGGACGAGCGGACGGTGTATGTTATTCAAAAGCCGGAACTGACCCAACTGGTCGACGAAACCGGCGACGGCGTGGCGGACTTCTATCGTAATATCAACCACGATTGGGGCCTGAGCGACTTTTATCACGAGTACGCCTTTGGGTTGCCGCGCGACGCGGACGGGAATTTTTACCTCACGCTGAATGGGGATATCGGCCCTCCCGGCGCGCGTGTGACGCCGGACCGGGGCATTGCTGCGAAGGTAACGCCGGACGGGGAGTTGGTTCGGCTGGCGAACGGTTTGCGGGCGCCGGCAGGTGTTACTCTGGATCCGGACGGCGAGTTATGGGTCACCGATAACGAGGGACGTTTCGTTCCAACCTCCTGCCTTTACCACGTTCGTAAGGGCCGTTTTTTCGGTCATCTGAATTCGCTGTTTGACGATCCCCGCTTCGAGGGGCGGGACCCGACGGAAGTTCCTGTCTCGGAGCTTGAGGCAATCCGAACGTTTCCGGCGGTCTGGTTCCCGCATGGAATTATCGCAAGCTCGCCGGGCGAGGTCGTGGTCGATACGACGGACGGCGCCTTTGGGCCATTCGCCGGACAGATGTTTATGGGCGACCAGAATCTGGCCAATGTCTCACGCATCAGCCTCGAAAAGGTGGGCGGGGAATACCAGGGAGTGGTGTTCGATTTCATCAACCATCTGCAGTCCGGTATGATTCGTTCCCAATTCGCTCCGGATGGGAGCCTGTGGGTGGGCCAGGTGGCGCGGGGGTGGGGGAGCCGCGGCGACCGCCTGTTCGGACTGCAACGCATCGTTTACGATGGAGAGACCCCGCCGTTCGCGATCGAAACGATCCGTGTGACCCCAGGCGGGTTTAAGCTGGTGTTTACCCGGGAGCTCGATCAGGAACGCGCCGCGGATCCCGGCCTTTACGAAATCGAGCACTGGCGGTACGATTACCCGCACAAACGAACACCCGTCGATCACACCGGGGTCGAACCGGTATCCGTCCGGATAACCGACGACCGGAGATCCGCCGTGATCGAGCTTCCCGATTTGGTGCGCCACCGTGTTTACAGAATCACCGCCGGCGTCGTCGCGGAGGACGGAGCCGAGCTCGTTAATGATTCCGGGTACTATACGCTGAATCGTATTCCGGCCGCCGATTGATTCACTGAAAAGCGATGAAAGAACAACCTCCAACTTGCGGCGGGCTTCCACGGAAACAGCCCATAACACGGCGGACTATGTTGCGCCGTTGCCTTGCGGGAGTCGCCGGAGTGGCGGGCCTGCCCTTGGCCTTGCGGGCCGGAGACGACCAACGGTTTCGGCTTCGCTACATCGTCGCTTCGTCGATGTACGGAACGATGCCGCTGGAGACGATCCTGCCGGAAGTCCGCCGAACGGGCTCGGAATGGATCGATATATGGCCGCGTCGGCACGGGAACCAGCGCGAGCAGATCGAGGAGATGGGAGAGGAACGCTTTCTCGCCCTTCTCGATAAACACGGCGTTCACACCGGCATCCTGACTCATTACAACCTCGGTCCCTTTCGCTTGAAAGAAGCGTTTCCGGAGGCCGAGCGCTGGGGGGCGAAGCTGTTGATCTCCAACAGTCGCGGTCTCCGGGGATTGAAAGGGGAGGAGCTGAAAACAGAGGTGCGGTCTTTCGCCGAAGCAATGCGTCCGCACGTGGCTGAGGCCGAGGAGCGGGGATTGACGCTGGGCATTGAAAACCATGGAAGTTCGCTTGTGAATTCCCCCGACAGTATAAAGTGGCTGCTGGAATTCATCGATTCGCCCGGTCTTGGAATTGCCCTCGCGCCCTATCATTTGCCCCAGGACGCTGAAGCACTTGGTGAATTGATTGAAGTGCTGGGGGAGCGCCTGGTTCATTTCTACGCCTGGGAACACGGAATGGGATCGACCGGCGAACTTTCGGTGGAGGAGCAGTTGCTACAGTTGCCCGGCCGGGGCCCGTTGGATTTCGGTCCGATGGTAGGCGCGTTGGCGCGGATCAACTATCAAGGCTGGACCTCCGTATTCATGCATCCGATACCCCGGGGTGTGCCGATCAAGCCGACCGCTTCGGAAGTCACCGGCGCGATAAACCGGTCGCGGGAATATCTTGACGATCTCGCCGCCCGGGCGGGTCATTGAGCGATGAAACCGAGAAAGAAACTTGCCGAGGCCACCCTGTCCGGCGGCGGAGTGATGGCGCTATACGAGCACGACGGCGATTTTGTCATCAATTATGAAGGCAGGGAGATCATGCATTCCCGAGCAAATGCTTCCGAGCTCCTGCTCGGGGAAACCGGTGTTGCCGGCCGGGGAGCTATGGCCGACCAGCGCATCCTTATTGGTGGACTCGGGCTGGGATTCACGCTTCGACGCGTCCTGGAGTCGGTCGGATCGGGTGCGGAAATCGAAGTGGTCGAGCTGGTTCCCGAGGTGGTGGAGTGGAACGCGACTTACCTGCAGTCCCTTCACCAGGGCATTCTGACAGACCAGAGGGTCAGTGTGCGGGTGGAAGACGTTCGCACGGTAATTCGGGCTTCGGAACCGGGGGTGTACGACGCGATTCTGCTCGATGTGGATAATGGTCCGGTGGCGCTGATGGCGGAATCCAATCGTTCGCTCTACTCCGAAAAGGGTCTCCGCCAGATCCGGCTGGTCCTGAGAACGGGCGGTCGCGTCGTTTTCTGGTCGGCTGGTCCGGACGCGCGATTCGTTGGGCGCCTTAAGCGAAGCGGGTTCGCAGTCACCCAGGTGCCGGCGAAGGTGCACAGCGGTGCACGGCAGGCGGCCTACCGTCTCTTTGTGGCGGACAGGGATTAGTTCTGATCGATCACCCGGCGCTTAGTCGTGGCGGTGCTATCATCGTTTTCGCGTGAGTAATCCCACGATCATTACAAAGACCACTGAGCCGATGATCGACCAGATTATGGGAAAGGAATTTCCGCCGATGGTGACATTCAAAAGCTCGGGCAGCCCGAGCTTCGAACTCATCCAGGACCCGAGCAGCGCTCCGATAAAACCGACGGCGATGGACACCACGATGCCTCCGCGGGAAGATCCGGCGATGGCCTGGCCGATGGATCCGCAGATTCCGGCAATCAAAAGAAGAAGTAAGAATTCGAGTACAGTCATGATTTATACCTTGGGATTCCGGTCGCGGTTGCAGGGAGGGCTATGGTTTCTCCCCAAGAGATGAAGCTTCCGATGCGGAGACTCTCAAAAACGAACAGGTGTGACGCACGTAGATTGGATCTGTATCCATAACCGGCCGGTATCAATCAGAGGGTCACTGGGCCGTGCGAACGCGAAGGCGCAGAAATTGACTTGGATCCCCGGACAGGGGGATGGAAATGCGGACTCGATCCACTGCGGAAACGGCCTCGTCTCCTTCCCCGGATGCGGCTCGGAATCCTTCCTCCTCAACTTCGCGGATTACCCCATCTTCACCCGGCACGACGACGTTCCATTCCCCGAGGTCCGCACTTTCCTCGACCTGGACGATGATAATTCCCTCGACCGCGCGGTCGAATGGGTGGATCAGGGTCAGGGTGCCGGCTTCTTTTTCAGCCGCGGAACGAAAGGTCGATCCGCCGGCCGTCGCCGGATCGTTCCCGAAGGCGAATTCCGCCAGCGTCGGCAAACCGCTTCCATTGTGATCCGCTGTTACGTCAAACGTTTCCAGGTCAGCGTCGGGGAAGTATTTCTCAATGAGATCGTCCAGGGACGTCGCCTCGGAGTCCGATTCATCCTCGATAACAAGCGTGGCTTCGGCGTCCCCGACATATCCGGGTTCGATTACCTCGGCTCTTACCAAATAGGCTCCCGGCGCAGACGGCGGCTCGTCCGAACCGTCGTAGAAAACCTCGAAAGCCAGGTCGGGAGGGTCGGTGGCGACCGAAACCGTCTTGGGATCGCCGTCGAAGGGCTGGACGAGGTCTTCGAGAATAATCTCGGCGGAAAGCGGGGTCACAGTGATCGTGGCAAAACCCGACAGATTGCTCTCTGAGGCCTGCACGGTGAAAAGATCGCCGACTTCGTTCGCGGTGAACCATCCCTCGGTGTCGATTGTGCCGCCGCCGCTGACGGACCAGAGGAACGAGGACGGTTGCTCGGCCAATGGGTTTGAAAACTGATCGAGAAGGGTGGCGGAAAAGAGCAGCGTTTCTTCGAAGGGAACCGTGGCGGTGGAGGGCCCCACGGAAATACTGTCGGCGACAGCCCGCACCTCGACCTCGACGCTGCCCGTCGTGCTGAGCCCTTCCGGATCGGTCACGGTCACGGTGAAAGTGTAGCTTCCGATGGAAGAAAAATCGGCGGTGGTATTGCGGGCTCCGGGGGTGCCGTTAGTTGAAAAAGCCACGGGAGCCTCCGCCGAATCATTGACGCTCCAGGTATAGATGAGGGCGTCATCGTCTCCGTCCGGGGCTTCCGCACTCACGCTCAAATCCGTGGAAGCCCCCTCGATTACGAGCGTTTCCGTTTCATCCTCCGTTTCGATGAAGGTGTACGTCGCCTCCGGTCCGGAGGTGATGACGGGAGGGGAGCCGAACGATTCGCTGTCGCCGAGAAGAGCGATGCTGTCGATCCACCACCCGTCGGCGCTGTCCCGGGTGTTGGTGCCGAGGCGCCAGCGGAAGCGCACCGTGCTCCCGGCAAACTTTTCCGTGTCGTACAGGTTGACGAGGGTTTCGACGAACCCGGATGTGTTTCCGGTCCATGCCGGGTCGTCCTCGAAGAGATTCCGATTGGGAGGCGGCCCGATGTCGGAGACTGTGCCGTTGTATCCGTTGCTTAAGAACGATGCGCCGGAGTCCGGGTCTGCGATATCCGTCCAGCCGCCGCCGTTCACGCTCAGCTCCAACTTCCCGCCGTGCCGGTTCGACGGGAAGGCGCGGCGCTGCCAGAAACGCAACTGCAGATCGGAAGCGTCCTCCGGAATGGCAATTTCCGGTGAAACCAGGTTGGCGATCGAGCGCTCCGAAATGCCCGGGGCGTGATAAGAGGCGGGCGGAGTGTGGCTTCGGTCGGTCGTGAGCACCCACTCGTTGGATCCGTTTTCCGGCTCGCTTTGCCAACCCGTGACCTCGCCGTCGAAGTTCTCGTTCCAGATCGCGGCAATGACCGAAAACGCTCCGGGCAAGGTGGCCGTTTCCGAGTCCTGCCGCGAGGCAACAAGATCCCAGGCGCCGCCGAGTGCTCCGGTCAGGTCGAAGGTCGCCCGGGCGCCCGCGCCGAGCGGTTCGTAATCGCCGCCCTCGATGTCGGCCTGTCCCGTGCGGCTGAGGCGGAGAGAGGTGTCCTCCGTGAAGCCCGAGCCCTGGACTTCGAGGGTTACGCTTTCGCCCGAAAGCCCTGAGGAGGGGGAAACCGATGCGATGTCGAGCGCGGGCGGCGGCGGTTCCTCGGCGGCCGAACCCGTGAGAAGCAGGGAGTAGACTTGCCGGTCGTTCGCAAGGGTGCCGTCGAAAGAGATGATCGCGCGGTACACGCCGGGTTCGGACGGTTCGGCGATGAACACCTGGTTGATGTTGTCGGTGTTGTTGACGCCGGTGACGGCGGGTTCGGACATGGAGGCCTGAGTCCATGTCCCGACAAAGGGCATGACGTAGGGAAAAGATTCTTCTCCGTCCGGTGCTTCGATGCGCAGGTTCAGGTTGTTCCTGAGCCGGGAGGATCGGGAGTCGTGCCGGGTGGTGGCCGACCCGGCGGGATCGGTCCAGGAAAGCGTGGCGCGGATGGGCGACTCCCCGTCCCATACGAACTCGTGGACATGCACGGGGTCACCGGCGGTGATGGTGTCCTCGGTCATCCGTCGGGTCTCCGGGCTTTCAGCGAACTCGCGGATGACTTCGGCGGCCGCCTCGGCGTTCAGCAGACCCCAGCCGAAACGGTAGTCGGGGCCAAGGTTGCCGAGGTCGTCGGCGGTGTGGATGAGAAGGCCCTTCAAGGTGCTCGCCCGCATCGCTTCGTCGGGAAAGAGTCGACTGTAAAGGTCGATGAGGAGGGCGGCGGATCCGGTCGCGTTGGGGGCGGACATACTTGTTCCGCTGAGCGTGGCGTAGGAGGAATTGGAACCGGCAGCCGCGGAAACCAGGGTGACGCCATTGGCGACAATGTCGGGTTTGATGCGTCCGTCGTCGGTCGGCCCCCAGGAGGAGAAGTTGGACATCGTCGCGCCGGAAAGATCACGCAGGCCGCCGCTTACCGCGTCGTTCACCGCTCCGACCGTCAGCACGTTCTTGGCCACGGCGTCGAAACTGATGGTGTCGTAGCCGTCTCGATACACGCCGTCGCCGGGAGGATGGGACGAGCTGTCGTAGGAGACGATCGTGCCTCCGGGGGAAAGGGCGACATTCTGGCCGTCCGCAGGATTGTCCACCCGTTCGTTTCCGGCGCTGCGCACCATGAGATAATAGGGTGCGCTGTGCGCGATGGCGTCGGATTCCCGGGCCGGGGTCGAATACGCTCCGAAGCGGGTTTCGATAGCGTCGGACCCGGACCCGGACCCGTACCAGGTATAGGAGGGGGAGCTGCCGCCCTGCCGGAGCCAGCCGGCCACGAATCCGTAGCTGTGATTGGAGATATAAATTTTGCCGGACTCGTTCGGCGCGGCCGCCCAGCGCGCCACCATGTCCTCCTTGTCGTCGTTCCAGTCATACGAATCCACACGTGCGAGAGGTGCCATTCCCAGGGCGCGCGAATCCACGCCTGCGGCGATCAGCGTTCCGCCCACATGGGTTGCGTGGGTGATCGCGGAGGTGCTGTCGATGAGGTTCATGCGCGAACCGAATTCCTGGTGGCTCGCCCGGGCGGTACCGCCGTCCCACATTCCGATGGTCACTCCCTCGCCGTCGAGCGTCTCGTCCGGATTGTCGCGGATGACGTCGGTGGCGGTGGAAATGGCGGCGTTGACGTTGTGGGTGATGCGGTAGAGGGGCGCGTCATTTTCGAAGTTGTAGATTTCCTTCACGCTTCCGTCGGGTCGCTCGACGCGCAGGGGAAGCCCCAGTTCGCGGGCCCGCTCACGCGCGGATTCGAGGCGGGCCGTCTCCAGCCCGCGAATCGCTTCAACCGCTTCGGCCCGAGCTTGCGGATCGCTCAAATCGCCAATTTCCTCAAGGATGTCCGCGATAGTGTCGTGCTGTTGGGGCGGGACGCCGGGGGCCTCGTGCCCAGGTGCATCGCGCCCCTCGCCTTCGACACGGGTTGGCTCCTGAGCCGCCCTGTGGTTTTGGGGAATGTTTGCCGGATCAAGCTCGGCGAACTCGTGATTCGGGACGTTCTCCCGCTTCTCAGCGATTTCCAGTCCGGGGCGGACCGATGCCGGACGGTCCCTTTCGGATACGGATTGGAATACAAGGACGGAGAAAACCGTCGCGAAAGCCAGCGCCATGCTGACGAGCACTTTTCCGGGATAATTCATGGAGCAGGCCGGATGCCGTGCGTACGCGTATCGTGGGTGCTGGCAATGGGCATTCTGGTGACGATTCCGGTTGTGATTTAAAGACTGTGCTCAGATCGCGTCGAGATGAATCGAAGCGCGGAACTGATGCGGAATGAGGATAGAGTTAAGGAATTCGGGCGAATTGTCCACTCGGAGGGTAAGGTTTTTCCGGGTTTTCGCCCCAATCTCCTGGAAGCTGCTTGGAACCCATCCCGAAATCTGCCGCTGTACCGGCAGGCAACGGCGGTTTTGCCCGGGGGCGGGGTTTCCCGACAGGGATTGCGTGGACAAAGTCCCGAACCCCTTCCTGCGGCGCGGGCAAAGGCTCATCCGACGAAAGAATCGCGCGAATCAATTGTTCCCCGACTCCTTCCGCCCTCCTGATCGGAAAGGTGGAACGAGATTTGCGGAGATGGAAAGGAGAAGCCGAACAAGCGAAATAAGAAAACGCGCGTTAGCTTGTCGAGCCCATCGCACCCACTCAATCCTCTTCCCCGGACCGTCCCCGGTGCAGCCAAATACGGCTGCCGGTATTCTCCCGAAAGGTGCTGTTGACCAGCACGGGATTTCCCGCCGCGTCCACGGCCAGCTTGCGCATCAGCAACCCCTGCTGGCTCCCGCTGAAGCCCAGGTCGGGATCCGCCGTCCCGTCCACCAGCGCCGGATCGGCGAACGTCTCGCCGCCGTCGTCTGAATAACGGATGCCCAGGCCCCGGGGCCTGGGGAACGGCTCGGGAAAATGCTCCCAGTTCAGATAGACGCGATCGTTCCCGCTCACCGCAAGCCGCGGATAATGGACGGCATACCCGCCGTGGGCGTCATGGGAAACGATCTGACGAGAGTCCTCAAACGTCTCCCCGCCGTCCCGGGAACGCGCGTACCTCAGATGGTACTGTTGCCGAATGCCCCGGGGGCTTTCGCCGTACGCCACGTGCAGGACGCCGTCGCCGTCCAGGGCAATCGACGGAGCATCCGAATGGCCGTCGCTCGCGTTTACACGCCTGGCTTCCCCGAAGGAACCGCCCCGGTCGTCCGAACGGGCCACATAAATGTCAGCCGCCGAATCCTCTCCCGCCGTCCAGGCAAGAAACACCTCCCCGTCGGGCGAAACCGCGAGCGAGGGTCCCCGAGCGGGAGTCCCCGCTTCTTCGGGGACGATTTCCACCGCCTCGGAAAAATTCCGCCCTCCGTCCTCCGAACGCCGGAACCGAAGCGCGCCTTCGTACTCGGTCCACACGACGTACACGTCGTCCCCCGGGCCGGTAGCGATGTCCAGGCTCCCGTTGTCCCACATGTCCCTCGTCAGGCGCCCCTTGGCCGCGCCGGCGGTTGTGTTGGACAGATTTTCGGGTTCGCTGAAACGCTCCCCGCCGTCCCCGGACCGCGCGAAAAAGATCTCTCCCCCGTGCGACCCGCCGGAAAAAACGATTTCCTGCCAGACGACCAATACCGTATCCGCATCGGCAAAGACCGCCCGCGGCAACCACGAAAAGATAGCCGGGCTGTGCGAAATAGTGACCGGTTCCTCCATGCGCGGCTCGCCGGCTGCGTTGAACGACTGAAAATAAATGTCCTGCGCGGAATTATCCGCCCACACGATACCGATCAAATCCTCGCCCTCCACCGCGACCGCCGGGTCGTCCACGAAATCGAAATTCGATTCATTCATTCGCCACGGCCCGCGGTAGGCATTCCCGGAAGCAATCTCCACCGGTTCCTCCCAGTGCAACCCCTCCGCCGCGTCCCCCGCCGCCGGGAACTGCGACAAAAACACGAGACCGACGGCGCCCGCCGCCGCAGACCACCGGCCAGGGCTGCTTCTCCCCTTTGCCCGATTTCCCTTCGACGTGCCCATGGCGGCAATCTAACCCAAAAAGGTTCCGCTTCCAATAAAATCCACCGGGATGAAGACGGCGTGCGTCCCGTTTATCCCGCAACTCCTCCGCCGGCGGCCGTAGCGATCGGCAGAGTGGCATTCACGCTGGCCCATGGCCTCCCCCCGCGCCTGGAGTGGCAGAAGGGGGCGTCGGACTGTTTTCGAGCCGGCTTTTTACCGTTCGGCGGTCGAGGCCGAGGAGGCGGGCGGCGGCTTCGAGTGTGCCCGTGCGAACATACACGGATTGGCAGTAGTGGTGGAGCAGCTGGTCGGCGGTGAGTTCGTGCCTGCGGGCTCGCTCGAGCCAGTCGCCGGTTTCACGGGTGTTTGTGTTCGCGGGCAAATACGTGCGGCGGATCAGGAGGTTGCGCAGGCACTGCTCCAGCTCGCGGAAATTTCCGGGCCAGGTGTAATCGATCCCCAGATGCCGCTCGATCCAGTCGTGCGCCTCGGCGGCGAAGGCCGCGGCGTCGGTTTCATCTTCCATCAGCCGCCGCGCGATGAAACGGGTCAGCGTTTCCAGGTCGCCGGGCGAGTCGGCGATCTGATCGTGGAGCGAAGGCGTGGTCACCTGATCCGCGCAGAGCCGGTAGTAAAAATCGGTCCGAAAGCGGTCCGTCCGGATTTCTTCGGCGACGTCGCGATTGGTGGCGGCGATCAGTTTTCCGCGGAATCGGCGTTCATCCGTTTCCCCCAGGCGCTGGAAGGTGCGCTCCTGGAGGACGCGGAGCAGTTTGACCTGAATCGGGGTCGCTACCTCGCCGATTTCATCGAGAAAAACAGTCCCGTTGGCCGGGCAGATTTCCAGCCATCCCTCGCGGTGATCCACGGCGCCGGTAAACGCCCCCTTGCGGTGACCGAAGAGTTCCGACTCGATCAGTGTGGGCGAGAGGGCGGAGAGGTTGAGGGGATAAAAGGAGCCGGAGAAATCCGTTTCGAAACGGCCGCGACGGGAATCAAAGGCGAGGTAGCGCGAAAGCCCGATGGCCCGCGCGACCAATTCCTTGCCCGTGCCGGAGGGGCCGGTCACAAGCGTGGCAAAATCGCCCACCGAGCGGTAAAGGGAGCGCCGGTAGCGGCGCATGTCGTGGGTGAAAATCGATTGCCAGATCGCTCCGCGCAGCCGCGCGATGGGACGGCTGGTTCCGGCGACGAACCGGTGAATGTGGTGGAACGCCCGGCGGACCTGGAAGAATCCGGCAAAGAGGTGTTCGGGCGAAGTTGGTTCGGCGGGTCGGAATCCGCGCAACTTAAGCAGGGTCGCGCAGTCGGTCCGGAACGAACGAAAGAACTCGACCTTCGGGCTCGACTCCCGTGCGGTTTGCGCCCCGGTGATCGCCCGGTCGAAGTCTTCACAGTAGTCGTGAAAGAGTTTGTAGAAAACCAGGTTTTCGTAGAGCCGGGTGTCTTCGGCGGGGATTTTTCCACGGGCTGGCCATTTCGCGGCGACGCGTCCGACCAGTTCGCCGGTTTTTGTCCAGAGGCGCAGGAGGTTGGGGTGCCGGGTTTCGAGCAGGGAGCGCCGGTTCCATTCCGCGTCCCGTTCCTCGAATGCGGCGCCCAGGGCTTCCCGCTCGGCGTCAATGCGTTCCGCCAGGAAGGGATTGCAGTAATTGAGGCGTTCGACCGCGCGCGCGAACCGGCGTTCTT
The DNA here is from genome assembly GCA_003558065.1 of Opitutia bacterium. Classification (GTDB taxonomy): domain Bacteria; phylum Verrucomicrobiota; class Verrucomicrobiia; order Opitutales; family T3Sed10-336; genus PXDC01. Next base: position 83,489 of record PWMU01000177.1, on the reverse strand, counting down.
CGGGTGTGAAAAGTTTCATGGTTTATCGGGAGCAGGTTGGTCTTGTTTGGAGGAGTTCGTGGGTTTGGCGGGGCGGGGGGATTCTTCCGCAGGCGATCGTTTCTGGCAAGCATGAACGGTCGGTGATCAGACAGTATTTGTCTCTAGCCGGACAAAACTTGTACTAACCTGAGTGAATAGCGATCAACGAAAGAATTCATAAGAATCCATTTATAATTGGGATAAGTGTTTTTCTATCGTTTGGCACGGCACGCGCTAACGGAGGGAGGTGCAGCGGCGGATCGCGGTCCGCCAAACCTTTCACCCATAACCCAAAAAAGCTATGACTCTCGAAACAACGGATTGGAAATCGCTGCGGCGTGTATTGGCCGTTCAAACACAGGTGGCCTTCAACGACAATGCGGGTCGGTTGGATGGAGATGCCGACCATCGCGGCCATCCTCGTGGGCAGCCTGTGCAAAGCGTTGCTTTTCGACCTGTTCTCCGGCGCTGCCGGCGGTCCGTGGGACGGGGCCTTGCTGGTGGCTTCGGTGCTTTTCGGGGCGTCGCTTCTCGCGTGGGCGGCCTTCCAGGGAGTCGCGGCCACGCCGGCCCGGTTTCCCCGGGGCGTGCCAGGGCGTCGCTCAAGGAGCCCGCCGAACGGGCGCGCAAGGGCGAGATGTCCCGGGGCAAGTCGCTCGCCGCTTCAATCGTACTTGCAGCCGACTCATCAACGAAAGGGGAATCATGATACTGATCAATATTTACTTTGCCTGGTGCTGGTTTCTGATGGGACTCCTGTCGGGTATGATCCAGGGACTCCGATTCCATCGGGACGACTGGATGGGGGGCTACAACAGTTGGCCTCGCCGCCTGACCCGCCTTGGGCACATCGCGTTCTTCGGCACGGGCATGCTGAACCTCCTGTTCGCGTTTACCGTGCTTCTCACGGAAATCGATCATGACTTTCTCACATGGGCGTCGCCCCTTCTGATCGCGGGCGCGTTTTTCATGTCGGGGATTTGTTACCTCTCGGCCTGGAGAAAGGCCTTTCGCCAGCTCTTTTTTCTGCCGGTGCTTTGTCTCGTTTCGGGCACCACACTGTTCACCTGTGCTTTGCTGGGGCACGCAATCCAAGGAGGATAATGATTATGCATATCGGACTCATAGCCATGAGCGGTGTTCGCGCCTGCGACGAAGAATTGCTGCGGCTCGGACTCACGCTTCCCGGATTCGTCGAACGGAGCAAAACCATCGCGTCGTTGCCCAGTCTCGGGTTGCTGACCTTCGCCGGAATGACTCCCGCGGGACACACTGTCCGCTACCTGGAAATCGATCAGGTGCGCGAGGTCGAGGAATGGCCGGAATTCGATCTCGCCGATGCTCCCATGCCCGCCTACGAACTGCTCGACATCGACCGTTACAACCGGATAACGGTCCAGACCACCCGCGGTTGTCCGTTTCGGTGTTCCTTCTGACCAACCGGTACAAGCAGAAACCGATCGACAAAGTCCTGGCCGAGATCGATCGGGTGCGCGAACTCTGGCACCAGCCTTTTCTCGGATTTGCGGATGACAACAGTTTCGTGCGCAAAGACTACTGGAAAGCATTGCTGTCCCGCCTGGCCCGGCGACGGACCCGCTGGTTCACGGAAACGGACCTGTCCGTTGCGGACGATCCGGACCTGTTGCGCCTGATGCGAGGGGCCGGATGCAAGCAGGTTCTAGTGGGGCTCGAGAGCCCGGTCGTCGAGGGGTTGAAGGGACTGGAGCTGCGGGCGGACTGGAAGTACAAAAAGCTGCCTTATTACCGCGAAGCCGTTCGACGCATCCAGTCGCAGGGAATCCGGGTCAATGGATGTTTTGTCCTCGGGCTCGATGGACGGGTGACCTTGCAGACGCCCTTTCCCGGTACCCCGATCTATCAAAACCTGCTGCGAAGCGGCCGGCTCATCGAAGAGCGAGCCTGGCACAAGTGCACCCTTTTCGATCTCGTGTACGAACCGAAGCCGATGACGCGCGAGGAACTCACGGAAGGCTTTCGCAACCTTGTGGCACGCCTGTACAGCGAGGACGCGACAAACTGGCGACGGGAAAATTTCAAGCGGAAGTATCTGGGGAACGTGGTCAAGAAGCCCGGGACGCTGCCTGTTTGAGACGTTCTCCTTCAGTTCTTTCAGCGCGTCGGGTTGGTAGCGGAGTTTATTACGGATGTTTCGAGCATCCGGAAGCGGTCGTCCCCGCTCGCTGTTTCTCCGTTTGGCCCCGGGATGTGCCCGGGACGAGGCTTTGACTACCGCTTTCATGACATCCGGGAAAGTGAAATCTGGATCCGGATGTGTTCTGCGTGAATCCCGGACCGTACGCCTCGCACCGATTGGCGTTTGTTGAGCTTTTCTTTCCGAGCGAACACGGGGCACCCCGCCTGTTCTCGCCTGGCGATGGCCACTAAGGCACGGGCTGCCCGGTATCGCCGCCCGAACGTGTTCAAGAGGATGGCTTCGTTCGGGAATTGTTCGATTTCGATCATTGTCGTGTGCAGTTTGCGCCGAAGTCTTCATTGGGACCGGAAAAACGTTGATATTCCAATGCGTTCAACCTGTACTTCGGGGTATTTCAACCCTGACCCTCATTATGTGGCGTATTGGGCGAAACCCGCGGTATTCCGATAAGGGGGCACGCTCTCTCGGCGGCGCGTCCTGAATGACTTTCACACCGCCGGCAAAGTCAATTACAGTAAATGGATGATGATTTTCCGGTGCACTGCCTCGAACACGGTTCGCTGTGGAAATCCTGCAGAATATAAACTATTACCGGGAAAGAATATGATGTCGTCGCCCTACCCGGAAAATGCCTGTACGACGTTCTTCTCGTGGATAACCGGGATCGTCGTGTTGTCGCTTGTCGGAACATGCTTTGCCGGCAACGGCTCCGGGTATCTTATTGTAAGTGCCAATGACGAAAGCGTGGTTTATCGCGACAACCGGATGGTTTTCCTGGATGAGCCGGGCGCGGGGAATCTTACCGTTCTGGATTTTAAATCATTTCCCCCGTCGGCAAGGACCATAAAGAATGTTCCGGTGACGGTCATCGGGCCGCCAACTTGTGTAGCCTTTGTTCCGGGCCGTGAATTGGCCATTGTGACGAGTGCCATGGTCACCCGCAAGGTCGACGGAGTATACCGACATGAAGTGGATGCGCGGGTTGCGCTGGTGGATCTGAGAGGCTCGGGACGAGTGATCGATTTGTTCGAAACAGGTTTGCAGCCGAGCGGGGTCACCGTGACGCCGGACGGGAAAGCCGCGTGGCTGGCAAACCGTGCCGAGGGGACGGTATCGGTAATGATGATCCGCGGGGAGAAACTCATTGAGGAGGCGCGTATCGAGGTGGCGGGGCCGGCCGACTCGCTTTCCCATGTCGAGATCAGTCCAAATGGGAAATATGGGGTCGCCACCTTGACCGAGGGGGGGCAGATTCTTGTTTTTCGCGTGCAAGAGGATGGAATTCCTGGGGTCATTGCCCGGTTGGACTGCGGAGGCAAGCCCTACGCGGCGCGTTTCCTTCCCGATGGATCCGGTTTTTTTGTAGCCGATATCGAAAGGGATCGGGTCGCCTATTACCGGTTTGACGCCGGCGACGTGAAACTGGAGATCGAGTTTGCGGTAGGTCGCATTCCCGAAGGTATCGATATCAGGCCCGATGGCGGATGGATTGCTGTCAGCTGTTTTGACGGGGGCAATTTGACCGACGAATCCCACGCGAGATTTGGCGAGCCCTCCCGGATCTATTTTCTTCGGAAACACGAAGGTTGTTTTGTCCCGGCCGGCAATGTTGAAATCGAAGGAACGCCCCAATTCGCCGTGTTCTCCGGGGATGGTCAATATATTGCCGTTTCAAACACCGGAAAACAGAAACTGTCATTTCTTCGCAGGAGCGGGGGTGGTTTCGTGCCGACCGAGAATACTCATTCGTTGCCAGGAGAACCGGTCGCCGCTATCGGATCGCGCTGAGAATTCGGCATCGCTACCAACCCTGAATGCTACACGTTATGCCGACCTCACGTCATTCCCGCTGGTTTTTCGGCTTTTCTCTTCTCAATGCCCTGATCATTTTTGTGCTGATCCTGGCCGGGCGCGGCCCGGACTCGGGTTTGTTCGCCATCTTGTTTTTTCTTGGGCTGGCCGGGGCCTGCACGGGCCACGAAACATTTCGCAGTTTCACCTACACCATGGTGATCCTCAGTCTCGTGTGCCGAATCCGTGGAATCGAGCGGTTCCCGGGTTACGGGAATGCTTGACCGGACGGGGAATGAGAATCATGCGATGGAAGTGGGCGGCACCGTACTGACTCTGCCGGTTCGCCTCGAGGGGGCCACCCCGTCCGGGCTGAACGCGGTACGGTTCGACGGCCTCGGTGGGTATGCCGATGTGGCCTCCAATCCGTATGATTTCGACGGGCTGGCCAAGACGAGCGTTGTTGCCGTTAATGCGGAACAAATGAGCGACGTCCGGCTCATTAATTCGGCTTACTCGGAACTGGCGTCCGGGTCCTCGCGGTCGGGTCGCACCCAGACCAACGAATTGCGGGCCTGGGATAACGGCAACCGCCTGCGGGCGAACAACCGTGGCCCGGGTGGTGAATTTGTCGGCGTAAACACACCGATGGAGTCGCTTTTCTCCGGCGGGTTTTTTGTCGGGATGAACCAGTGGCGGGAAAACGGCGAGCTTGCCGCGATACTCATCACTCCGGACAACGAACGGTTTGAAGCGGTGACGGACGGAGCGACCGCGGATCCCGCAGGCCATGTGCATACGCGAATCGGGGCGGGAACCAGTTTTGGCGGGACCGCTGTGGAGTCGTTCTTTCCCGGCGAGATCGCGGCGGTGCTCATCTATAACCGGGAGCTTTCCGCGGAAGAGCTGGAGGATCTGGAGGCGTATCTCTTCCAGCGATACATGATGCCGGCCGGGGTTGCGTTCGCCGACTGGATCGCCGGATTCGATGTTCCCCCGGAAGCAAGCGGGCCGGAAGACGACGCGAGCGGCGACGGTGTTAGGAATCTCCTGAAATATGCGATCGGCGGCGATCCCACCGAGGCCATGCTGGCGGGGCTTCCCCTCACGGAAATCGAAGTAATCGAGGGGAACTCGTTCCTCGTGCTGGAGGCGCAGAAAAATCGAGGCTATGATCCGCGCCATCTGGTGTTGTATCATTCAAGGGATGGGATCCACTGGGACGGGGGGGTCTTCCTGAATAAGGGTGCTACGGATGACCTGGATTCGTATTCGACAAACGCGATTATCGGGCGGTATGATCGCGGGGAGTCCGAGCGTTTGCTGATTCAGGCTAGTATAGCGTATGACGAGAGTGGACGGCGGGTGAACATTCGGCATTGGTGGATTGAGGGCATTTCCGGAGTTGAGTGAAGGTGGGCCGCCTGCTTTTGCACATGCCGGTATGAGGAAAAGGGTACCGCGGTGAAAGGGAACGGCAGAAGACACAGAATACCCGGAACAGTGAAGGCGGGACATTATGAATGAGGAACGGACCAGAAGCGGGAACCAGGAGGGAGCGACCGGAAGAATCCTGAGTCGGCGCGGGTTCCTGAGGAATGCGGCGCTATCAGGAGTGACGGGAGCCGCGGCCTATTACGGAATAAGCCCGGGGCAGTCGGTCCGGGCGGGCGGGGCGACCCGGGCGGAGGCCTCGCCCCCCTTGTTGTCGGGCCCGGAATTGCACAATGGCATCCGGCTTTCCGATCCCTGGCCGCCCCGGGAACTGGATCCTCATTCCCGTGAACCGATGCCGGTGCCGTACCTTTACGAGCGCCCCGGGGTGATACCGGTCGACACAGGGAGGCAGTTGTTTGTTGATGATTTCCTTGTTGAAAGCAGCACGTTGGAACGGAGGTTTCATCGGCCGGAACGGTATCTCGGGAACCCGGTCTTGTTTCCCGAAACTTCCCATGAATTGGCGCCGACCGCTGAAGAGGAGCACCGGGGATTGCGCGAGGAGCAGGCGGTCTGTTACCTCGGGCACGGCGGTGTTTTTTTCGATCCGGCGGATGAGTTGTTCAAGATGTTCTACACGGCCAGTTGGCGGGGCGGGCTCGCCCTGGCTACGAGCCGCGACGGGCTTCGATGGGAGCGTCCCGACCTGGGTATGGCGGGCGGCAACCTGATTCTGAAACCCGGTGATGAACATGCGGGAGGTGACAATTGTGTATGGCTGGATACGGAAACGGAGAATCCGGGCGAACGGTACAAATTCATGAGTACCCGCGGCCGGGATGAAAACCGCGACTTCATTCACACCTTGCACACCTCGCCCGACGGACTGCGGTGGAGCGAAGGCGTCCGTACCGGTCCGGCCAGCGATTACTGCACCTTCTATTACGATCCGTTCCGGCGCCTGTGGGTTTACAGCATCAAGCAGAACGGGCCGAGGGGACGGTGCCGGTTTTATGCGGAGCATGAGGACTTTTTGCAGGGCGCGGGCTGGGAAAACTCCGTCTACTGGATGAATGCGGACCGTTTGGACCGTCCGGACCCGAGGGTGGGCGATTCCACGCAGCTTTACAGTCACAATGCGATTGCCTACGAGAGTCTGCAGTTGGGCGTGTTCTACATCCACCGGGGACCGATCAACCGGATTTGCGAGGAAGGTCAATTCCCGAAGCACACGGATCTGGCTCTGGGATACAGTCGCGACGGTTTTCACTGGGACCGGCCCGACCGCCGCCCGTTTCTTTCCGGCACCCGGCTGGACGGGGAATGGGACCGTGCCTACCTTCACGGTACAGCCGGCGTGTGTACGGTGGTGGGCGATCACCTTTATTTTCCTTATACCGGCTATTCCGGGATAGCGCCCAACGGTTTCCGCGGGATGTATACCGGTGCCGCCATCGGTATGGCGATGCTGCGTCGCGACGGTTTCGCCTCGATGCAAGCCCGGCGGCGGGAGGGCGTGCTGACCACCCGTCCGCTGACCTTCAAGGGAAGCAAACTCTTCGTCAATGTGGATTGTCCCCTGGGCGAATTGCGGGTGGAGGTGCTCGATCGCGGGGGGCGGGTGGTGGAGCCGTTCACCGCGGATAATTGCGAGCCGGTGACGGTTGACGCGACGTTAAAAGAGATCCGGTGGAAGGGCGATGGCGATCTTGAGAAGGTCGCCGGGAAATCGGTGCGGTTTCGCTTCCGCCTGGAGAACGGCGCTCTGTATTCATTCTGGGTGACCCCCGATCCCGATGGGGCCAGTTACGGCTATATCGGCGCCGGCGGTCCCGGTTTCTCCGGGGTCAAGGATACGGAAGGCCGCAGGGCGTATTCGAAGGCGCGGCAGCTCAAATCGGACTGGCGGAGTCGGATGTACCGGAAGGGTCAAATCGGTTCGTAATACATTACCTATGACAGAGACAGATCGAGTCGTGAACCCGCGGAGTCGGCCGGATCAATGAAAAGGTCCGCGGTTAAGGTGCGGGCGGGAGTTTTCGGATGCGTTCTGGCGAGCGTCGTTGGCTCCATGCAGCCGTTGTTTTCTGCCGACTCCCCTCAGGACGTCGAGGTGAAGGAATCCTCTCCGGGCAAACCCCTCTTGGTTGAAGGGGCGACGCCATCAGGTATGCACGCCGTGAGGTTCGACGGGAGTGGAAATTACGCGGAGGTGCCGTCGAATCCGGAGGATTTTGACGGAGATATCGCCGCGATCCTGGTGTATAATCGCAGCCTTTCTCTCTCGGAGAGGAATGCGGTCGAAGACTACCTGCACCACACCTATCTCAGTGTTGATTTCGACCTGGATGAACCGGCGGACCCTCCCGTCGTCGACGGTCTTGTGCTTCACCTCAACGGTTTGAACGCAATCGCAGGGGAGGGGAGCGTGACCCGGCTGCAGGATCTGTCGGACCATTTTAACCATGCGGACACCTATTGCCATGCTCCGATTCCTTCGGCGCCCGGGATTGCGACCATCGAACCGGAGGACATTCCGAATGAGGGCCTCCTGTTCGTCGACCACGGCGCGAACGATCGCTCCGGTCACGGCGGACACGCGATTACCGAAGCGCAGAACGGTGACATCATAGCTTTTTACCCGAACACCTCGCCCACCTCCTGGGGCGGTCACAGTGTGAGCGGATGGGCCGAGTATAAGATCTCCGAAGACGGGGGCGAGAGCTGGTCGGCGCCGTATGTTCTCGATTATTCGAAGGAGATCTGGGAAGGAGAGGAGTTTCATTCGGCGCTCGTGGACGAAATAATGACCGCCCCGAACGGAACCCTCGTGGCCATTGTGCGGCGGTACACCGATTACCGTTGGGGTGCGGACACCTGCGTTTTCCTGAGAAGTTACGACCATGGCCGAACCTGGAGCGAAGCGCGCGAGGTCGATCCCGCGGGGAGCGTGCCCAGGGTGGTAAGGGATGAAGCCTCCCTGGTGTATGACGAAGTGCTTTATGTGCTGTTCCGGGATCTTCCCGCCGAACGCCACCGGCTCTATGTATCCACGGACAACGGGGAGAGATTCAAGGAGCGGAGCGTTCTTCCGTTTGCCCGCTTGCAGGGGTACGGCGCCATGACGGTCCTGGACGGGGGGGACCTTATAGCCTACACCTACAATCCTGACGACGAGCATTATATCCAGTATTCGATCAGTGGTGACGACGGTCGCACCTGGTCGGACGTGGAGACGACCTATCTGGCCAAGCGAATAAGAAATCCTCAGCTTTCCGAAAAGATCGGCGGGTACTACTTCATGCACGGTCGTAGCGGGCAATGGGGCGACGATCCCCGGCACCTGGTGCTTTACACATCACGGGACGGCATCAACTGGGAAGAGGGAGTATTTCTGAACAAAGGCGCGACGGACGACCTGGATTCATATTCGACAAACGCGATTGTCGGAAGGCACGATCCCGAAGAGCCGGAGCGTCTGCTGATTCAATCGAGCATAGCGTACGATGAAAGCGGGCGCAGGGTGAACGTTCATCATTGGTGGATTCAGGAGGTTGCGGGTATGCAAACGAAGGGTGTGGGTAACTGCGATTGGATTGATGGGGTTTTGAATCCGGGAATAAAACAATGATACTATTGGCTTTTCGGTTGTCCCCGACGAGGGACGCCGTTCATGGGAAACCACAACGAATGGAGGGCGGGCATGAAAGAATACAGAACAAGACGGACGGCTGAAGCAGTGTTATTGGTGACGTTGTTGCTACCGTTTTCACTTCTTGCGGAGACCCCGGACTCGCCGGTCCGCTCCCTGGCCGGGATGACGTTGGATGAGCGGCTGGAGCATTTTGCGGCGATGACGCCGGAGGAGGCGCGGGACTACAAACGCTGGTTTACCGCGATGTCTCCGGAGGAATACGACACCGAGGTGATGCGGCGGATCGCCGACCTGACCCTGATTCCACCGGTCATGAACACCGATCCCTTGCCGGAGTACGACTACGACAACCTCGATTACGGAATGACCATCGGCATCGAGCGGACGCCGGGAGGCAGGCTTTGGGCGGCGTGGGTTGCCGGGGAGGATGGGCCGGAAGCATTCATGGTCGCCGCGACGAGCGACGACGACGGCGAAACCTGGTCCGACCCCAGGCTGGTGATTGACAGCCAGTCGCCCGATCTGCCGTTTCCGCGCAGTGTTATTGTGGGGAATTTCTGGACGGACCCTCTCGGGCGGCTCTGGTTTTTCTTCGACCAGACGATGAATCATCACGACGGACGCCAGGGATTGTGGTTTTCCATCTGTGAGAATCCCGACGATGAAAACCCCGAATGGTCCCAGCCTCGCCGTATCTGGCACGGAGTCATGCTGAATAAACCGACCGTGCTATCAACCGGGGAATGGCTCTTGCCGGTCTACTTGCTGCAACCCCCGAGGGATGGTCGGGGGCCGTTCAGCGGCATATTCCCGGAACTGGATCCCTATCGGGGCGCGCATGTGTTTGCTTCGACCGACGAGGGAGAGACCTGGGAGAGGCGAGGGCAGAGAGATTTTCCCGACCCGAATTGGCACGAGACCATGATCGTCGAGCGGGAGGACCGTACGTTGTGGATGTTGGGCCGCACCGACAGAGGCATTATGGAGAGTGTTTCCGAGGACCGAGGCGAGACGTGGTCGGAACCTGTGGAGCTGGACGGAATCGACCACCCGGTCGCCCGGTTCCATATTCGCCGCCTTGCCTCCGGCCGGATTCTGTTGATCAAACACGGCGAAACGCTCGACTCGCACGAAGGGAGAAGCAAGCTCACGGCCTGGCTTTCCGACGACGACGGCGTCACCTGGCGTGGCGGGCTGATGCTCGACGAGCGCAGTGGAATCTCGTATCCGGACGCCGTTCAGGCACCGGACGGAACCATCTACATTTCGTATGACCGGGAACGGAGCGAGCTTGGTGAAATCTTGATGGCCCGAATCAGGGAGGAGGATATCTTCGAGAAGGAACTGGTTCATCCGAATTCGCGGCTCAAAATGCGGATTCACCGGGCGAACTGAAAGGGCGGGGGAGCCGCTTTTGATGAGCCCCGGGAGAAAACCGAAATGCGAAATACTTGGTGGTGCCATGAGAAATCGACTGAAACGAAGGACCATAAGAAATACCGCGATCGGTTTGTTGTTTGCGGTTTTGGGTGGCGGGATTGCCCCTGCGGAACGTACCGTCGGTGACCTCGATGAGTCTTTTGCCGGTACCGTGGAAAAGACGGACGCCGGGACGGAAGTCACGGTCGGCAGCCGGAAGATTCAAACGGGTAAGTTCACCCCGGAGGGGACCCCCGTCGTGCCTATGTGGGAGGTGCCGATGCCTGCGTCGGATCTTCGCAGAGGCGCCGGTTTTTCCGTGTTGGAAGGGAAGATCAGTGGCCAAGGGAGGATAAATGAATAAAAACCACACCATGTTGACAAAACGTTCGGACTTAGCCGTGGATGACAGCCGTTACGGCCTGTTCTTCGGCGTCGCTTTTTTCCTGTCGGTACCGCTTTTTCTTGGTGCTGACACGCCGATCGAGCTGTGGGACTCATCCGTGCCATTGCCGGAGCGGGTGGAGGATATCCCGCCGCTCCCCTACGCCGAATACAGCTTTGTGTTGTGGGTGTTGCCGGAATGGGCATGGCCTCCGGCGTACTTTGGCGTCCAGGACAGATTCGGGCGGAGGTTTCCGACGGAGCACGACTTCCCGTTGCTCTCTCGGGAGATGAATTGGATATCACCGTTCAGCCGGTTCGGATCAACACCAAACCGGGGCCGGAGTATTCCGATGAGGTGCGCGATTATGCGATGGTGATCGGGGTTGACCGAACTCCCGGGGGACGGCTATGGGCGGTTTGGGTGGCGGGAATCTTGAGCGGTTGGCCGGGGGTGGGGTGGAAACGGGAGCCTGGAGGTTGGTCGGCGCGACGGTGGACTTCGCCGGTGCGGATACCTCGTTATACGTAAACGGGCGGACCGTTGCGTCCGATGAACGTCTTTCCGGAGCCGGAAATACGAGTGCGAGCGAAGGCCTGATGTTCCGCATTGGGAATGACCACGGGTCGTGGTACTGGGAAGGAGAGATCGCGGAGATCCTGATTTTCGGCCGCGCGCTTTCGGTGTCCGAACGGGACAAGGTCGGCCGCCACCTGGGGGAGAAGTATGGGTTCCGGAATTCGAGCCATTAGCATCAAACCCGGGCGGGTCTGAATCGAATGAAAAGCGGTTTTTGGGATGTCCCCATTTCGCGGATTCACCTGGCGGACTTGCGCTGACGGATGATAGGGAACGGAGTTGGGGAAGGACAAGTCACGGTCCGGCGGGACCTATTGTTCCGCCGGACCGCTGTTTTCTTGAAGAATGGCCCGGTACCCTTCTCGCAGTATTCCGAGGTCGGAGTCGACGGCCAAGAGGGTCGCGCCCATCGATCGCAGGATTTCCAGTTTTGAAGGTTCGCGTACGAGGATTCCCCACGGTATCCCGGCTTCTTTGGCGGCCTTGGCGATCCGATCCAGGCATTGGGTGTAAGCCGGGTATTTCCCGCCGTTGCGGGCCAGGTTGAACTTCAAGTCGGAAGGGCCGACAAATAGGGCGTCAACGCCGTTGACACCCGCGATTTCCCGTACGTTTTCCACCCCTTCGATCGTTTCGATCTGCATGGTCAGGAAGGGTTCCGGCAGCGGTTTGGAGAGATCGGGCGCACGGAGGCCGTAGCCGTAGGCCCGGGCCGAACTGGAAAAGCCCCGGTGTCCGTCGGGAGGGTAGCGAACGGCTTTCACGCAGTGTTCGGCTTCCGCGCGGTTGGCGACGTGGGGGACCATGATACCGTCCGCTCCCCAGTCGAGGACTCGCAGAATGAGATCGCTCGCCGGGGCGCCGACGCGTACGATGGCGGCGGCCTGGGATCCACGGACGGCCTGCAGGTTGGGCAGGATGTCATCCTCTGAGGCGCGTCCGTGTTCAAGATCGAAAAGGAGCCAGTCGAATCCGCATTCCACCGCGAGTTCGCTGATCATGGGTGCGCCGATCGAAAGCCAGGTGCCCAGGCATTCGGCGCCGGAGCGAAGGCGTGCTGCCGCGGCATCGTTCATAAGTCGGCGACCTCTTTGTTGCCGGTCAATCCGGACAGCGCCGCGTGGATACGTTCACGGGTGAACGAGCTCAAGTCCTTTCCGGTGGCGCCGGCATTGATCAGGAATAATTCATCCGAGCGCTCGAAAAAACCGGAACCGAGACGGACCACCGCCTTGACCAGCATATTCCGGAGCAGGTGCAACCAGAAACGGGCCCGGTGGTTGTCAGGCAGCGTCCGCAGTTCCTGATACCCCTGCAGGGCTTGGGTAACCACTTCTCCCGGATGGAAACAACCCACGAGGGACAAGTCGTCGAGGGGATCGCCGCTGATGGCGTCCTCCCAGTCAATGAACGCGGAAATGTGCTGTGGCGTGCCGAGGATATTCCAGAGCGCGAGGTCCTTGTGCACGAGGCATCCTTCGGTGAGTTCCAGGTGATGACGGTGATGAGTGATGGTCGCGATAATTTCCTCGGCTTTTTCCGAATCGAGAAAACCGTGATCGAGCAGAAAGGCGAGATGGCGGCGCAGGCGGAGAAGGAAGTACGAAGGGTAATCCGAGTGATGTCCCGCCAGTTGCCGGGAGCTTCGGAAGATCTCGGGGTTGAACGGACCGAAACCGCAGGTCCGTATCGATTGCCAGGACGCGACGTAGCGCCCGATTTCCTTTGCCACCTTGAGGATGTCGAGTTTGCCCGATTTTTCCACCTGGTTGAGGTCGGGATCGGAGATTAACTGCAGTACCTGCCAGGCGAAGGGGACGCGCTTCCGGCTCGAATCGACGGCATACACTTTGGGGGCGGGAATTCCGATGCCGCGCACGGTTTCGATGATGGAAGATTCGACATCCATGAAGTCGTCCCTCTCGGGGCCGTCCTCCACCCGGACGAATCCGCGCCATTCCGGCGTTATCGCAAAGAAGGTGATGTGGTTCCCCTGGCCGTGAGCCGGCTCCAGAGTGATTTCGGTGCCGGGAAAGGTTCGCTGCAATTCGCCCAGGAGCAGTTTCGGCAGGCCCGGCCGCTGCGGGCGTTCGCTGGCCGCGCGTTGGAAGGCGCCCGGGCGATCGCTTTTCCAGTAGTAGATGTCGCTTCGCGGGGCGGCGCCTGAACTGGCGGCCGGAGATCCCGTGCGGGTGGGAGTTTCAATTTCGATATCTCGGAATGAGAATGACATCGGTAACGCGGTGGATTCCTGAACCAGTTTCCGCACGGCGGCCCGGATTGCAAACGTCTTCGCCTTAACGTGGCCGGTTTGCTTGGTAATGCACAGGGGAATGATCGAAATCGAATATCCGGTTGGGGGTGTCCGCGGTCGCGGTGCAATCGACGCGGCCCTCGCTCATTTACGCGCCTGGCGGCGGTAGGTGAGCGGAGTCATCTGGAATCGGGTTCGAAAATCCCGCACGAAATGCGAAACGTTCTTGTAGCCGACACGGTGAGCGATGGTCGATATTTCCTCGGGGGAGGCTTGGAGCAGTTCGGCGGCGCGTTCAAGGCGAACCTGCCGAAGGAAGGCGTAGGGGGAGATCCCCTGTTTCTTTCGAAAGAGGCGCGTCAAATGGCTTGCGCTGACAAAGCTGACCTGTCGGGCAATCCAGCCGACGTCGAGCTGGCTGCCGAAATGAGTGGAGATAAAGGAGGCCGCCCGGTCCACCGCATCGACTTCCGGCCGGAGTTCCCCCTGCGTGGCGGCAATCCGGTACCATCCCGCCTCCAGGTGCTGATGGGTTGCTTGTTCCGCCACCCATTGGTCGGGTGAATCCCAGGCGGCCAGGAGCAGTTCGTGCTCGCGGTAAAGCGACATCAGGCTGGGCCAGTAAACCTGCTGAACGTGAAGGATCCATTCGTCGAGGTCGGCGACGACCATTTCCCAGCTTTTCAGGAGCGAGGCGAGGCCGCAGGAGGCGACAAGTTCCCGGTGGAACTGCGTGTCGACATCGTGAAATCCCTGGTAATCGCTCTTGACGGCCCTTTGCCGGAGATCGGACAGTCGGCTTTCCATCGCCTTACTGATATCGGCGCGGGCCGGACTCTCTCTCCATCGATCGACGGCAAAGGATTCCAGGGTCGAACGGAGACGGCAGAGGTTGTGCAGGACGTTCAGATCGGCGGGCATTTTCCTGGGATCCGATAGGGGTTTATTCGCTGAGAGCGACCGTATCTCACCGGAATTAACGCGATGAATCGGGATCCTGCAACGAGAATGCTGAGAATCCGGAGAAAATGGACAGCCGGCCTACCCCTGAACCGGCTGCGCTTCGCTTTCCTAGTGTAGCCCAAACCTCCGCTATGCGGAGGAAAGTCACAGCGAAGATGCGACAAACTGGAGCCGGGAAAATTTCTACGCCCCAGCGCCCATCAATTGTCCCTTGTTATCTTCTTCGGGGCTCCGAGATGTTTTTTCAGAAACGCGAGCACCGCGGGACGGAGATCCATCTGCTTCGGCCGCAGGTGGAATGAATGACCCGCACCGTCGATTTCGATGTAGTCATGTTCGATGTTGAGATCCTCTAAACGCCGCACCAAAGCCCGCGCGATTCGAGGCGGCACTGACCGGTCTTTCGTGCCTTGGACGACGAGTATCGGCGGGGTTCTCTCGCCCAGCCAGGTGTCCGGGGAGGCGAGCCGCACGCGCTCATCAGTTTCCTTTTCCGTTGCACCGGCGAAATAACGGCGCCGTTCGCTGAGTTCGTGCCGACCGTAAAAGTTGAGCACGCAGGAGACTTCATTGCTTTGATCGGTGTAGAGCCCGCCTTGATTGAGTTCGTCGACGTGACTGGTCGTTCCCACGAGCATCGCGAGATGACCGCCGGCCGAGCCACCCATCGTAGCAATGCGCGTTTGATCGATCCCGTATTCGTCGGCGTTTGCACGAAGATAACGAACGGCGGATTTACAGTCGTAAATGTTCTGGGGCCAGACCACTTCTAATCCTCCGCCTTCGAGCCGCCTGTTCAGCTTATAGGAAATGGAGAACACTGCGAAGCCGTTCGAAGCGAGCGTTGTTCCGATGTTAATCTCTCGCGCGGCGCGTTTGTTTCCACCGGTCCAGCCGCCCCCGTGAATCAGCACCACCGCCGGCAACGGCCGCGCGAACTCCTCCGAAGGGAGATAGGCATCGAGTGTTTCATCTCGATCGCTTCCCAGATAAGGAACGTCGTAAAGAACCGTGATCTCAGGATCATCCGCTTCCATGTCGGCGCATAGGCTCAATGCGGTCGTCACCGAAAAAATGAGAAAAAATCGGGCGATGAGCTGCATTTGTAGTCCTATCCAAGGGAACTGGAATACCGGACGCAACAATTTTGGCTGGCGACGATTGCCGACGCCCGGTGTCGTCTGATTCAACTCCCTTCGAGCTGAAGCACCGCCTCAGCCAGGTTGGTGCCGTTCTCGCGCTGGGCGGCGGCGTTAAAGTGGAGGCGGTCGTCGATATGCCCTTTGCCGGAGGCGGGTACGAACGTGGCGTTCGGGAGTTCGGCGGCGGCTTGTTCGATCGCCGCGTTCACGGTCTTGTGGTGTGGGGATTTGAGAAAGCTTCCGAGGCCGCCAAGGACGAGCGGGAGACCAGGATCCCCGAGATCCCGGCGAAATCGGGTCATCAATGCGACAAGGCGGTCCTTGTAACGCGGAGCACGCTCAGCGGTCGAATCGGATTCGCCCTGCTGCCAGATGATGGCGCGGAGAGTTCCTGTCTCCATCGCGATGCGGGAGCGGCGGAGGGCTTCTTTGTAGAGGCCGAGTTCGTGATCGGGTGCCCGGTAGGAAACAAACGTGCCACCCACGGCGCTCGGGATGAGGCCGACCGCGGCTTCTCTTGTCGAAATGGAGCGGCTCGGCCGCCGGGTGCCACGCGTCCTCCGGCCCGAGAGCGAAAACGCGCGGATGGGGTCTGGTCGATTACCTCCAGTTCCCCGCGGCCGGCCATGTTGGACTGGCCGACGAGAAGGTGGAGGTCGAGAGGTGGAAGGCTGGTTTCTCCCTCGTTTTGCCCGTCTGCCGCAACGGCGGCGAGCATGACCTGAAGAAGCGACAGTTTTCGTAGGATCATGGATTGTTACCTATACGGAAGCTCGCAATTAGACAGGCAAACAGGAAGAGCCGTGTTCTAATTTTCATAGGTGGCATGGGATTTCCCGTTCAGTTTCGGCTGAAAGTGTTGTTTGTCGGTCAACCTCTCTTGGGAACGTATTCGCGTTTTCGGAGGGGATAATCGGGTAACTGAAAAGTGAAGTCTTCGTTATCGAAAAGTCAACCCGTCTCCATCATGCGTGAGATAGGGGGGGCGATGCACGTGTCTGCTGCTCATGGCGGTCAATCTTGTTCTCCGTCGGGGCGAACTGTTCGGTATCGTCGTCGCCAACAGCTCGGAAAAGTCGATCCTGCTGCGCGCCGTGCCGGGATTCCTCCTGTACGTGTTCGTTCCGTGTAAAGCCGCCGGCGCGCTTCTCCCGCCGGAAACGAGCCGGCTTTCCCAGGGGCCGCCGGTGAAAATTCTTGCAATCCGGCCCGAAGGTTTTCTAGGGGTACGGGTGCTGGGCGCCCTGCCTAGTCCATCGTTAACCCGCGCCCCGGAAAAGCCCATGAAGCCTGAATCGAAATACGTCCTGAAGCTGGTCACCGCAGGGGCGGTTGTCGTCGCGTGCCTGTTTCATCCGAACGGCCTGCGCGCCGAGGACGCGAACGGCGCCGACCGCCGGCCCAACGTGATCATCATCCTGCTCGACGATCTCGGCTACACCGACATCGGTGTGTATGGCGCGCCGAAGATCCGGACTCCTTACGCGGACCGCATGGCGGCGGAGGGGGTGAAATTAACCGACTTTTACGCGGAAAGCTTGTGCTCGCCGACGCGGGCGGCGCTCCTGACCGGGAGCTACGCCGAACGGGTCGGGATGGACCGCGTGTGCTGGCCCGACTCGGAAATCGGACTGCACCCGGATGAGATCACGATCGCGGACCTGCTGCGGGAGCAGGGCTACGCGACCGCCTGCATCGGGAAGTGGCACCTCGGGCACCATCCGGAGTTCCTGCCGACCAACCACGGCTTCGACTATTACTTCGGGCTTCCCTTCAGCAACGATATGGGACCGGACAGCCGCCGCGAAGCCTTCCCGCCGCTCCCTCTCATGCGCAACGAGGAGATCATCGAAGAGGGCCCCGACCAGCGCTACCTGACTCGGCGCTACACGGCGGAGGCGATCGGTTTCATGGAAGAGAACCGTGATCGCCCGTTTTTTCTCTACCTCGCCCACACCTTTCCGCACGTGCCGCTGTATGTCAGCGAAGAATTCGAGGGTGTTTCCGAATTCGGTCTGTACGGGGACGTCGTCGAGGAACTCGACTGGAGCACGGGACGGATCCTCGAGGCCGTGGAAGATCTGGGGCTCGACGAAGACACCCTTGTCGTCTTTGCTTCGGACAACGGCCCGTGGCTGCAGAAGGGCGCCGGCGGCGGGTTGGCCACGCCGCTTCGGGACGGAAAAGGCACCGCATGGGAAGGCGGCCATCGCGTCCCCGCGATCATGCGCTGGCCGGGCCGGATCCCGGCCGGCAAGGTCGTCAACGAGATCACAACCGTCATGGATCTCTACCCGACGCTGGCCGAACTTGCGGGAGCGGAGCTTCCCGGCGACCGCGTGATCGATGGACGGACCCTCCTGCCGCTGCTGACCGGGGAAGGGGAGTTCGAACCCTACGAGGCTTATTTCTACTACCGGTTGCGCGGCCTGCGCGCGGTCCGCGCCGGCGAGTGGAAGTTTCACCGCGAGGGGACGTATCGGGACTACAACAACATTTATTACGACTACACGCCCGACTACCGGATCCACGTCTACGAGTCCCTGTTCAACCTGGATGAGGATCCGGCCGAGCAGCGCAACCTGGCCCTCGACCACCCGGAACTCGTGGAGAAACTCAAGGCCGTCCTCGAAGAACACGAAGAGGAGATGAGCCGCAATTCACGACCCTTGGGCGACATCAACGATCTCCGCGAGTAGCTCGTCTTTGATTTTTACGCACGGCCGCGATACCAATAGGTCGCGCAAAAGTTATTGCACCGGATGGGCAGGGAGTTTCACGGCATAAAGCGGCTCCTGCAATGAAATGGAGTGCAATAACCTTTGCACATGTTGGTAATTACTCCACTGATGAATTACAACTTCGTCATCCACGGATCCTGCCCTTGGCCTGACTGACAGAGGCACTCGTGCCGGATCAAGTATTTCTGCCATTGAGCTTACACCAATGTGGGCAACAGTGCGCTAGCGGAATCGATCTGATAAGAATTCGCTTTTCAGATGGCGCGGGCACGCACCCGGTAGAACCGGTTTGAGAATTACGGCCTCCTTTGCGATCGACGATCCCACACGTTCGGCATCCGGCACCGTGTGACCCTTCCGCCGGAAACGATGGGTCTGGATGGGCTCTTCGACGGCCCGGAGGAGTTCACCCGAGGGGCGGAGTTCTCGCAGAATTCATGAACTTTCTCCAGGTTTTCATGGCCGTGTCGTTGAGATTGGAGCTGTAGCCGGTGGTGAAGATTGCTTTCAGATCGGGTTTGTCCCCGAGGAGCCGTGCGCCCAGATCGGATCAGGAAATCCCGCTGGGCATGACGATAGCTGCCAGGAGAAGGTCAATGGGGCCGGGATAGTTGAGCCGGACTTCCCGTGCATTCGGGCGCGAGTCGGCCGGTAAGGCCGGTGCATCCCTGTCGGGTAAGTTTTCATAAAGCCCTTTGAAGCTCCCGGATCACGCTTCTCGAGTGCCGGTGATTGTCGTTCCCGATCAGCAATAAAAAACCTTCAATGGTGGTGTCGATCGGGTACGGTGTTGTCTCGGCGAGCCTCTTGAACGTTTCGCGCAAGATTTCCGCTTGACGAACAACAATGGAGAAAAGTAGTCTACGTCTTTATTTCACTGCTTCAAAGCAGCTTACTGATTTGCGCGAGCAAGTACTGTATTGTCGGAGTGGATAACCGCTCTTGACAAAATCATGGCGGAGCTATGTCTCGGCGCTTGAAGCCCTATTGAGAAACCCCCTCGGTTTTGCGCAGCAAAACATTCCCAACCCGGCGCGTACGGGAAACTCGATAAACACAAGGAACGTCCAAATTCAAAACCAACTCTTGGTACCGGCTCCGCCGGGTTGGGGAGGGAGATCGTTCGCTCCGCGGCTCACCGAACGGCGGCGGGGCCGGTGAATTGCCAGCCGGCGAGCTCGGCGGTTTCGCCCGCACCGGCTTTCCGGAAAGCCACCAGGATTTCCTTTCCGTTCCGGTTGAAGCGCAGGCCGATTGCGCTTTCGGTTTCTTCGCGTTTCGCGGACCACTCGGAGCGCGCGCCGGCGCGATACGGAACGACCACGGTCAGCATGTCGAGCGCCTGTTTCTCTTCCACCGTTGCCGTTTCCAGGTGCCATTGGTTCGGAAACTCGCGGCGCTCGGGCGGCGGCTCGTAACCGTCCCATTGATGGAACGTTAGCTCGACAGGCGACAGGTAGCGGGCGTCCAGGCCGGCTTTTTCGCGGTTCAGCCGCAGGGTGTTATTGGCCTCGAAGACCTCGAAGGGATCTTCGGCGTGGAGCATGAACTGGAAGGTGGCCGGCTCGCGCGCCTCCAGTTCGTCGTAAATGACAATGAGGTCGGGCTTGATAAATACGACGTGCCGCTGGTAGCGCTCGAGGAGATCGCCGTAGGCGTCGGTCGCGTCGCCCGACACGTAATCCCATTCCGGGGTTGTAATGAAATCGACAATACGTCCGTGCGGAGCCGGCGTGTGCCGTGCCTGCTGCTCGCCGTTTACCAGGACCGCGTTGTGGGCGCGGGTGCTGTGGGCCCATTGATAATGGAATTTGCTGCCGTGCAGGTCCCGATAGACGCAGGTTGTCAGCAGCGCCTCTCCGTATGCGTTCAGTTGAAAACTGTTGTGCGGGTTGTGCCCGTGACTCTGGCGGCCGAAGGGGCTCGACTTGAAAAGGAAGTGAACGTTTTCCCGGCTGTCGAGGAGGTTGGAGTGAAGGCTGGCGATTCCGGTTCCCCAAAAAACCTTCGACTGGGGAATGTCCTCCGGCGGCAGCGCCGCGGGCGGTTCCGGCAACTGGGCGCGGAGGAGCAAGCCGAGGAGGCCGCCCTGGCCGGAGAATCCCCATTCCTCCACCCACCAGCGCCAGTACGGCGCCTGCGCCTCGCTTTCCGGGTGTTCTCCCGCGACCCGCAGGAAGTAATCCATCATGTTCCCCCAGCCGCCTCGCGGAGGGTTGTGCGCCTGGTCAGCAAACCCGGAATTGGGCGAGTGCGGCGGTGCGACGTACATGGGAAAATCGCCGACCCGGCTGAAAAACGGCTTCCTGAGACCGTCGACCCCGAGGGTCGTCCTGGCCGTCATCAGCCAGGGAACAACCCGGCCGACGTAACTTCCCATGTAGGCCATTCCCTCGTGCCAGCCGCCATCGTCGTCCGACCACATTGGATACGCGGCGTAGAACTTGTTCAGCGCGTAGTCCAGCCAGAGCTCCGCCTCCGGGATCTCCTCGTAAAAAGCGATAGCCGCCTCCCCGAGCTTGTGCCACAGCCGGTTGGCGTGACTCCCGTAAGGCTGGTTCAAATGCCCCGTGCCGTGGCGGATTTCCCAGCTTTTCCAGGCGTCTTCGCCGCGCCGCCGCATTACCCCTGCGACGGTTTTCCGCTCTTCCGGGGAGAGCGTGTCGTAGGCCCAGTCGTAGGCGCGGGGAAGGTAGTAGAGGAGCGGTTTGGCCGCCTCGCAATTCAGGTGAAACTGCGTCGGCCCGTCGGGGTCCCAGCTTGCCAGGTGCAAGATCCATTGGCGGGCGGCCTCGCTGTATTTCTCTTCGCCGGTGACCAGGTGCATGAAGGCGAGCAACTCGGCCTCCCGGGAGGCCCGGACCGTTTGCACGCGGTTCGGCCACCAATAGCGGATCAGTTCCTCGTTTTCCTTGTCTCGCGCCGAGCCGAGGTTCTCCGGTTCGGGCGTCGGACCGTTTTCGATGTGGCGGTCGGCCTGGGCGCGCAAACCCGCGAAAGCGTCGGACTCCGGCCCGTCCACGAGTTCCCGCAGCCGCTGCAGATCCTCACGGCCGATCAACAAGCGCGGCCGGCCCTCCAGTACCCGTTCCCTGATTTCTCCGTGCGCCGGGAGCGGTAGCACGGACCCGTCGGACTCGATGCTGACCTGCCGGGTCCGGCTCCAGTTCGAGATTCTTCCCGTCTCCGTTTTAAACCGGTAACGCCAAAACCAGTTGCCCGGCTCCAGCGGCTCCGAGTGGGTGTAGGTATTGAACCGCAGGTTCTCGGCGGAGCGGGCGCCGGCGAAGTCCTCCCGCTTCGACCACTGGATCGAATACGTTTCGGCGTCCGGTTCGTGCAGCCAGATCCACGACGGCGGATTCAGCGGCACCGTCTCGCCGTCCGCGGGGCGATACCCGATTTCGTTCCCCTGCGGCGCCCGGTTCTCGATGCGAGCGGCTTCCAGATCTAGGAGTCCCTGTGAAAAAACGGCGGCGGCGATCAGGAAGAGCGGGTACGGTTTCATGTTCCGAAAACAGTGTCGCTCGCTCGAACTCAAATCAACGATAAACGTCCGGGGCATTCCACCGGCTCGACTGACCGATCGGCTTCTGGAGTTCTTTGTATCCTCCGACACTCAAGCCGGACGGTAGGAGCGGGGCGGTCGACAATGAAAAAAAATCAAGTCCTGGCTTCTGTAAAAGAAGTGGGCAGCCGGCCTACCCCTAAACCGGCTGCCCTTTGCTTTCTTATTTACCCCAAACCTCCGCTATGCGGAGGAAAACCTTCAAATTGCCCAAACCCTAGGTAACCCGGATTGGGAAAAAGTTCCAGTCGAAACGAGAAGATTCCTTTGATTTTTTTTCGAGGCCCCGACTAGAGAACCCTCTTCAACCTGGGAACGCCCCGAAACAGACCGGGTAGTCGTCGAGGGAGGTGGCGGCACCGGCGAAGACCGAGGTACGGGGCTCGGAAACTCCCCTGACCGTGGCATTGGTCCGGTAACAAGCGACTTCCCTGGAGAGGCGGGTCGTTGCGCTTTTCCAAGGTTCAAGATTCCTGTTCCGCCAGCCAGCGTTCGGCCTCGATCGCCGCCTGGCAGCCCATTCCGGCGGCTGTGACCGCCTGCCGGTAAACGTGGTCCACACAGTCTCCGGCCGCGTAGACCCCCGGGATCTTCGTCTTTACCTGGCTTCCCGGCACCGGAAGGAGGTAGCCGTCGTCATCGAGGTCCAGGCTTCCCGCGAAGGGTTGAGTGTTGGGAATGTGGCCGATGGCCATGAAAACCCCCTTGCACGGCAGCTCGCTCACCTGGTCCGTCTTGCGGTTGCGCAGCCGCACTCCGCGCACGGCTTTTTCCTCGGCGCCCAGGATGTCGTCGACCACCGTATCCCAGAGGACCTCGATTTTTTCACTGGCAAAAACGCGGTCCTGCATGATTTGCGAGGCGCGCAATTGGTCGCGGCGGTGAATGAGGGTGACTTTGGAGCAGAAGCGGGTCAGGAAAAGCGCCTCTTCGCAGGCCGAATCCCCCCCGCCGACCACGACGACGTCCATGTCCCGGTAGAAAGCGCCGTCGCAGGTGGCACACGTGGTGACTCCGCCGCCTCCGAAAAGCAGTTTCTCGGATTCAAGCCCGAGCAGCCGGGGGGCGGCGCCGGTGGAGATAATGACCGAGCGGGCGCGGAATTCCTGCTCACCCGTGGAGATCACATACGAACTCTGGCTGAAATCGACCTTTTTGACATACCCCTGAAAAAAACGCGTGCCGAAGCGCTTGGCCTGCTTGCGCATCTGGTCCATCAGCGCAAACCCGTCGATCCCGTTTTCAAAACCCGGATAGTTTTCGACTTCGGAGGTCGTCGTCAGCTGTCCCCCGGGCTGGTTCCCTTCAATCACCAGAGGTTTCAGGTTGGCCCGCGCCGTGTAAATGGCCGCTGTGAGCCCGGCGCAGCCTGTTCCTATAATGATTACGTTTTCGGTGGAGGCACTGCTCATAGGAAACTCAGTTAAGATGAGTTTTCTGGTTGTGGAAAGAAAGAATTGCCCCGCCTGTTTCCCGAAATGTGCCCGTGCTTTATTCTTTATTTTCCGCCGGGAGCGGTCAGAATTTGCACCACCAATGGCGACCAGCACGGTAGAAAATTACATAAAGGAGATTTATCTGGAAGAACAGCGGCACGAGGGGCAGCCGGTTCCCATGGGAAAGCTTGCGGCCGCGTTGAAAGTGTTCCCGGGGACGGCGACCACCATGATCAAGTCACTGGCCGAGGCGAATCTCGTGGATTACGAATCGCGGGTCGGAGTCAGGCTGACGGGCAGCGGCAAGAAACTCGCCCTGCACGTGCTTCGCCGCCACCGCGTGATCGAGCTTTTCCTGGTCAAGGTGCTCGATATGAACTGGTCCGAGGTTCATGAGGAGGCCGAAAACATGGAGCACGTGATTTCCGACGAAGTACTGGCGCGGATGGAGAAGCACCTGGGGTACCCGAAGGTCGATCCGCACGGGGATCCGATTCCCAACCCGAAGGGAGAGGTGGATCACCGGGAACTGGTGAACCTCACCGACTGTTCCCCCGATTCGCGGGTGAGGATCGGCCGGGTACTGGATCAGGAGGCCAGGTTCCTGCGGTTTCTGGAGAAGAACGGCTTGGAACCGGGTGTGTCGGTGAAGCTGCTCGACAAGGATGCGGTGGGGCAGACCCTGTCGCTTGACTTGGGCGGTGGCAAGACAGCGACTCTCAGCCTGACTGTAGCCGAGAAGATCGAAGTGGAACAGGTGGATTGGTGAACAAGGGCCGATGAAGGCGGTCGTTATCCGAGTATGCATGGGTTATGGGTTTATGGTTCGAAAGCAGTGGCTGCCGTCATCGGGCCGATTTTACTTCTTGCCGCTGCCGCCTGTTCGACAGGGGGTGCGCCGGTGAGTGACCGCTCGGCCGCCCGGAACGGTGACGCCTGGGTGACGAGGGAGGTTGCGGTTTCCGTGCAGACGCCGGATCCGGGCTGGGAGATCGCGATCGAGGAGATCCACGTCGTCGGAGACGAATTGTGGGTGCTTTCAAAACTGAACCGCGATCCCGAAATCATGGCGCCGCAGGTGATCTCGGAGGCTGAAGATCGGGTGGAGGTTGAGGCGCCGGATTATCCCGTCCGGCATTACGTGTCCGGCAAGACCTGGCAATGGGAACCGGACGGCCCGGGGGCCGAGGTTGTTTTTATCGAAGACCGCGGCGAGATTGAGGGCGAGCTGGAGAAGGCGATCCGGATCTTTGAGCGGGCGCAGGGGACGGGGAGCTAGCGGTCCGTCGGGCTCATACTTTCGAAAGCCGTGTTTTTTCGGATCGTTTGGCCGGCGCCTGGTTCAGAATCGGTTCTTGATGGGACCCAGGCTGACCACGGATATGCCGATCAACACGGCGGCGATCCAGGCGACGGCTTCGGCCGGATAAATGGCGAGGAGGTAGAATCCAAGGAAGGGAGCGAGGATGCCCCGGATTCCTGTGGTGAAGGTGTGGACGCCCATGTACTCGGCTGCTTTTCCTTCGGGGGCGAGCTTCGTCACCCACAGGTTCCAGGCAATATTGCCCCCGGCCGCGCCGATTCCGAAAATGGCCGAGGCGATCCCGAGCATGATCAGACTCTGGGAGTTGAAGAACAGCAGAATCGCCGCCAGGAAGCAGATGTTGAGGCTGGAGCGAATGACCACGAAGTTGATGTTATCGAACAGGTAGCCCCAGACATGGGTGGTCATGAGGCGGGCGATCGATGGGATGACCGCGGTCATCAGGGCGATTTGGGCGTTAGTTGCCTCGATCCCGAAACGAGGCTGGGCCATGTACTCCACACGGAGCGGGATCGTCATGAGGTTGCCCACACCCATCAGCATCCAGATAAAAAGCATCCAGCCGAAAACCTTGTCCTTCCAGGCCAGGCTGAGATTCTCAAAGGGATTTTTCGAGGTCTGGCGGGAGAGGGCCGTCGAGGGCATGCGGTAAATGGCCCAACCCGCCAGCAGGGACGCGGATGCGAGGACCAGCACGACGTAGCGATAGTGACCCAGATCCGCGTCGAGGGCCTTTCCGCCCGCGTAGGCGAAAAGCGCCGAGGCCAGCACGGCGAGGAAAATACTGTTCGAAAGCAGGGAGCCCCGCCGGTGGGATTCGTAATTGTTCGAGTAGATGTGGACCAGCAGGGGCATCTGCTGGTGGAACAACAGGTACCCGAGAACGGTCGCAACCACGAATAGGTAAAGGTTCCCGGTCCAGGCCGCGACCACGAGCGCCATCGAGGAAAGGATCAGAAAAAGACCACCCGCCTTCGCCGCCGGTGTACGAAGGCGCGCAACAAAATAGAGACTGAGGGGCGTCAGAAGCAGCCCGTAGGGGCCGGCGCCGGCCAGCATCGCCTTTAGCGTGGGCGAGGCGTCGAACACGCGGACCGCGATCAACAGGACAAACGTGTGCATGCCCGCTTCGAGCAACCCCTGGCAGCTTCCCCGCACCAAGTCGTAGCGGAAGGTGATGCGCGCCCGATCCTGAATCTCCGATGGCATGGCTTCAGGAAAGCGGCAAACGCGTGCCGACGGAAACAAAATATCCCGGCGGGACGCAAATAGCTACCGGCTCCAGTCAAGCATGCGTTTGATCGGCTGATAGGCCGCCCGGCGGACATCCTCGGGCAGCGTGATCTCCGGAGCCAGATTCTTCAGCGCATCGCGAACCTTTTCGATTGTGTTCATTTTCATGAACCGGCACTCGTTGCAGGCGCAGTTTTCGGAAGGGCCGGCGATGAAAGTCTTTTCCGGCACTTCGCGGTGCAACCGATGAAGCATGCCGGCTTCGGTCACGACGATGAAACGTTCCGCCGGATTGTTGCGGGCAAAGTCCACCATCTTCTCCGTGCTGCAAACCTCGTCCGCCATGTCGCGCACCGCTTCCGTACATTCGGGATGGGCGACGATCGGCGCGTCGGGATACCGGGTTTTCAGGTTTTCCAGGGTCCGGGCTGTGAAGAGGATGTGGACGTAGCAGCTGCCCGGCCACAGCCGCATCTTGCGCCCGGTTCGGGCCGCCACCCACTGGCCGAGATTCTGGTCGGGTACGAAGAGAATTTCACGGTCTTCCGGGATATTTTCCACGATCCGCACCGCGTTGCCGCTCGTGCAGATCACGTCGCTCAACGCTTTGACCCCGGCCGAACAATTGATGTAGGCGACGACGTAAAGGCCCGGGTTTTTCTCCTTGTAGGCGGCAAGCTGATGGGGCGGGCAGGAGTCCGACAGTGAACAACCCGCCTCCATGTCCGGCAGCAGGACGGTTTTGCCGGGATTGACGATCTTCGCGGTTTCCGCCATGAAATGCACCCCGCAGAAGAGGATGACGTCGGCGTCAGCCTCCGCCGCCTTGTAGGAAAGCCCGAGCGAATCCCCCACGTAGTCCGCAATCCGCTGGATCGGGCCCACCTGGTAATTGTGCGCGATGATCAAGGCATTACGCCGCTTTTTGAGCTCGAGGATCTCCTCCTGCACCGGAGTGAGCGGTTTCTCCTGTTCGGTTTCCGGCGAGAACACCACCGGTTCGTAGTCCAGTAATTCAGGCATAACTCTAATGGGTCCCTTTGATCTCCGAGGCCAGTTTTCCAAAGCTTGAATAACTCTTAATGCTG
Organism: Opitutia bacterium; assembly: GCA_003558065.1. Taxonomy (GTDB): domain Bacteria; phylum Verrucomicrobiota; class Verrucomicrobiia; order Opitutales; family T3Sed10-336; genus PXDC01. Next base: position 56,274 of record PWMU01000177.1, on the reverse strand, counting down.
TCGAGATCGGGATCCTGGAGAAGCCATTCGATGTCGTTGTAGCCCAGATCGACCGCTTTGCTCAGGGATTGAATCGCTTCCCGATTGCGGCGTTTCAGGGCAAGACTGCAGGCGAGATTGTAGTGGGCGTTGGGATTTTCCGGCATCAGGCGAACCAGTTTGCGGTCCATCTTCAATCCGTCGTCGATACGGCCTTCCTTCGTGTAAAGGCCGCCGAGGATCTCGACCACCTCCGTGAAATCGGGACACCGTTTGTGGATTTTTTCGAAGAATTCGATTTCGAAGCTATTTTTGCGATTCATGAATCTCTCAGGAATGGTTCTTGCAGGCCCCGCTCTCCCGGTACTCGGTGCATTGGGCGCTGATCTGTAAACGTTGCGACACCGGTTTGAGACCGAATTTGGAGGAAACGCTGCTTCCGTACCACTCCAGAAACGGCGCATCGATCTCAAATATCTTGTCGCAATCTTCGCACAGCACCTGCGCCTGTTGGTTGCCCTTCTCGGGATTTGCGAGATAAAACTTAAAGTCTTTGCCGACATCAATTTCCCTGACCAGGCTGCTCCCGGTCAGGATCGGCAAGGTACGATAAACGGTAGCACGGGAGACCGAGCTGTCAATTTTCCTGGCCTCGTCGAGGAGTTCCTCTGCTGTGAAATGATTGTCGATGCGAAAGGCGGCATCAAATATGGCGAGTCTCTGGTTGGTGATTCGGAAGCCGCTGTCGGCCAGGAAAGTTCTGAATCTTTCTCTGCAATCATCAATTTTCACTGTGTCAAGGTCGCGTACTTCGGTAGCTGTGTCAATCAAAGTCAGGCGTGCCGGCGAGGGGGCGGGGGCGGGTTTGTTGTTTCACATGAGCGGGTTGTGATTGGTCCCGGCGGGTTCGAAACCGGTCGAGGAGGTTCTTTTGCCCATGAAAGCGCGGACCCCGATTTTCGGCAGCCGGCCTGAATCGGCAGGCGGGCCGCCGGGCCGAGAAAAACTTTCGCAATCGGCACTGATTTCCCCAAGGTGTCGGTCACAGCATCCGCATGTCCCGTACCCAGGAAACGATCGTCAGCGTCATCCCGTTCGCCGGTTTCGAAAAGGAACTCGACTACCGGGTTCCGTCCCACATGGAGGGACGGGTCCGGGTGGGGAGCCTGGTGCGCGTGCCGATCCGCAATCGGCAGAGCCTCGGGATCGTCGCGGCGACCGAAGGCAGCAGCGGAATGCCCGTCCGGCGCCTGAAGTGCCTGACGCAATTGATTCACGACGAGGCGGTCCTTACGGGCGAGCTGGTGGCGCTGGTGCGCTGGATGCGTGATTATTACGCCGCTCCCGCGGAGGCGATCCTCGAGACCATGATCCCGGCCGCCGTTCGTCGCGGTATGAAGGGAAAGGAGGAAAAGTACCTCGTCGCGGCCCGGAGCATGCCGGCCGGGGAGCTGGAAAACCTTCGAACGAAAGCGCCCCGGCAGGCCGCCCTCTACGAGTTTCTCTCCCAGCAGTTTCAACCCCTGAAGAAATCCCTGGTGCTCAAGCGGACCGGCGTCGCGGCGGCCAGTTGCCGCGCGCTCGTCGAGCAGGGGTGGGTGGCGGAGGAGGCACGCCGGCTCGATCGGGAAGCCTACCGGGACGATCTCGGCGGGGGGGAGGCCGTCGAAGTCATCCCACCCGAACTCAACGTCGAACAATTGGCGGCGGCGGGAGAGATGATTGCGACGCTAAAGAAAGAGGTGTTCCGCGTCCACCTGTTGCAGGGAGTTACAGGATCCGGGAAGACCGAGGTTTACATCAAGGTGCTGCAGGAAGCCCTGGCGGCCGGCGGCGGGGCCATTTTCCTCGTTCCGGAGGTGGCGCTCGCCCCTCAGACCGTCGGCCGGCTGCGCGGCCGCCTCGAGCGGGAAAGCGGCGTAAAGACCGTCGTCTGGCACAGTCACCTGTCCGAAGGGGAGCGCTTCGACGCCTGGACGGCTGTCGTGCGGGGCGAGGCCCGCCTGGTTGTCGGCGCCCGCTCGGCCGTTTTCGCGCCGATGCCGGACCTGCGGCTCATCGTGGTGGATGAGGAGCACGAGCCGGCCTACAAGCAGGAGGAGGTGCCGCGTTACCACGGGCGGGACGTTGCCGTTTACCGGGCGTTCCTCAACCGCGCGGTCTGCGTGCTCGGATCGGCCACCCCTTCAATGGAATCCCTGCGCAACGTGTCTTCCGGCAAGTACGCGGTGAACCGGTTGTCGCGGCGTGTGGACGACCGCCGTCTGCCGATGATCCATGTTGTCGACATGACCCGGGAGATTCTCAGCAAGCGCGGCGCCCTGGGGCTCTCCCGGCCTCTGGCCGACAAGATGATCGACCGTTTTGAGAAGCGGGAGCAGACCATCCTGTTTATCAACCGGCGGGGTTTTTCCAGCAGCGTGCTTTGTCCCGAGTGCGGCCACGTCTGTGAATGCGAGCATTGCAGCATTTCCCTGACCTACCACCGCAGCGATGAGACCATCAAATGCCATCTGTGCGGCCACCAGGAGAAGGCGCCACGGCAGTGTCCGGAGTGCAAATCGGTCAAGATCCGGTGGAAGGGGTTCGGCACGCAGCGGGTGGAGGATGCCGCAAAGGGGCTTCTTCCCCGGGCGCGTATCGAGAGAATGGATACTGATGCCATGTCGAAGAAGAACCGGTTTCGGGAAATCCTCAACGATTTTCGCCTCGGGAAAATCGACATCCTGGTCGGGACGCAGATGATAGCCAAGGGGCTGGATTTTCCCAATGTGACCCTGGTCGGCCTGATCGACGCGGATCTCTCCCTGCACATTCCCGACTTCCGTGCCAACGAACGAACTTTCCAGCTCCTGGTGCAGGTCAGCGGGCGATCGGGCCGGGGCGACCGGGCGGGGGAGGTCGTTGTCCAGACTTTCACGCCTCATGCCGGAACCATCCACTATGCGCGACGGGAGGATTTCGAGGGGTTCATCGAGGAGGAGATGGAGGCGCGTCGGAGCTTCCAGTATCCGCCTTTCCGGCACCTCATCCACCACCTCATGCACGGATCCAACCCCGAAAAGCTCTCTTTTTACGCCGAACGCTGGGTGCGCCTGCTGGAGGAGAAATTCGACGGGGACATCGAGATCCGCGGTCCCTGCCCGGCCCCGCTGGAGAAAATCAAAGACCGTTACCGTTACCAGGTCTGGTATTTCACGAAAAATGTTTCCCGTACCGTCCCCAGGCTCCAGGCGCTCCGACAGGAGTTTCCCTGGCCCGACGACATGGTGCAGGTGCTCGATGTCGACGCCGTGAACTTGACGTGAGGACGCCGCGGGACAAACCGGCTCAGGATTCGTGTTCCCTGGAGATGCCGGACGGGAAAGCGGGATCACAGCGCGATCCGCCGCGAACGCGAGCACGGGAACGGGTCCGCTTCCTTTGCCTGTGTTGGCAAAGAATAAGCTTCACCGGTGCGCGGACTTCTGGTAGGGGTGTTCCGATGGACTTCACGCACCACCTGCTTGTATCGGGTTTGCCGCTGGTGTTTTGCGGCCTGCTGCTGGGCGTGACGACCGCGCGGGGAGGGGACTTCAAACCGGACGTGTTGAAGGAAATTGACCGGACTGTTCTGGAAGCGATCGATGCCGGGCGCACTCCCGGCGGGATTTTCCGGCTCGAGAGGAAGGGCGGGGTGTATCAGAGGGCATATGGCAAGCGCGCGGTGGAACCTGCCGTGGAAGAGATGACCGAGGAGACCGTTTTTGATGTCGCCTCCCTCACCAAGGTCGTCGCGACTTCGCCCGCGGTGATGCTCCTGATCGAACGCGGCGAGGTCGGTCTTGACGAGCCGGTAGGACGATACATCGAGGCGTTTTCCGGGAACGGACGGGACACCGTGACGGTGCGGCACTTGCTGACCCATACTTCCGGCATGCGGCCCGGCATTTCCCTTCGCCCCGAGTGGTCCGGTTACGAAAGGGCTATCGAGTTGGCGTGCGCCGAGCAACCCCGGGACGAACCAGGGACGGTTTTTCGCTACAGCGACATCAATTTTATCCTGCTGAGCGAAATCGTCCGTCGGGTCTCCGGCGACGGGTTGGAGCGTTTCGCCAAGGAGAATGTATTCGAACCCCTGGGCATGGCGAACACCCGGTTCCTCCCCCCTGAGGGCTGGAAGGAACGAATCGCGCCGACTCAGCGAACCGGTGACGGAATGCTGCGCGGCGTCGTTCACGATCCGACCGCCCGGGCCATGGACGGCGTTTCGGGTCACGCCGGGCTTTTCAGCACGGCCGGCGATCTCGCCCGGTTCGCCCGGATGATGCTCAATCGAGGCGAGCTGGAAGGCGTTCGGGTTTTAGATGAAGGAACGGTCGAACTCATGACCGCCGTGCAGACCCCGGACGCGATGGAGGACAGGCGCGGCCTCGGATGGGACATCGACACCGGTTTCAGCCGGCCGCGCGGAAATCATTTCCCGCTCGGTTCCTATGGCCACACCGGCTGGACCGGCGGCTGCCTATGGATCGATCCGGTTTCCGAAACCTTCTGGATGTTCCTCTCCAACCGTGTCCACCCCGACGGTACGGGGAATGTTCTCGACCTGCAGCGCGACCTCGCCGACCTCGCCGCCGAAGCGGTCACCGGCTTCGATTTCAGCGACGTCCCCGGATCGCTCAAACCGCGGAACTGAAGGGGAAGGTGTTGCCGGTCAGCGGCACATCATCAGCGAGTACCGAAATCCGCGACAACGGTTCCGTTGCAGAGGGGGCGCATGGCCGAGGGACTTTTCCGTTACGGGGCTTTTTGCTGTCCCGGTAGCCGTACTGTTCCGAAACGATAAATAACCCGAAGACCTCTATCCGGACCGGACCTCTATGAGGCTACCCGTTCGGCTTTTCGAGAACCTTGCCGGCGAGACCGAAGCCCGAGGCGATGCAGTCGCCGAGCGCGACGCCCTGACGGACGGGGCCGCCGATGTGAAGGCCGCGATGCTCGCTCTCCAGCGCATCGAGATCGTCGATGAGCTTTCCGTGGTCGACGGTATAATGAGGAATCACCCGCGGCCACAGGGTGTGGCGGATGACGCAGGGTTCCCCTTCCACGCCGAAAAGCTCCTTCAACTCGCCGCGAACGAGGCGTTCCAGTTCGGGCAGCGGTTTCGTCGCGAGTTCCGGTTGCCGGCTGCCGCCGATAAAGACGGTCAGGGAAACATGCCCGTCCGGAGCCCGGCCGGTGAAAAGGGACGAGGAAAACAGGGCGCCGAGGATTTTCCGGTTCTCCTTCTCGGGCACCAGCATTCCGAAGCCGTCGAGGGGATGGCGGACCTGGTCCCGGCGGTAACCCAGGAAGAGGACCGACAGGGGGGGAGCCGGCAGCCGGGCGGTCAGCGAGAGGCTTTCTTCGAGACTCCGGCCCGTGATCCGGATATCACCGAGCGCTTGCGGCGGGAGGGCGAGAAGGATCGTATCGGCTTCAATCCGGAGCGGTTCTCCATTGCGTTCGGCGGTGGCTTTCCATTTCTCGTCCTTCTCCAACGCGACTGCCCGGGTGCCGGTGTGGATCGCCCCGCCGAGACGCCCGGCAAGGGCGTTCGGGATCGCCTGGAGGCCGTCCTTGAAGGAAAAGATGCCGCGGCCGCCTTCCGGCTTGTGGCGTTTGCCGAACAGGGCGCCTTTCACCAGGGAACCGTGCTCCTGCTCCATCCGGTGAAGCCGGGGAAAGGCGTACCGGACGGCGAGGTCCGGGGGCCGGGCCGCAAAGGTCCCGGCAACGAACGGGTTCACCGCGTAATCGAGGAGCTCCTGACCGAGCCGCCGCCGGACGAATGTTTCCATCGTTTCCACCGTGTCGCCGGGTGCCCGGCGAATGAAGGGCTCTCCCAGCAGGCGCAGGCGGGTCGAGGGACGAAAAAAGCCGCCGAAGAAGAGCGAGACCGGGGAGAGGGGGAGAGGAACAGGTTTTCCGTTCCGAAGAATGTATCGGTTTTTGGATACCGACCCCGCATAGACGCGTTGATCGTCGAGGCCGAGGTCCTTAAGTAGCTCGGCGGTTTCAGCGCGATTTTCCTGCAGCGTGTTGGGACCCAGCTCGGCCAGAAAGCCGTCGATGTTTTCGGTCCGGATCATGCCCCCAACCCGGTTGCCTGCTTCCAGCAGTTCCACCCGATGTCCCGCGCTGTGCAACCGCCAGGCCGCCGTGAGCCCCGTAATACCGCCGCCGATCACAAGTGTTTTCCGGGAGGCACTCATGAGCGGCGCACCGTTTCAACAATCGCCTCGACGTTCTCGATCCTGGCGGTCGGCAGAATGCCGTGACCCAGGTTAAAGATGTGGCCGCCGGAATAGCCCTTCATGGCATCCAGGATCTTTCCGGTTTCCTGCCGGACTATGCCGGGTGTGGTGTTCAAAAGGACGGGGTCGAGGTTGCCCTGGAGCGCAACCGGTTTTTTCAGGGTGTCGCGCAAGTGGCCGAGGTCCGCGGTCCAGTCGACGCTGATCACTTGCGGTCCCGCCTTCGCCAGCTCGTCGATGCGGTGATGCAGGCCCTTCGCGTAAAGAATCACCGGCACCGCCTCCCCGATTTCCCGCAGAATCCGCCGGAGCCATTTGAGGGACGCGGCTTCATAGTCGCCTCCCGCGCACGCTCCGCCCCAGGAATCGAAAATCTGCACCGCGTCAACTCCTGCCTCCACCTGCATCCGGTAGTAGTTCACGACCGCTTCGGTGATCTTCTCCATCAGCGTTTCGAACAGCGCGCGGTTTCCGTAAAAGAGCTCTTTGAGCTTTTCGAAGTGCGTCGAACTCCCGCCCTCCACCATGTACGTGGCCAGGGTCCAGGGGGAGCCTGCGAAGCCCAAAAGCGCGGTCTTCCCATCCAATTCCCGCTTGAGCAGTTTCAGCGCCCCGGGAACATAGTCCAGCCGCTCCCGGATGCCGCTTGTATCGAGCCTGTCGATATCGTCTTTCGAACGGATCGGAAAATCCATTCCGATGCCGCCCTCGTCGCGAAAATGGTAGGGTTGGCCCATTGCTTCCGGAATGACCAGGATGTCGGAAAACAGAATCGCCGCGTCGAATCCGAACCGGCGGATGGGCTGGAGAGTGACCTCGGTCGCGAGTTCCGGAGTCTTGACCATGGTCAGGAATCCGTGCTTCCACTTGAGTTTCCGGTACTCCGGAAGGTACCTTCCGGCCTGGCGCATGATCCAGAGGGGCGGCGTGTCGAGCGGCTCGCCGCGGCAGGCTGCCAGGAAACGTTGTCGTGAGGTCAGGTTGGATTCGGCGGTCTTCATGGCGTCAGGGTGCTTTTATCGATCCCGAGCCAGTCTCGGGGACGCAGGAAATCGGTGTAGAGATTTTCTTCGGGCGAGCCGGGCTCGGGCTGCCAGTTGTAGGCCCATTTGACCAGGGGGGGGAGCGACATCAGAATGGATTCGGTGCGACCGCCCGATTGGAGGCCGAAAAGAGTCCCGCGGTCATAGACGAGGTTGAACTCGACGTAACGCCCCCGCCGATACAGTTGAAAATCACGCTCTCTGCCGCCCGACTTTTCTTCCTTTCGGCGTTGAACGATCGGGATGTAGGCGGGAAGGAAGTGATCGCCCACGCTGCGCATGAAGGCGAAGGATTGGTCGAAACCGGGTTTGTTGAAGTCGTCGAAAAAAAGCCCGCCGATTCCGCGGTGCTCGTCCCGGTGTTTGATGTAAAAATAGTCGTCGCAGGCCTTCTTGAACCGCGGATACAGTTCCTTGCCGAAGGGATCGCAGGCTTCTTTCGCCGTGCGGTGCCAGTGAATCGCGTCTTCTTCGTACCCGTAGTAAGGCGTCAGATCGAAACCGCCGCCAAACCACCAGACGTCGGGAGCACCCTCTTTGACGGCGTGAAAGAAGCGCACGTTCGCGTGGGAGGCGGGGATCATCGGGCTTTTCGGGTGGACCACCAGCGATAGGCCCATCGCCCGAAAGGCGCGATCGGCCAGTTCCGGCCGGGAAGCGCTGGCCGAGGGCGGCAGTTGCTTGCCCCGGACGTGAGAAAAGTTGACGCCGGCCTTTTCAAAGACTTTCCCCCGGCTGAGCACCCGGCTGCGCCCGCCGCCTCCCTCCTCGCGCGGCCAGGTGTCCTCAACGAATGTTTCCCAAGTGTCTTCTTTTTCGAGCGCCCCGCAGATTGTATCCTGCAGGTTCCTGAGATAGTCTTCGACGCCGGCGATATGGATTTCTTCGCTTTCCATGAAAAGAACGAGTATCTACCGACCGCCGACGGGTTTTCAATCTCATTCCGGATCGGCGTTTGCGAACGAGAAGGCGCACAACCGACTCCCTACAGCCCCACCTGCTCGTAGGAGCGGGCTATCTTTCGGAGGGCGACGACGAAGGCTGCGGTCCGCAGGTCTTCGACCCGGCCGTCTTCCAGCCAGGTTTCGCGGATCGCCTGGTAGGCCAGCCGCATGGTGTCCTCCAGGCCCGAACGCACAAGGTCGAGCTCGTCGGCGCCCTGGGCCAGCTTCTTCGCCATTTCCCCCGGGACTTGCCTGCCTGTCATGTGCTCCAGAACCTCGACGATCCGGGCTCCGCGCATCTCGTCCAGCCGGCGTTCCAGCCGGCCGAACCGTATATGAGAGATGTTCTTGATCCACTCGAAATAGGAAACCGTGACCCCGCCTGCGTTGAGGTAGAAGTCGGGAATGACAATGATGCCGCGCTCGCGAAGGATTGCGTCCGCATTAAACGTGACCGGTCCGTTGGCCGCTTCCGCCACGATTTTCGCTTGAACGCGTCCAGCGTTGTCGCCGTGGATCTGGCCCTCGAGGGCGGCAGGAATCAGGATGTCGCATTCGTGTTCCAGGAGCGAGTTCCCGTCTTCGACGAAACGCGCGTTCGGGAAACCTTTGATTCCGCCTTGCTCCACTTTCCACTGGTACACCTCTTCGACATTCAGGCCCTTTTCGTCGAGCAGTGCCCCGTCCCGCTCGATGACGCCGATGACGTGCGCTCCGTCTTCCTCGGAAAGGTACTTGCCGGCGTGGTACCCGACGTTGCCCAGGCCCTGAACGATGATGCGCTTGCCGTCGAGTCCGCCGGAAAGTCCCGTTTTGGACACGTCTTCGGGATTGCGAAAGAATTCCCGGATTCCGTATTGCACGCCGCGCCCGGTGGCTTCGACCCGTCCGCGGATGCCCCCCTGGGTTTCCGGCTTTCCGGTGACGCACGCGATCGCGTTGATGTCTTCGGGGCACAGGGTACGGTACGTGTCGCTGATCCACGCCATTTCTCTGGCCGTTGTGCCCATGTCAGGTCCCGGCACGTTGGTGCTCGTATTGATAAAACTCTTTTTGATCAGTTCGCGGGCGAAGCGGCGGGTGATCTTTTCGAGGTCTTCAGCGTCGTAGTGACGCGGGTCAATGCAGAGCGCCCCCTTGGATCCGCCGAAGGGAACGTCGACCACGGCGCATTTGTACGACATCAGCGCGGCCAGCGCTTCCACCTCGTCCAGATTCGCGGCGTCGGAGTAACGGATACCGCCTTTGGCCGGAAGTCTGTGTTCGCTGTGAAGGGCACGCCAGCCCACGAACGATCGGAGATTGCCCTTGAGCTTTACCGAAAAGCGCACCTGATAGATCGCGTTGCACTGGCGGATCATTTCAGCCATTCCAGGGTCGAGATCCAGAATGCTGGCCGCCCGGTCGAACATCCGGTCGACGTTTTCCGTAAAGCTGCGCTGCGGTTGATGGGCCTGTTTTTTGGTCATGACGGAATTCCGGTTTGGCGATCATTTTCGAAGAGGAGAGGGTGATTTGGCAAATGCTAATTGAGACTGGTGCTGCAACGGGCCCCCGGAGTATTCAGCCGTTTACATTGTGCACGAAGTTGTCAGCATCCGAGAGCAATGCTGTACCGGATTCTGGCAGACGTGGTGTTGGTGGTGCACTTTGGCTTTATCCTTTTCGTGATTTTCGGGGGACTTCTCGCTCTCAAGTGGCCGAAAGCGGCCTGGGCGCACCTGCCGTGTTTCCTTTGGGGCGCGAGCATCATAACGGTCGGCTGGGTCTGTCCCCTGACGCCCCTTGAGCACCAGCTGCGGCGGGCGGCCGGTCAGGCCGGGTATGAAGGGGGGTTCATCGAGCACTATATTCTCCCGTTGATTTATCCGGGCGAGCTCACCCAGACCGTCCAGTTTGTGCTCGGCGGCGCGCTTATGACTTTCAATATACTGGTGTACACCTGGGTGGTGGCGCGTCACCGCGGATGGCGGTCAAGCTGATTGATCCAAAGGAAGACACTGTCGATGTTGAGTACCGTCATGCTGATTGTTACCGTCGTGATATTCGCGATCGGGGTGGCGGGTTGTTTTCTTCCGGTGCTGCCGGGAACGGTGATCGTCTGGCTGGGGGTCCTGGTCCATAAACTCGCACTCGGTGACGAGTCGGTGTCGTGGGGGTTCTTTGCCGTGGCCACGGCGTTGGCCGTCGTGGCGCAGGGACTTGATTTTGCCTGTTCCTACTGGGGAGCCCGCCGCTTTGGCGCCAGCTGGCAGGGGGCGGTGGGGGCGCTGGCCGGGGCTGTGATCGGCCTGGCTTTCTTCAATATTCCCGGGTTGATCCTAGGGCCGATTGCCGGCGCCGTTCTGGTGGAGCTGATCAGGGACCGGAACTGGCGCCGGGCAGGACGGGCGGGCGTCGGGACCGTCGTGGGCGGAATCGCCGCTTTTGTTCTCAAGTTGGCCATCTCCTGCGCCATCATCGCCGGTTTCTTCTGGGCTCTCCCTTCTTGAGCGGGCCCCCGGGACGCCGCCAATTATTGCCCTTTACCGTCGGATAAATTGAGGTAAGATTGTCTTATGAGCACCCAAGAGAATAAGAAGCCGTTTACGCTGAGTATCGGGGATAAGGCGCCGGATTTCTCTTTGCCGGCGACCGACGGAAAGACCCGTACCCTGGCCGATTTTGAAGAATTCCCGGTCCTCGTTGTTTTTTTCACCTGCAACCATTGCCCCTATGTGAAGAACTCGGACGAGCTGACCCGGAAATCCGCGGAGACATTCGGTCCGAAGGGGGTCAAATTCGTGGGGATTAACTCCAACAGCCGGAATACCTACGAAGAGGACTCGTTCGAACATATGGTCGAGCGGATGAAAAACCAACGGTTTCCCTGGGTTTACCTCCACGATGAGAAGCAGCAAGTGGCCTGGAATTACGGCGCGCTCAGAACTCCCCATTTCTTTGTCTTTAACCGGGACAGGCGACTGATCTACACCGGCCGGGCAATCGACAATCCGCGCGAGCCGGCGAAGATGACGATCAATGACCTCGACAACGCGCTCCGGGAACACCTGGACGGCAAACCGGTCAGCCGTCCGGTGACCAATCCGATCGGCTGCAACGTGAAATGGGAAGGCAGGGACGCCCATTGGATGCCGCCTGAAGCTTGCGATCTCGTCTGATCCGGTTAGGTTTTACTCTAAATGACACTCACAGCCCGTCTCTTTTCCCCGGCCCGCGCGGTCCTTTCCTGCTTGTTGATCTGCGTTTTCGTTGCGGGTTGCCATGTGGTGCCGGACACCGGCCGTAAAAGCCTCTCCCTGGTTCCTATCGAGCAGGAGATCGCGCTCGGGGAAAGTTCGTTCGCCGAGATTAAAAACGAGGAAACGATTTCCAGCGATCGTGAAAAGACGGAAATGGTCGAGCGGGTGGGGCGGCGGATCGCCGCCGTGGCCGAAAGGGATTTGCCCGGGCTCGATTGGGAATTCGTTCTTTTCGAGAACGACGCTATTAACGCGTTCGCGCTTCCGGGGGGGAAGGTCGGGGTTTACGAGGGGCTCTTCAAGGTAGCCGAGACCGAGGACGACCTCGCCGTGGTGATGGGGCACGAAGTCGCCCACGTCACGGCACGGCACGGGAACGAGCGCATGTCCCAGTACCTGTTGATTTCCGCCGGCGGAATTGCCCTCGACACCGCTCTGCGCCGCCAGGAGGAGGAGACCCGTCAGATGGCGTTGATGGCCTACGGGGCCGGCGCCACGTTTGGGTATATCCTGCCTTACTCGCGCAGCGCCGAGTCGGAGGCGGACGAGTTGGGGCTCTATTATTCATCCCGAGCCGGTTACGATCCGCGAGCAGCGCCCCGGTTTTGGGAGCGAATGGCCGAGGCCGCCGAGGGCAGCGCCAGTCCCCCCGCATTCCTTTCAACCCACCCGACCCACGCCACCCGGGTCAGCGATCTGGAAAAAATCATGCCCCGTGCCATGGGGTATTACGAGGAAGCGCAAAGCGAGCGGTAGAGGCGAGGGCGCCTGAAGAGGGGAGGACTCCTCGCTTTGGCGCCAGGAGGGGGGAGCAGCGGGCAGAAGAGGGCGAGTTGCGGAAGGAAAGACGATACCGCTTCGAAAACGATGATTGTCCTCCAGCGGTTCGCCCGGCTAGGATTGCCTGATGATTGATCCGGTTGAATCCCTCAAGGAGTTCGTGCGCTTTCCCAGTGTTTCCACCGACTCGACCCGGGAAGCGGGCATGAAAGACGCCCGCGACTATGTCGGCAACCTCCTGAAGCAGGTTGGTTTTTCGGTGGAGGAAATCCCCACGCCCCTTCACCCCATCATTATCGGCCGCCGGGACGGCGATCCATCCTGGCCGCATGTGGTGATCTATGGACATTACGACGTGCAGCCTCCCGACCCGCTTGAGCTGTGGACCAATCCGCCGTTTGAGCCCGGGGAACGGAACGGACGTATCTACGGGCGCGGCGCGGCCGATAATAAGGGCCCCCTCATAACCCACCTGGCCGCGGTGGCTCAGCTTCTCCAGGAATACCCCGATCCGCCTCTTCGCCTTACTTTCCTCATTGAAGGAGAGGAGGAGATCGGCAGTCCCAGTTTTGTTCCTTTCCTCAAGAAGCATAAGGATCTGTTTGACGCCGATTTTGTGTTGTTGTCCGACACCGGCAGCCCAAACGAGTCTCAGATTGTTGTCACTACAGGATTGCGCGGCATCGTTTGCCTTGAAATCGAAGCGACCGGCCCCAAGTCGGATCTGCACTCCGGGGTCCATGGCGGTGCCGTGCTCAATCCGATTCAGGCCCTTGCGGAAATTTGCGCCTCTTTGCACGACAAGGACGGCCGTGTTAATGTGCCGGGCTTCTACGACGATGTGCGGCCGGTACAGGACTGGGAACGAGAGGAGATCGGCAAGCTTGGGGTCTCCGAGGCCGAATACGCCGGGTTTCTTGGCATCGAACAGTTTTATACGGAAAAGGGGTACACTCCTTTCGAATGCGTGCGGTTTCGTCCGACGTTGGAATTCAACGGCATCGGAGGCGGCTATCAGGGAGAGGGATCAAAAACCGTGATCCCCAGCAGGGCATTCGCCAAGATCAGTTGTCGTCTGGTTGCGGAACAGAATCCGGCGCGCGTGCAGAAGGCATTGACGGACCTGTTAAGGGAGCGTTGTCCCTCGGGAGTTTCCCTCACTATCACGCCCGGCCACAGTGGGGCTCCCTACCTGGTGGTTCCTCCGGGAAAACCGAATACGCCGAAAAATCAACCCGAGGCCTTGGCCGCCGCTTTCCGTGCGGCGGACGAAGCCATTGCGGAAGAGTTTGGCAAACCGCCTCTGTATTTGCGGGAGGGTGGGAGCGTGCCGATTATCGCCGACCTCAAACGTATCACAGGATTGGATTCCTTGATGATCGGGCTCTTTCTTCCCGAGGACAATCTCCACGCACCGGACGAGAGCTTTCATTTGGGAGTTATGAAAAAAGGCATAGCCGCGTCCAAGCGGATTCTGTGGCAGGTTGCGTCGAAGGGGGTAACGTCCGCACGGTCGTGAAAAGGTTGCTATCCGAAATGGCTGCTCGGACAAGCGATGTAGATCGATGGAAGGATGGGTACGGACCCACCCCACCGCTCTAGCGAGCGGGTCCCCCCTCTCCATAAGCCCAATCCCTCCAATCGAGCCTCCTGACCGCCATTCCAATATAGGCCGGCTATTCTATTGAATGGATTTTTTTTGATTTCCTCCTTGCGTAACCACCATTCGTGGTTCCTCTTGGGAATGGCCGCTGGTTGCGTGGGAGCATTTCCCGCAGTTGGCCGGTTCCCTGACTTGGTCTTTATCGGTGAGAGATTGGTACGGGTAGTCGTTTCTCTCATCGAGCTGTCCGAATGCTGCGCGGGTTGCGTGTTGTTCTTTTTCGGACCCAAACAAAATAAAGATTATGTCAATTACATCATTCGAGGCGTTGCCGCTGGCAGCGCCCCTGCAACGCGCGTTGCGCGAAAACGAGTATACGGTGCCTTCACCGATTCAGGCTCAGGCTATTCCGTCGCTAATTGAAGGTCGCGATTTACTCGGGTGTGCACAGACCGGGACGGGGAAAACAGCCGCTTTCGTGCTGCCGACTCTTCAGCGTTTGAGCGAGTCGGCGCGGCGGGTGAAATCGCGGAACATGCGTTGTCTCGTGCTTACTCCGACCCGGGAGTTGGCTGTCCAGGTCGCGGAAAGTTTTCAGAAGTACGGAAAGCATATCCGCTTCAGCCTGGCGACCGTATACGGAGGGGTCGGTCAGGGGCCCCAGGTTAGAGCGCTGGCTCGTGGTCTCGACGTTCTTGTGGCCACTCCGGGGCGGCTGCTTGATCTGAAGGAGCAGGGCCACCTGGAACTGGGTGAGGTCGAGGTTTTCGTGCTGGACGAGGCGGATCGCATGCTTGATATGGGCTTTATCAATGATATGCGCAAGATCGTCAGGGAGATTCCTTCGCGGCGCCAGACGCTTTTCTTTTCAGCCACGATTTCAGCCGAGATTACCAGGCTTGCCGCGACGATGTTGAGTGAGCCTGTATCGGTGAATATTACGCCATCCACGACCACTGCTGAAAAGATAGAACACTCGATCTGTTTCTTGCGCAAGGCGGACAAAGCGGCGACGCTCTTGAACCTGGTGCGGGAGCAGAGGGAAGCCGAGGGTGAGGGGTTGACACTGGTTTTCAGCAAGACCAAACACGGGGCCAGTCGTTTGGCTCGCAATCTTGATCGCGATGGCATCCTGGCCGATGCGATTCACGGCAATAAGTCGCAGGCGGCCCGTCAGAAGGCATTGGAAAAGTTTCGAACCGGCCGAACGCGGGTCCTGGTGGCGACAGACGTGGCCGCGCGGGGGATTGATGTGAAAAATATCGCTTTGGTCATCAATTACGATCTGCCGAATGAGGCGGAGTCCTATGTTCACCGTATCGGACGAACGGCTCGTGCCGGTGCCGAGGGAAGGGCTCTATCGTTTTGTGGCGAAGAAGAGTTTGGCTGTCTCCGCGATATTGAAAAGTTGATACGTCAGGAGATCTCGGTACATGAAGGACATACCCACCATGCCGGGGATATTGCCGACGCGTATAGCCGATCGAAACAATCGCAGGCATCCGGCAGGGGAGGTCGTTCGAGTGGCGGCTCTTCGCGGGGCCATGGGCCGCGCAATTCGGGAGGGCGACGTTCCGGCGGCCGCGGCAATTCGCGCAGGGGTACCGCGCAGTCGCGGGGGAGGAATTAGAACTCGACGGCACTAAGACGAGGGGGGATGCCGGCGCAGGGTCCCGCCCTCAGATCGCCGTGGCCGAGGTCTGGCGGAAGTTCCACCAATTGGCGAAACGTTCCAGAAGCGGAACCTGGATCATCGCGTCGGCGCGGAGTTCGGGGATGAGTGAATTCAGTAGAGCCTCCTTTTCCTCCTCGGGCAGCCGGATCTCCTGTCGCAACTCGATCAGTTCACAGCGCAGATTGAGCCACCCCGACTTGAATTCCCTGGCTTTAGGAAGGTGTCCGAGACGCTGACAGATTCTCTTTTTCTCCTTTGGGGAGTGCTGACCATCGAAATCCAGGGAAAGTTTTCTGATACACGTGGCGCTGTCCTTGTCCAAATCCGCAAGGTCGATTCCCAGGAGTCCGCAACGAATGCCGATCAGGATTTCGCCGAGATCTTTACGCGGTACGCGGAGTGCGGTCGCTGTCCAGCCGTAGTCCCAGTTTTCAAAATCCCGGGCCAGAAAAGCGACCTTCTCTCTCGGGTTGAGTGACTGAAGCTTTGCCCGGCAGGGATTTTCAGCGGGAGTTCGGTCGCGTTGCCGGACCGAGAACAGCGTTGTCACCAGAATCCTCTCGAAGTCCGATACCCGGTGCATAAAGGGAAGAAACTTCCAGATTTCGTGAAGAATCTCCGCGGCTTTTGAATGAAGGTCGTGTCCTTTCGTTATTCCGGAGAGCACCAGGTATTCGGTGATCAGATCGAAATAGGGATCGGCGAGAGCCACGAAAGCCTCGGCGTCGCCGCGAACGGCCTGCCGCAACAGGCGCCTGAGATGCGACCGCCTCCGGCGCGGATTCATGGAAACATCAGGACCACGAGCCATAACTGCAGTCATCACGGCAACTCTCAAGTACCTATCGTCTGTCAGCGTCGGGATCAGTCTTCGTCGTTATAGCGACGGTTGACTTCTTCCCGGCAGTAGTGGGTCACACGCAACCAGATCTCCCGAAGGTCGAACAGTTGTGCGAGTGCTTCGCGTTGATAAATCGAAGTCGAGTAGGTGCGTAATCTGGCGATCTCTTCCAGGAAGTGAATAGATTGGTTAAGGTCGCTGAGTGCCCGTTTGAGCTGGGCGACACAAAGCGAATAATCTCCCATATCGAGGGCGTGTATTGCGAAAATGGCATGGGTCTCGCCCCGTTGCAGGCTCTTCTGGAAGGAATGAGCCAGCGTCGGGTGCAAACGATTGGTCGGGTTGGCAATCAGACGTTCCCATGCTTCGTTCAGGCTGATGTACAGCGAACGGGTCGCTACGAAAATGGGGTGGCGGTACAGCGTATAAGGATCCAGCGGATCCTCGGCGTCGTCTTCCTCTCCGCGCTCCCCGGAAATCCCCTGAAAGAAATCCTCATCCAGGCAATCTTCGTCCTCGCCCAGCGGACGCGCCGACGTCCATTCGCCGGAATCCCACCCCATCTGATAGGCGACGCGGTCCAGTCGATCGGAACGATTGCGGAATTTGGCGTAAAGTGAAAGGTACCGGTGGAAAATATCTTCCTGTTCGCACAGGTACCTCTCCCAGTCAAATTCACTCCAGGCCAGATCGCTCCTGTCGTCCCAGTCGCCTTCGGAGAAGTTCTCGTAATCGTAGTAGCTCATCGACGAAGCCTAATCTCAATCCTTAGTGTGGTCGGAAAGAGCGAAAGATCAACCTCTTTCCTGAGAATTAACCGTTTCACAATTTTCCGCCATAGATGGCGTTGGCCCCCAGCTCCTCTTCTATCCGCAGCAATTTGTTGTATTTGCACACGCGGTCCGTGCGGCAGAGGGAGCCCGTCTTGATCTGGCCGGCATTCGTGGCGACGGAGATGTCGGCGATCATGGTGTCTTCCGTTTCGCCGGAGCGGTGTGAGATCACGGAGGTATAGCTGGCTTCCCTCGCCATTTCGATGGCGTCAAAAGTCTCGGTGAGGGTCCCGATCTGGTTGACTTTCACAAGGATGGAGTTGGCGACCCCCATTTCGATACCTTTTTTAAGGAAGCTGGTGTTCGTGACAAACAGGTCGTCGCCGACCAGCTGGGTGTCCCCTCCCATCGCTTCAGTGAGCTTCTTCCAGCCGCTCCAGTCCCCCTCGTCGCAGCCGTCTTCGATGGAGAGGATCGGGTATTTTTTCTGCAACTCCTTGTAAAAGGCCACCATATCCGCGGCGGTGCGCTTCGACTTGTCCGACTTGTGGAATTCGTACTTTTTGCTCTTGGAATTGTAAAACTCCGAGGCCGCGACGTCCAGGGCGATGAAGATGTCCTTGCCCAGTTTGTAGCCGGCTTTTTTGACCGCCAGGGCAATGACTTCGAGGGCTTCTTCATTCGAACCCAGGCCGGGCGCGAATCCGCCTTCGTCACCGACGGCCGTCGACAGGCCCTTGCCTTTGAGAACCGATTTGAGGGCGTGAAAGATTTCGGTGCCCATGCGCAGGGCCTCACGAAAGCTTTCCGCGCCCTTGGGCATGATCATGAACTCCTGGATGTCTATCGGCGCGTCCGAGTGGGCGCCCCCGTTCATGATGTTCATCATGGGTACCGGCAAGACCTTGGCGTTGCTCCCACCCAGGTAACGGTAGAGGGGCAGGCCGCTGGAGTCGGCCGCCGCGTGGGCCGTCGCCAGTGATACTCCCAGAACAGCGTTGGCGCCGAGTTTTTTCTTGGTCGACGTGCCGTCCAATTCGAGCATCGTCCGGTCGATCGTCACCTGATCCGTGGCGTCCATCCCCACCAACTCCGGCAGCAGGAGCTTCTCAACATTCTGTACCGCCTTGAGCACGCCTTTGCCCAGGTAGCGCTTCTTCCCGTCGACGCCTTTCGGCAGCTGTTTGGCGGCAACGGCGCCGTCCCGCAACTCCAGCGCCTCGTTTTCGCCCGTACTGGCTCCCGAAGGAACCGCTGCCCGGCCCACGGAGCCATCTTCGAGCTCGACGTCCACCTCGACGGTGGGGTTGCCCCGCGAATCCAGAATTTCCCGCGCACGAATATCTACAATGGAAGTCATAGGCCTCCCTTGTGGGGGCTCTTTTGACTTTTGGCAATCGATTTTCGGCAATTCCGGTCAATTCTGTCCGTGTTGGCGCTGCTCGTGCGAAACGGCTCGTTTCTGCAGACGGTGCTTTGTCGTTGAAAACGGAACAGTTCCAGTTGAATGGAACGGCTGTATTGAGTGAGCGGAGCCCGACAGACACCCGGTGAAGCCGGCCGGATCGAGGCTGGATCGGGCCTGTTTGCGCCTTGGAAAGGCGAGCCCCGTGGTCACGAGGGAATCTTTTCGTCGAAAAGGCTTGATATGAGACCAGATCTCATCAACCCTTTTCCTAGGTATGAGACTCAATTTCATGAACTGGGGGGCGGGGGGCCTTTTTCTGTTGGGCCTGGGGGGGTGTGCTCCTCCTGAAGTGGGCGATCGCGACTCGGAGTTTTCCGAGCGTGAGCTTGTGGTCGCCCTCAAGCCGGACAAGGATCCGGACCGTATGATGGCTGAAAAACGGGCGCTGGAGGAGCACCTGTCATCCCGTCTGGGTGTCTCCGTGGAAGTGTTTTCGCCGCTTTCGGGGTCGGTGATTCAGGAAGGGTTTGCCAATGGAACCATCGACCTCGGGTATGTCAGCGGGACCGATATGGTGCACGCCCGTCAGCGCGGTGTGGCCGAAGTGTTGCTGGCAGGAGAGATCGATGGAAAGACTTCCTATACAAGCTACTGGGTGACATTGAAAGACAAACCCTATCAGGACGTGGAGGATCTGCAGGGCGAGCGGATCGCTTTCTCAAGCCGGACGAGCACCTCGGGATATGTCATTCCTGTTTGGGATCTTTTTCAGAAAGGGCTGATCGACGACGAAACCGGGCCGGAAGGTTTCTTCGGTTCGGGCAATGTCTTTTACGGCAGCGGTTACGTGTCCGCGGTCAACCGGGTGCTGGAGGGCGAGGCTGAAGCTGCGGCGGTGAGTTATTACGTGCTCGACGAGGAGCGTCACCTGAGCGGAGAGCAGCGGGATCGTCTCCGGATGCTGGCCGATCAGGGCCCGGTTCCCACGCACGTGATCGCGGTGCGCGCGTCGCTCTCGGACCGGGACAAGGACTTGCTTCGGGAGGTGTTGTTGACGCTTAACGACGAGGAGCATCGGGATTTGCGTGACGGGGTTTTCACCTCCCGCATGGTGGAAGTGGACGCCGACGACCACCTTTCCAGTATCACCGATGCCATGGAGTTGGTCCGGCGAATGCCGGCCCGATAGGATTTTTCTTTGATGAGACGTTCAGACAGGCTCAGGGTAAAACTCTCTTCCGATCGAGGCGCTGGTCCGTCGATGAGGGCCGGGCGAAACGGGAGCCCTGGTAACGGAAAGGAATGTTACGGATGCTGACGATCCGGCGGAAAAAGGGGGAACGGATGCTCCCGTCGACCAACGGAAGCCCGGAGAACGTCTCGGGTCATGCCGGGGAGGAAGCCCCGCACCTCAGGATTCGGAATCTCGGTATCCGCAGGGGAGGGCGCTGGCTCGTGCGCCATCTCAACCTCGATGTGGCGCGGGGGGAGTTTCTCGCGGTGGTGGGAGCTTCCGGCGCCGGCAAGTCCAGTCTCCTGGCGTGCCTGGCGGGAATGCTGAAGCCTACCGAAGGCGAAGTGCGGTATCGATGTACCGAAGGCTGCCAGCACGAACCGGAGAATTTTCGTCGCCGGACCGGGATCATTTTTCAGAATTTCATGCTGACCGGGAACAACACCGTCCTTTCCAACGTCTTGTGCGGACGGGTTGGGCGCTACTCGTGTTTGCGGACGCTGTTCGGCTTTCCCGGTTCGGATAAGCGCGAAGCGTTCTCGATCTTGAACGACCTGGGTCTCGGCGGCTACCTTTACCGTTGGGCCGTGGAGATCTCCGGGGGGGAGCAGCAACGCACCGCAATCGCACGCGCCCTGTTTCAAGAGCCGGAACTCTTTCTAGCCGACGAACCCGTGTCCAATCTCGACGCCTACCTGTCGGGCCGAGTGCTGGGCATCCTTCGTCAGGAAGCGAGCCTGAGGCGGCGAACCGTCTTCTGCGTGCTTCACAATCCGGATCTCGTTGAACGGTTTGCGGACAAAGCCCTGAGCCTCGATCCGGTGAACCCCGAAAGCTGGCGCCTGCGGAATCTGCATTGATGGCCGAGCAGCACCCACGCCCGACCGGAACCTTTCCGGAGGTTAAATGGCACGAGCGACTGAACGTTCTCAACGTCTCGATGATCATTTTCCTGGTCGCGGTGGTGTTCTCCAGTCCGGCGATGAAAGGTTCGGGGCGCGATCTCGACTACCTCGGCAACTTTCTCCGTTTTGCCGGGAATTTCTTTCCGCCCGATTTCTCGGTGACTGGCGTCGTCCTTCTGGCGCTGGTGGAAACCTTTCAGATGGCGGTGATGGCGACTTTCTTCGCCGTGATTCTCTCGTTCCCGCTCGCCGCGGCCGGCGCGCAAACGGTGTCACCCAAGTGGGTGGTCATCCTCGCGCGCATGACCATGAACCTGATCCGGACCATTCCAAGCCTGATCTGGGCGCTCATCGCGGTGGCCGTGGTCGGCGCCAACAGTCTGGCCGGCGTCATCGCCCTGACCTTCTACAGCACGGGTTATCTCGGCAAGTTTTTCAGCGACGCGTTCGAGTCGGTGGACGTCGAAGTGGCCAAGGGCCTGCGCGCCATCGGCGCCGACCCGGTACAGGCCTTTCAGCACGGGATGTGGCCCCATGCCAAGCCGCTAATCTGGAGCTATTCTCTCTGGATGCTCGAATACAACATCCGTTCGGCCGCCATCGTGGGAATCGTCGGCGCCGGCGGGATCGGCGTGCAACTCTTCTTCTATCAGGACTACCAGATGTGGGATAAATTCGCCACGGTCCTGATCTTCATACTGGCACTCGTAACCATCCTGGACTTTCTCGGCGAGTGGATCCGCAAGAAGGTGACGAACCGGATGAACCGCGGCGGGTTGTCCGAGTAGGGCGGGGAAGGCCGCCGTTATTGGCGTCGACGGTTCCGCCGCGCGAAAAGGCAGCCCGCCGCGGTCAGCCCCAGCAGCAAAGCGACCGCCGACGGCTCGGGAATGACTTCGAAGTGGACGGTCCCGGTCCCGGTGCCCGTCTCGCTCCCGTCCGGAAATTGGCCCTGCAGCCCGAAATTCAATTCGTACTCGCCGGGTTCCGTGAACCCCCAGTGCCAATGGGTGTGTCCCCAGGGCTCCCACTCGTGTTCCAGACGTCCTTCAGCGGTGTTGTAGGCAAAAACCGTGTCGCCGAAAATCGGGTCCGGCTGGAACAGCGCGAAATCCCCGGGTCCGCTGAATCCGTCCAGGGTCATTGTGAATGAATCGACGAGCGGTTCATCGTTCGCGTCGCGCAGGCGCGGACGCATCCCGAAATCGGGAATCGTTTCGCTCCAGGGCACTTCCGCGTCTTCGCTGGCCGTGGAGTAGTAGCGGACACCGCCGCGTTCGAGCTCGGCGGGCGTTTGCACCAGGACGTTCAATCTCGAAAAGTTGTAGTCCTCCGGCGCGGCGTGCGGGCGGTCCTGGTCGGCTTGGCTGGTCAGGCCCGTGGCGTGAGTCACGGCGCGCTCCCGGAAGACGACGTCCCATTCGTCCCCGGCCGGATCGTAAAAGAGGGTGAAATCCCCCCGGGCCCCCGTGAAGTCGATAACCGGAGCCGGCGAAACAAGAGGCGCCCCGGCGACCAGGCAGAGGGCCGCGACAAGTGGCGGGAAGTCGTTTTTCATGAATCGGTAATCATTATTTGTGTTGTTCTCGAAGCTTCGAGGGCTTGAATGGGAACAGGCTATTTCAGGAAAAAAATCGAAGTAAACTTGAAAAATAACCGGTGGGTCGAGATTTTCACTGCGCGGGGCCGGGCGGCTGCCCCGCGCAAACGGGCGGCGGTCGGTCGTGACCTATCCCGTCCTGCCGGAAGCCATCAATGAAAGCGTCTTCGCCATACGGATTCACACTGGTCGAGCTGGTGACCGTGATCGCTGTCGGGGCGATTCTCGCCACGATTCTTGTGCAGGTGGCGTCACAGGCACGGAGGTCTTCGGAGCAGTCTGTCTCCGCCTCCCATATGAGACAGATCGGCATCGCCCTGCACCTTTATGCGACCGATCACGGGGGATTGCTGCCGGAAACCGCGGACAGCGGGGTCGACCGCTCGTGGGTGTACACGCTTGCCCCCTACCTCGACGACGTGGAGGAGGTGCTGGTGTGCCCGGCCGATCCCAAAAGGGACGAGCGGCGGGAGAAAAAACTTTCGAGCTACGTGGTGAACGAATACCTGTTTGAGGACGCGTTCGGCCCGTTCGGGGAGCCCCTGCCCTCCTACCGGAATCTGGAAACCCTCGAGGCTCCCAGCCGCACGATGGCGGTGTTTATCGGCGCCGATCATCTGGCGTTGTCGGCGTCGAACGACCATGTCCATACCCGCAGGTGGGCCGGCTACTGGTTGGCAGTCATTGACGGAATCCAGCCCGACCGCTTCCGAACGGGGCCGCCCAGTCACTATCATACCGACGGCAGTGCCCCTTATCTTTACGCCGACGGACATGTGGCAACGATCCAGGCGCAGGAACTCAAAAGGCGGATCGATGCCGGGGAAAACCCGGCGCGTCCGCCCGAGGCCGCCGATTGAGCCCGGCTGCTTCCGGACTTTAATGGATTTCATGAAACGATTCGAACGGCAACCGTTGCTCATTCCCTTCTTCGTCACAGTCGGCCTGTTGGCAACACCCCTCGATGCGGAATGGACGATCCTCGACCACGCCCACCTCCAGGCCAATTACGATGCCGAAACCGACGAGTGGGAACTGGGGGTCAATCCCGGCCACGGCGGCACCGGACTCCTGGCTCCCGATACCACGATCCTTTTGCTGGATGCCGCTACGCGGATGACGGTTCCCGAACTGGATTCCTCGTGGGATTTCATGGGCGAGCAGGGAGACGAGGTGTGGGCAACCTCCGAATTCGGGTTTGCGCAATACGGCGTGCCGACGGGCGTGTTCACGGGAGGCGACGACGGGCGCATCGAGATGACCCTGGCAGGGTATGACAGTCCGGACGAATTCTTCATGTACCGCCCCGGAGACTCGTCGTCGCCCCTCCGTTTCGACACCCGGCTCGAGTCCGGCCCCTACGGCAGTGTGGAACTGGACGCCGGCGGGCACCGCCATTACAGCTGGGCTTTCCGGGCCCGCGGCATTTACTTGGCCACCATCGAAGCCTCCGGCGTCCGCGAGTCCGACGGGGTCGAAACCTCGAGCGAACCCGCGACGTTCATTTTCCTGGTCGATCCTTCGCCCGTCGACTGGTGGGTGCTCGAGCATTTCGGGACGGAGGCGAATCAGCCTTCCGCCGCCCTGGATGCCGATCCCGGGGGCGAGGGCGTTACGAACCTCCAGAAGTACGCGTTCGGGTTGGACCCGAAGGCACCCTGTCGGGACGGGCTGCCCTCAATGGAGGTCCGGACAGAGGATGAAGGTGAAGCGTATCTGTGGATTTCCTACCGGCGCCCCGAAGGCAGGGAGGACGTCCGGTATTCGGTCCAGGTATCCGCGGATCCAAGCGAATGGGAGTCAATCGACGAAAGCGGCGCCCGCACCGAGTGGAGCTCCGATTCCGACGGGACTCCCGTGATTTCGGTGTCGGACGTTTCTCCATTGGCCCCGGCTACGTCGCGCTTTATGCGGGTCAGAACGGAATGGTCGCCGTATGTGGAGGATTGAGAGGAAATCCGGGGCGCGAGCCCTTTCCTTCGGGGGCGGGTACCGTCCGGGGGGTGATTAATCCTTTGCTTTCGGCGGCGGGCTTCCTTTACGCTGGGGTTTTTAATGCCAATTCATCAACATCAACCTGGCTTATACCTATGACTACCTTCAAGATTACAGGATTGCTGGCTGCATTCGCCGGTGCGGGTGCGATCGGACTGATCGCGCAGGCGCCGCCTCCGACTCCGGGGCCGCCTCCCCAGACCGCACCGGGCGAGGAATTCACCGACGAGGAACTATTGAAGACCTACGGGTTCTTCGTGGCTGCCCAGACCGGGATTGCCGAAATGGATCTGGGCGAGGAGGAGTTCGAGGCTTTTCTCGACGGCTTCCGCCACGCATTGGAGAGTTCGGAGCCGCCGCATGATTTCGATCGCGTCGGTCCGCATTTGCAGGCCTACCTCCAGGAAAAACAGGAGGCTGCCGGCGCGCGGGCCGCCGAGGCGGGCCGCGCGGAAGCGGCGGAATTCTTTGCGGAACTGGCCGAGCGCGACGGCGTGGAAAGCACGCCGAGCGGCCTTCACTACGAGATTATTGAGCTCGGCGACGGGGCTACACCCGGTCCGGAGGATACCGTGCGGATCCACTACAAGGGCACTCTGATCGACGGGCAAACCTTTGACAGCTCGTACGACCGCGGAGAACCCGCCGACTTTCCCCTGACCGGCGTTATTCCGGGAATGAGTGAAGGGTTGCAACTGCTTCCCGAGGGAAGCGAGGCCATTCTCTACATTCCTTCGGATCTCGGCTACGGGAATCAGGGACAGGCAAGCATCCCGCCCGGGTCGACATTGATTTTCGAAGTCGAAGTCATCGAGGTTATCGATTGAGCGGTTGAGTGATACCCGGAACTTGAAAAAGGCGGCCCCAGGGCCGCCTTCTTTCTTTCTCCGTGTTGCGTTCCGGGTCGTCGTTTCCGTATAACCTCAGGGACGATGAGTTACAAACAGGCCACCCGAACATTACGGAAAAAGCTGGGGTCGCGGGTTGCGACGGATGAAGCGTCGCTTTTCGCCGCGTCCTTCGACGGCAGCAAGCTCGCTTATCCGCCCGAAGCGGTGATCCGGCCGCGTACCGAAGAGGAGATCTCGGAGGTGCTCAAACTCGCCAACCGGCGACGTGTACCGGTGACCACGCGCGGCGGAGGGTCCTCCCTGACCGGTTCGGCTTCACCGCGCCGGGGCGGGTGGGTCCTGGACCTGGCGCATCTGACGAAGCTCCGCATCGATCGATCGACCGGCATGGCCTACGCCCAGTGCGGGGTTCTCAACGGAACGCTCCAGCGCGCCGCGGAGAAGGCGGGCTGGTTTTATCCGCCGGACCCTTCGTCTCAGAAGTACGGAACGCTAGCGGGAAACATTGCCTGCAATGCCGGGGGAATGCGCGGCGGAAAGTATGGGGTGACCCGGGATTACGTGCTCGCGTTGCGCGGGGTGTTGCCGACGGGTGAGATTGTGTACTGGGGCCGGGACCTGAAAAAATATGCCGCCGGGTACAATATGCGCGATCTGTGGATCGGAAGCGAGGGAACGCTGGGCGTCATCACCGAGGCGATTCTGCGGCTGATTCCAAAACCGCCGGCTCGCCGCACGTTGCTGGCGTCTTTCCGGAGCGAGGCGCGGGCTCTGCAAACCGTCAAAGCGATTCTTACCGAGCGCCTCACCCCTTCCATCCTGGAATTCCTCGACCGCGAGAGCGTGGGCTGCGCCGAGGGCGCGACGGGTCAAGCCGTGTTTCCCGGCAATGCCGGGCGGCCCGTGTTGTTGATCGAGCTGGACGGTCATGAGGCGGCCGTGGATGAAGACCGGCAGCGCCTGTTGGAACTGCTCAGGCCGAGGGCGATTGCCATTCGCGAGGCCGACGACGAAAAGGAAGTCGACGCTCTGTGGGAAGTGCGCCGCAAATGTTCCGGCGCCATGTTCGAGCTCGGCGACAGCAAACTCAATGAGGACGTGGTGGTGCCTCTGCGGAGCCAGACGAAACTCCTGGCGTTCATTCGAAAGCTCGGACGGGAGAAGCGGGTGTCCATCGCTACGTTCGGGCATGCCGCCGACGGCAATTTTCACGTCAATATCATGTATCACCGGGAGGATAAGGACGAATCGGCGCGGGCTCTCGAAGCTGTGCGCGCCCTGATGGCAAAGGTGCTGGAGCTCGGCGGCGCCATCAGCGGCGAGCACGGCATCGGGCTCGCGAAAACCCCGTTCCTTGCACTGGAACACGGCGCCGCGGAGATCGCCGCGATGAAGGCCGTCAAGCAGGCGCTGGATCCCGCCGATATCCTCAATCCCGGAAAGATCTTCGAGGTCTGCGAGGTCTGGAAGAAACGCCCGGTCCGGGTGCGCCTGCCGTGGGACCATAAGTGAGGTGCCGTATCCGCCGCAGGGTGAACGAATCCCCTTGAGTTCATGGCGTCCGCCTTTAGAACGGGGGCTATGGAAAGAGTCTGTTTCTTGTTGAAGGTGAAGAAGGACAAACTCGAGGAGTACAGGGAGGCGCATAAATCGGTCTGGCCGGAGATGCTGGAGGCGCTTCGGGAGGCCGGGTGGAAGAACTATTCGCTCTTTGTCCGGGACGACGGACTGTTGGTGGGGTATCTGGAGACACCGGACTTCGAGCGAGCGCTGGAGGCGATGGCTGAGAAGGACGTCAATCGGAAGTGGCAGGAGTCGATGGCCCCCTATTTTGAAAACGTCGGAGGCGCTCACGCCGACCGGGCCATGATGCGCCTGGAGGAGGTTTTTCATCTGGATTGAGAATGAACTGGATTTGGACCCGCGACGAGCATCCTTCCCGCAATGCCTGCGTATGCTTTCGAAGGAGCTTTCTGGTGCGGGAGGGGGAGGCGGCGGCGTTGAGGATAACCGCCGACTCCCGCTACACTGTGTATGTGAACGGGAGATACACCGGGTTCGGGCCGGTTCGGAGCTGGCCGAATCACTGGAAATACGACGACTACGATCTTTCACCCCGCCTTCGTGCCGGCAGGAACGTGGTGGCGGTCCTGGTGAATTACTGGGGTGAATCGAATTTTCAATACATCGCCGCGGGTGCGCCCGGATTGGCGGCCGAGATTCGTATCTTGAGCGGCTCGGGGCATAAGGCGGGTGTCGAGCATGAGCGGATCGTGCCGGTGGATCGAAACTGGAGAACCCGGGTTTCGGGATCCTGCCTGTCGCGCACGCCGCGGATCAGCGCCCAGCAGGCGTACGAGGAACAGTTTGACGCCAGGGAGGAGGACGAATGGATGTCGGTTGACTATGACGACCGCTCTTGGAGCCGGGCCCGAAAGGTGCCGCCGGTTTATTCCAACCTGGAGCCGCGGGGCATTCCATTTCTTACCCGCGAAGAGGTGCTGCCGGTGAGGCTGGTTGAAAGCGAAACCATCCGGCCGGTCGAGAACTGCTGGACCCTGAACCTGAAGCCGTACCTGGCGCCCGGGGACCGTTCGGCCAATTTCTGCTACTTCAAGAGTTATCTCTTCACGCGAATTTGGAGTTCCAGGAAACAGAAGGCCGGTTTCCTGCGGCCTCATCACCATAGCGCGCCCATTCTGGTCAACGGAGTGACGGTGCCCAAACTGCCGAGCGGCAGCGCTGTGCGGACGAGGTTCCAGGAGGCGGTTTTGCTGAAAGGCTGGAACACGGTGCTGCTGCCTTTTTCGGCTTTCTATAAAGGCAGGCTGAGCGGGGCGGCGGGGGGTGCCGGCCATATGTGTCAGTTCACCCTGGCGGTGAAAGCGGCGGGCACTCTTTTCTGGTCCGCCCGGCCCGGAACTCAACGGTCGGCGGCCTGGGCATTGGTGGGGCCGTTCGCCTTGACCGAACAGGAGGCCGCGCAACTGGAGGAGACCAAGGATTATCCCCGTATCGTGCTCGCCACCGGCGTCCGCAAGGCGGCGACCGCTCGGCGATTCAACGAGATCTGGAGGGATCCGGGTTCCCTGACCGGCAGGGAATCCTATTTCCGGCCGATCCGGGAGGCGGATGTGGCGGTCGACGACGTATTCACTCGCTCCCTGGCGGATCGGCCGGCGGGCCCGGCCAAGGTGGAGAACGGTGACGCCCTGCTCGCGGCCAACGGAGAGGCGGCCGTGATTCATCCGTCCCGAAGGAAAGGCGAGGATGTCCGGGTGTTGTTGGACTTCGGGCGCGAGGTGATCGGATTTCAGAGCCTCGAAGCCGAGGCGGCTGCCGGTACGGTGCTGGATTTTCACAATTTTGAATTCATCCAGGCCGACGGAAGAAAGAATCTTGCCGAGGGAATGAACAACAGCTTTCGCTACGTTTGCCGGGACGGGTGGCAGAGCTTCGAGTCGCGGGTCCGCCGCGGTTTTCAGTACACTTGGGTAACCGTTCGCAACCTGCGGCGGCCCATGAAACTGCGCCGGTGTTCGGTGATTTTCAGCACGTATCCGCAACGCAATACAGGAAGCTTTTATTGCAGCGATCCGATGTTGAACCGCATCTGGGAGGTCGGGGCGCATACTCTGCGTTGCTGCGCCGAGGACACCTATACGGATTGCCCCACGTACGAACAGACCCACTGGGTAGGGGACGCGCGCAACGAGGCCCTGATCGATTGGGTAATCAACGGGGATCCCAGACTGTGGTACCGGTGCCTGGAGCAAACGGCGCAAAGCCTCGAACATTCGCCGATTACCGAGAGCGAAGTGCCCAGCGGATGGAGCAACATCCTGAGCGTGTGGAGCTTTTTGTGGATGCGGTCCTGCCGGGAGTATCTGCTTTGGACGGGTGATTACGCCGGCAGTCGAAAGCTGCTGCCGTGGGTGAAGAGGAACGCAGATGGAATACGCCGTTATCTCAATCCGCAGGGGTTGTTCGACCTTCAGGCCTGGAACCTGTTCGACTGGGCAGCGATGGATACACCGCCGCGTGGTATCGTCACCCACACCAACTGCTTTGTGGTCCTGGCCCTGCGGGAGGCGGCTGAACTTGCTGACTGGTTGAAGGACGCAAAGACGGCGACTGAGTTTCGACGGCTGGCGTCCTCGGTGAAGGAGGCGATCAACCGGGATTTGTGGGACAATCAGAAACAGGCTTACCTCGATTGTATCCATGACGACGGTACGAAAAGCGAGGTTTTCAGTCAGCAAACCCAGACGGCCGCATTGATCTCTGGCGTGGCCGGGGGGGCGCGGGAAAAGCGCTGCCGCGGCATTGTTCACCGGCCGCCGCGGGGGTTTGTCCGCGCGGGGAGCCCGTTCTTCGAGTTTTTCCTGCTCGAAACCCTGGCCGACGAAGGGCGCGAAAGGGAGTTTCTCGATATTATTCGCAGGGACTGGGGGTTCATGATCGAGGAAGAGGCGAGCACGTTCTGGGAAATGTGGTCGCTCAGCCAGGGCCGGTTGACGCGCAGTCACTGTCACGGGTGGTCGGCGGCCCCGGTGTTTTTCCTGTCGAGCACCGTCCTCGGGGTGCGTCCGACCCGGCCGGGATTTGCCGAGATCGAATTCAAGCCGCGCCCGGGCGACCTCAAGTTCATGCGCGGACGGGTGCCCACGCCGCGGGGAGTCATTGAGGTTTCCGGCCGAAGGAAGGGAGACCGGTGGCAGCCGGAAATCCGGGTGCCGAAAGGAGTCCGGATCAGGAAGGCGGCCGCGCGTGCTGAGTAAAGAGAAGAGGTTTCGACAGGCGGGCGGTTCAAAGGCGAAGTTGTCAGGGATTTACCCGGGACTTCCCGAATCCCGAAATCCGAACCCGCCCCCCTGCCTGTTCCCCGTACCTAGCGCCTTACCAGCGTCGCGCGGCCCAGCTTGCCGAACGAGACCATGCAGTAGGAGTCGGTCCACTGCTTGACCGGCTTGCCTTTCTGGTGGTTGAGAACCCATTCATTGACCCCGTTCCCGCCCGGTGCGGGCAGGGCTGAAAACTGGTGGGGACCCACCCGGGCCATCTCGCCTTCCGGGTTGTGGTGGGGGCCCAGGAGGTTGCGCAGCGTCCCGTAGAGGATGAGCTCCAGGCGCGCGGGTTTGCCCTCGAGAAACGGCGTCAAATCGACTTCAAAGGGGTTGAGCATGAAATGACCCGCGACCGTGCCATCGACCTTGACCTCCGCAACGGGGCAATCGAGATCCTGGAGGCGGAGGAACCAGCGTCCATTCCGGGAGAGTTTGGGAAGTGTCGTGGTGCAGGACAGGCGTCCCGCGTAGAAAGGCAGTCCCCGGGAGGTTGTATCGCCGAACTTCAATCTCTCCGGATCCTCGAGAATGAAGGAGCCGTATTCAAAGCCGTGGACGCTTACCGGCGGAAGTTCAAACTCCTTCCAATGGGCGGGCAGGGGCGCGGGTTTCGCCAGCCGGCCGAAAACCGAGAAATCCCCCACCAGGTAGATCGATTCGATTTCCGTACCGTACCTGGCGAACATGTCTTCCACAGAAGTGAGGTCGCCATGTTGAAACTCGGGACAATCGAGTTGTATGATGTTCTCGCAACCGGCTTTCAGGAGACCGGTGATATCAATGGGATGCCAGCGAAAATCGCGCCAGAAGGGAAGCGTTTCCTGCTTGAGGGGCGTCCCGTTGACCCGGATTTCGTAGCGTTCCGGGTATTCCACCACCAGATGAACCTTGCGGTTGTCGGCGAGGGAACCGACTTGAACCGGATACCTCAGGGTGAGGGGGCCATCGTAACGGCACGAATTCAGGTACTCCTGAATCCCCAGTACAGGAGAAGGTTTCCCGCTGAAGGAGCCCGTGGCCGTTCGCCAGTTAGCATAGTCCAACGTGATCGCGTTGTCGTCGAGTCGTTCAACCTCCCATTCCTTCTGCGAGAGGGCCCGCCGCTGCTTGTCTTTGCGAGGGACCGGCGAAACGCCCTTGCCGTCGATTTTCTCTCTGGTGAGAAGGAGCAAATGCGCCTGTGCGGGAGCGAATGGCAGAGTGATTTCGAGGCGGTCCCTGACGGATTTGCACTGAAGTTTACTGGCCTCCCCATTGTGGAAGTTGAGTTCCCGGACGGACTCGAATTCTCCCCGGAAGTGCAGGGCGGTCGAGAAGGAGCGAAAGCGGTTGAGATTGACCACAAAAGCCAGACGGCTCCCGTCCGGCAGGTCGCGGAGGTGGACAAAGAGCTTGCTCTTGTTGGCAGCGGAAAGGCGGGGGGCGGAGACAAGCGGCCGCGCCGTCCGCCGCAGAACCGCCGGAAGGTTCTGGAGGGATACGGATTTGAGTCGCTCGTAAAACGGTTGCAGCCTGCGGCTGGCCTTGCCCTCAAGCAGGGATGCCTCTTTGCCGCAGAGGATGACTTTACCGCCGGCGTCGAGGAAGTCGTCGAGGAGTTTGTAGGTTTTTTCGCCCAGTGTCGCCATGGTCGGAAGGATCACCACCGGGTAATCCACCTTGTTTATGCGAATTACCGGTCGTCCTCCGACTTCCTCCAGGCTGCCTTCCTGGGCGATGATCGTTTCATCGCCCAGGTCAAAGCTTCGTTGATCGCCGAGGAGCGTATCCATGACCTTTCTGAAATCGCGGTCAATGCGATCGATCTTCTTCTTTGCACCGGGTGTTGTCGGCTCATGATTCCAGTCGAGCAGGCCGTCAAACTGTTTTTTGTCCAGTTCGGTTTCCCAGTGTACGAACGATGACTCGCCCGGATGGATCAGGAGGGCTTCGGCGAGGTACCTGCCCTGTGTCAGCGAAGCGCATACACGGCTCAGCGGGGTGTCCAGGATGTGATTGAGCGGCCACCACGGCTGCTGGTAGAAGATGTTTTGAGGATAGTCCCGCTTGCGACAGCCGGCCATCGTGTAAAGCGAGAGGTGGGGATTGAGGAGGTTGACGCCGAAGCACAGCTGCTGGAACCCGATCCATGCACGGTCGAGGAAGGTCAGGGAGCCGCCGGCCACGCCGTACAGTTCGCTGAGCATGCGCGGCTTTTCGTGCTGGTTCACGACGCTCTGGCATTGCTTCAAGGTGATGATATTGTGGACGTGCCGTCCGAGGTGGTCGACGCCGGGCATAGTCTGGCGCCGGTAGTTGGGCATAATCTTGACGCCCCAGGTTTGCTGCCCGTAAAGGGAATCTTCCAGCATGTAGTGTCCCGTCAGGGCGATGCCGTGATCCTCGCACCACTCGCCGAGTTGCTGGGAGAAGTTTCTCTCGAACAGTTCGTTGACGATGCGAAAATACTGGAGCCGGAAGCGGGGGGCGTCTTCTCCGTCCTGATACAGGAGGTGGAAATGGGGAATCGGGTCGTATTTCCAGGTCTCCCGAAAACGGTCCAGAAGTTCGGGCGTGAAGGGAACGGCTCCGTGGGGCACGCGTTTGCGGAACAGCGAACAGGGCTCGTCGGTGAATTCGCCGACAATGGTTTTGCCGTACTCATCCGCGAAGCGACGGTAATAGGTTTCGTAGGCGTCCTGAAGAAACGTCTGCATCGCCTCGCGGTGCATGAGCCCGGCGTAGCAAGTGCCGTTGAACCAGGCCTGTCCGAGCGGAGCTGTCCAGATGAAGTGCTGAAGGCCGTTTTGCGGGTTGCCGATCTTGACGCAGTCTGACGGAGCCTTGGCGCGCGCGGGCCGAGCGACGAGGGCCTGCTGTCGGTAGGAAGGATCGGCGAGGGGGACGGAGCCGCCGCTGTAGCCGCTTGGCCATTTGTCCTCGTCGTAAAGCCAGACTTTCATCTTTCGTTTCCTGGCGTGTTCGATCGTCGCCTCAACGGCCTGGAACCACTCGTCGCCCAGGTAGGGGGTGGTCAGGCCGATCCGGCTGTGAACAAAAACGCCGCCCCAACCGGCCTTTGCCATCTGGTCGATCTGTCGCCGGATTTCCTCGGGTTCCATCCATTCATTCCAACTGTAAAACGGGACGGGACGGTGGATGGCGGACGGGTTCTTGAATTCCTTGAGATCGAAGCCGTTCATTGCCTATAAACCAAGAGAAGGTGACGGGCAGTGGCAATGTCATTTTAGGAGTCTGTCAGGCTTGCCCGACAGACTTTCGGGTGACGGAGGAGCGGCCGGCAAGGACCCGACAGGTGAACCCACACGAAATGGCGAAGCGCTCCTGAAAAACTTCGGGTTGCGTTTGCCGGTCCGATCATCGCGTTGTGGCCGAGTCCAGGGGCGGCAAAAAAGCGGAGTCCGAAAACTCCGCTTTTTCAAGCAAGACAAACCGGGAAACATTAAAGGCGGTTCCTGCGCCGTGAGCGGAGCAAGAGCACGATGCCGAAAATTCCTGCGCCGAAGAGTAGCGCGTAGGTGGACGGTTCGGGGATGATCTCGAGGGAAATGTCGTTGGCATTGTAGTTGATCCAGCCGTCCATGCCGGCGGCAAAATCGAGGTTCTCGGTGCCGAAGGTGGTGTGACCGGTATCCCAGTAGTCGTTAAAAGTGAATAGGGCGTAGACGCCTTCGCTGGCTTCGGTGGCATCGATATTCAAGGTGACGTCGTCACCGCCGAAACGAATATCGGCGGTCAGGTCGACGGTGGAAATGCCGCCGGAGTCGAAGTTGAGGTTCACGTCGTTGCCGTTGTTGAATTCCAGAGCGGTGCCTGCGGCCCGCAGGCTGTTGATGGTGGCCTGAGAGCCGTTGACTGTGAAGCTGTTTCCCACGCCCTCGCGAAGTACGATCGAGGCATTGCTCTCGCCGAAGGTGAAATTCGCGTCGCCGCCGATGGTGATGGATCCCCTGCCCATGTCTTCGCCGACGGTGCCGACTGCGGTAAGGGCCTTTAAGGTGACGTTGCCGCCGGTGACTGTAAGGGAGCCGTTGGCTGTAGTGCCGGTGCCGACGTTGCCGATCCGGGTTTGGTTCTCGATGGTTACCGTTCCGCCCGAAATCTCCACGTCCGCATCGGAGCCTTCATGACCGATCCGGAGGTTTCCGGAAGCATCAAGGGTTCCCCCGGAAACATTCAGCGTGCTGGCCCCCGTGCCGCCTGAACCGCTGGTTGCCATTTCGATATTCCCGACACTCAGAGAGCCCGTTTCCGAAAGATTTACGGTCGCCGTGCCGCCTTCCATATCGCCGCGACCGATTTGCAGGTCGCGCGAGCTCGTAACCGTACCGCCCGAGACAGTAACGGTCTGAGCGGTCGTCGCACCGCCTGCACGGGAGTTCAGGCGAAGGTGATTGTCCAGATTGAGAGCCCCGCCGGTAACGTTGGCGATACCGGTTGCCTGGTCCTCTCCGTCGGTACCGCTCGTGGAGTTCAGTCTGAGGCCGGTCGCATTGACGGTGCCGCCGGAGAGGTTGAATTCGGCCGTTCCGCCATCCTGGCGCCCGAGTCTCAGGTCTCCGGCGTTCAGCGTGCCGGCGTCGTGATTCCACGTTCCGTTCCAACCGTCGCCAAAGGCCAGATTGATATGCGATGAGGTGAGGGAGCCGCCCTCCTGCATGCGGACGCTGCCGTCGCTGGCTCCCTGCCCGATGATCGCTTCGGTTATGTCGGGAGCTTCGTAGTCGATCCGCGCCTCGTCGGTGGTTCCGTTGATCCACGCGAGGCCGGAATCGGGGATTCCGGCTGTCCAGTTGTTTTCGTTGCTCCAAAGGTGATCTTCGTCCGCGTTGATCCACTGGTTGGCGACGGCGGTGCCGGTTCCGAGGGTGCCTGCGGCGAAGAGAAGGAGCAAGTGACGAAGGGTCGGGCGTTTCGGGAGGTCAAGCGGGCTCGTGTTCATGATGACTGCTGGTTGGAAGGTATGAGGAAACTCGAACGGCCGATAAGGTAACATAACCGGTTTGATGAGTCTTGTATGATAGGTGGGAAAAACTTGAATGAAAGTGGGTATTTGCCGTGGTTCCCGTAGCGATCAAAGAACGGATCGGATGGGGCGAGGCGTGCTGGGGGTCGCGGAAGCGAAATTCGGGGATTGTCGTGGAAGATGATTTGAGGAGGTGTTCTATGCGGGTATTACGGATAATCCTGCCTGACACCTGCCCCGGCGGGATGGCTTGAGCCATGGCTGGGAAAAATTGAATGCATCCGGCGTCAAAGCCGCCGGGGGGGGCGGGGCACACCGCTTTTTCCCGGCTGAGCGGTTTGAAAAGCAAACAGCCGCCCTGCCGGAGGATGGCAGGGCGGCTGTTTTCCAGGCGAGGAATTCCGTCGGCCTATGACCGGCCGGAAGACCATCCTCGCCGAATCATTGCGAAATAACCCTCAGACGGAGAAACCGGCGGCGCTCCTCGCCGATCGGTTCGGTGTCGCGCCATGTCTCAGTGATGAGCCCGTCCTCCTCGACGGGATCTCCCACCCGGATCGCCGCACCCAGGTTCCAGACCGCTCCCGGATCGCCGGCGGTATCCACCGAGTAGTCGACGCCGGTGACGTCCGCCGGCCGTGAGAAGGTGAGGGTGAGGTAGTCCTCGCCGTCAACGGATTCCCGGCCTTCCGCCGGGAGGATGCCGCGGTCCGGTTGCGTGGGATTCCCGCCGAGCGCGAACTCCATAAGATTGAGGATCCCGTCGCCGTCCGGATCGGCGGAAGGCCCGCTGATACTGGGATCGTCCATTTCGTCTTGGGTGAAGAATCGTCCGGCCCAATCCTCATAACCTTCGGGAGGCTCGGCGTCGTCCACCGGTGTGACGGCTTCCCAGGTGGTGCCAACCCGGATTTCATCGAGCTCGAAGCCGTTGCCGGAATCGTCGGCGGTTATGCGGAACCGATTGAAAATCATTTCGTTTGTTGTCTCGAAACTGGCGGCCGCGTCTTCGACAGCCGGTTCTCCATCCGCGAGGTCCGGATTGTGAAAGAGATAAACGCGGCCCAGGATCGGGTCTTCGTCTTCCTCAAGCTCCTGTGCGTCGATTTCTTCCGGGCTCAGGTAATAGTGACGCACGACAATGAACGAGGTGCCGGTCAGCGGCGCCTCGTCCGGATCCGCTTCCGAGCGGTCGGCTGCCCCCGGTGTCTGGATTGCCCAATGGTCCTGATTCTGGCTCTTTCCGATAAACAGCCGCTCGCTTTGATTGCGGAAGGTGGAAACACCCCAGAACGGCGCGTCCACCGTGTCGCCTCCATCGACAACGAAACTCAGGTACACGTCGGATCCAGGCGCCCCGAGCAGCCCGTCTGCGAGACTCTCCGTCGGCGTGAAGCCGAGGTCCAGGAAACGGAAGGTCTCGGCGCGTCCCCCGGTACCGTCGACGATAAGGCGGTTGCCTTCAGTGGCGACGTTTTCGTAGGCCAGGCTGCCTTCCCCGACCACCGGGCTTTGGCGATCGCCTGACGGACGGTAGGGCTCCGCCCAACTGAAGCCTCCGTTGAGTCCGAGAACCTCGCCGGTCGAATACGAGAATCCTTCGTACGCCGGCAGCGGACCGTCATTCGTTTTGTCTTCCGGGGCCGGCAGCGGTGACGGAGCCGTGAGATCCTCGGTCAAGCCGTTGAACCAGATCTCGTCAATGTAGATCAGTCCGGGATTGAATGCCTGGAATCCGAAGGTCTTTATCGCTTCGCCAGCCTGATTGTGCCGGAATGGGAATGCGCTGCGAGGATCTCCTTCGCTCGGTTCATAGAGCAGCAGGGTCGGCTCGTCGAACTCTCCTCCCTGAATGTAGTAGTTTGAGAAGTTTTCGTCGTTGTTGATCACGATCCACACGTGGTACCAGGTGTGGGCGTTGTACAGCCCCAGATTGCGGATGGAGTTGCCTTCCTCCACGATGTCGATGCCGTTGCGGCTCGAGGTCCGGAACGCGAATTGCGCGGCCGCGGTGCCGGAGATGTTGCCGGGTTCCAACTGGTGGCTCGCCCCGAAGGAGAAATCGCTCCGCCCGATCGAACGGGCCCGGAAGAACACGGTGCCCGTTTCACCGTCGGGAATATTGACCGTTTTGGCATGGGTCCCGCCGCCGACCCGGAGCACACGTCCGTTACCGAAGGGATTGTCAATGACCTCGGCAAGGCCTCCGGAAGGCTGTTGCCACCCGTCCTGTCCGGCGATGGGCCCGAGATCGCGGCCGGCAAAGTCGTCCACCAGTTGCCATTCGTCCGTTGCTTCGGGAACTTCGGGCGGCGGGGGAGGTTCCTCCAGGGTCAGGCCGTGGAAAACGGGGTGGGTGAAGGTTGAGCCCGAGCCGGAGGAGGTGGTGTTGATGACCAGCGCCAGGTCGGCGTTGCCGTCGTCGTAGGTCCCCTGGGTTTCCTGCCACTCGCCCAGCGGGTCCCCGTCGAGGAAAAGCCGCTGCTGGTTGCCCCGCACGCGGAGTTCCAGGTTCTCGCGCAGCAGCTCGGAACCGCTGTAGTCGCCGCCTTCGACGTCTTCGGTCGGGACCGTCTCCGCCCGCCAGTTGCCGGGGCGGGTGTCGGTCTCCCCTTCAGGGTCGAGGTAATGGATGCCGTAGCGGAAGGTCGTGGTCCCTTCGTCCTCATCGGTGACGCGCCACTGGCGAATCCGGTAGGTGCCGAGGTCGGAGCCGTCGGTCTTCCGCGCCCCGATCGCGACGTACGAATCCAGAAACGGGTTTCCGCCGCGCAACAGTACGTCGTCGAACTTGATAATGTAGTCCTCGACCCCGTCGACGTCGACATCGAGGCGGACATCGCCCCTTCCGCTGGGGGCGAAGGGTTCGTAGGTGACCTCTCCCGGCTCGCCCCCGTAATTGAGGGTGGAATCGCTTCCGCGGGCGCTCTGGCGCCAGAGTCCCTTTCCATCCGAAGTCGATCGGTTGACGATCGATTCCCCGGGCGTACCGTTCTCAAACGTCTCAACGATGGGCGGGTCGGCCGGGACCGGCGGCGGAATCGGCGAAGGCTCCGCCAGCACCGCGACCCCGAAGTGCGCGGAACCGACCGGCGCCGCTGTAAAAGATTCGCCGCTCGCGAATTCGTAAGCGATCAGGTGCCCGCTTCCGCGTTCGACAACGACTAGATGGCTGCGCGAAGGGTTCAATCCGAGCCCGAGGGGTTCAACCAATCCGTCGGGGGCGATGAGCCCCGACTCGGTGCCGGCGGCCAGATCGTAGGCGTCGACGGCGCCGTCCCCGAAATTACTCACGTATGCCGTGCCTTCGGCACCCGCGTCGGGATCGAAGGCGAGACCGTACTGTGCGGCGCCGTGACCCACGAACTCGAATTCCACCGTCGCCGTCTGATCCGCAAAGTTCACGCGGTAAAGATTGGTGTTGTTGCCGGCGGCGTTGATGACAAAGGCTTCGTCGCTGTCGATCAGCGCGATGCCCGTGGTGCTCCCCGAGGGGCGGGTGATAAACGTCAAATCGCTTCCGTCGTCGAGGTCGGCTGAAAACACCCCTTCCTGCCAGCACGTGAAGTAAAGCTTGTTGCCGGCTTCGTCGACGGCGATGAACTGCGGATCCGAGAAGGTCCCGAGGTTTTCAACCAACCGCTCCGCGTTGCCTCCGTCGCGTTCCGCGCGCCAGATGCCGCCCGCCGCCGTGCTTTGGGCGTTGTCCGTCCAGTAAAGGTGGGTGTCGGTGGCCACCACGTCGATCAGGAGGCCGTCCATACCCGTGCCGTCATAAATGACCGAGGCGTTGGAACCGTCGATGTCCGCGCCGTGAATCCTGTTCTGTGCGTCCGTCCAATAGAGCTCGTGGGCAAGAGCCGGGGAGGAAAATCCGGCCACAGCCAGGAATCCGAAGAAGAGGGTGTGAAGTTTCATTTTGGGTCGAATTATCGGATTTCAATGCAGGGTTTGTTCAAAAAAAACGCGGATTCATTCAATAAATAACCGGATGATTGATTTCGAATCCGCACATTCGAAAAACTGTAGGTTGTATTCCCTTCAAGTCAACTGAAGAGGCACTTTAACCACAAGTGGAATCAGTAGTTATCACACGTATACGGATTTCGTCCTTTATTCGTAACCTGTTATCGTAAAGATTATTGCTGATTGACTACTGGAACCTTGGCGTAGCGGCCGGCCCGCGCGGGATGCCGCGTGCCGGGTCCGTGGTGAAACCCGGGGTTTGCCTCCGGTTTCCGACGGGTGCGCGAGGGTCTCCAAAATCGGATATATTCAATAAAGGTTCTTCAGTTAGCAGGTCGTTCCCGCGGTCGGACGGACTCGTCCGCTGGACCTCTGGAAAAGTCTCAAGCCAACAAGTCGGGCACCAGCGAGGCCATTTTGTCGTCGTTCGGGCCGTTATATTTTTTGACGATTTGTTCTTGAAATCGGGTTCGGCCCCCCTAGTAATACCTACCAAGCATTCGTAATTCAAAGCGTCCTCATGAAACTGAAAAAACTGTTTTTTATACTTTCCCTACTGGCGTTGCCCTTCCTTTTCTCCGCTTGTGCCACATCCGAGCGGGCGGGCAAGAAACACACGATCGTCCTGGGCGGTCTTTACGAATCGAAGGAAGGTACTTACGATCCGGTTTCCAGAAACACGCTTCCGGTCAGGCGGGCGGATTTCGACCCCGACGCTCCTTACAGCGGTAACAACGCCACGTTCCTGTGGGGGTTGTTTACCTATTATGACTACTGAGTGAAACGGGTGCGTCATTCGCGGAGGTCCTCAGTTTTCATTTAATATTTTCGAACGGAAGGCCGCCTTTGAAGAAGGGCGGCCTTTTTCTTGTTTTTTTATGGAGTCGAATGTGGAGCGATCCTGCAACGTAGCCCGCTTTCTGCCGGCCCGTGCGGCCGCGCAGCCGGATCGATCGGCCTTGAAGATCCCTCTCCGTTCACGCGGGGGATTGGCCTACCAGTCTCTAAGTTTTGCCGAATTGGACAGGGAGGTCGACCGGCGATGCCGGATCCTGACCGCACGGGGCATCCGCCGCGGGCAGCGGGTTCTGTTAATGGTGCGTCCCGGGCGGGACCTTATTGTTATTGTCTTTTCGCTCTTCAAGATCGGCGCCGTGCCCGTGGTCATCGACCCCGGTATGGGCTGGCACTCGTTCCTGCATTGCGTGGAGCGCACGCGTCCGGAAGCGCTGATTGCGATCCCTCTCGGGCTGGCCGTGAGCCGGGTGTTTCGGGGGGCATTCCGGGGTGTGAAGGTGCGCCTGGGTGCCGGCGGCGGCAAGGAGTCGCCGGGAGAGTCCGATGATTCGTTTCCCGTATGTCACTGTGACTCCGTGGATCCCGCCGCCATCCTCTTTACTTCGGGCTCGACCGGGCCCGCCAAGGGAGTCTGCTACCGGCACGGGATGTTCGAGGCTCAGGTCGGGGCGATTCGCGACCATTACGGCATCGAGCCCGGCGAGGTCGATCTGCCCATGCTCCCGGTATTCGCCCTCTTTAATCCGGCCCTCGGAATGACCACGGTCGTGCCGGAGATGAATCCGAGCCGTCCCGCGGCCGTCGATCCTTCGCGCATCGTCGAAGCGATCAATACCTGCGGGGTCACCAACAGCTTTGGCTCCCCGGTCCTTTGGGCAAAGATCGGCGATTATTGCCGGCGGCACGGCATTACTCTGCCGTCTCTGCGTCGCCTCCTCATGGCCGGCGCGCCGGTTCCGCCGGGACTGGTGGAAGTCTACCGCGACATTCTCGGGGAAGGGAGGATCCACAGTCCCTATGGCGCCACCGAGGCTTTGCCGGTTTCCTCGATTTCCGGCAGCGGGATTCTCAACGAGACGCGCGAGCGAACCGAGACCGGTGCGGGAACCTGCGTGGGCTTTCCGTTTGCGGGTATCCGGGTGAAGGTGGTGAGGATCACGGACGAGCCCTCGCACGGGAGCGCGGGTATTTCGTCGCTACCCGCGGGGGAAATCGGCGAAATTCTCGTTTCCGGTCCGGTGGTGACGCGAGAGTACGACGGACTGCCGGAGGCGACCGCCGCCGCGAAGGTGGAGGAGGGGGGCACGCTCTGGCACCGTATGGGCGATGCGGGTTACCTGGACGACGTGGGGCGGCTCTGGTTTTGCGGTCGCGTTGTCGAGAGGGTCCAGACGCCTGAGGGAGACCTGTACACGGATTGCTGCGAGGCGATTTTCAATCGTGTGGAGGGTGTTTTCCGTTCGGCCCTGATCGGGCTCGGGCGAAAAGGTGAACAGCTTCCCGCCATTGTTGTGGAGCCCCGGGCCGGAGCGTTCCCGCGCTCGGCTGCCGACCGCGAGGCGTTTGTGCGGAGTCTTCGCCGGGCGGGAGCCGAACACGAAATGACGCGGGGAATCGAGCGGTTCTTTTTCGAAAAACGCTTCCCGGTCGATGTCCGTCACAACGCCAAGATTCACCGCCTGACCCTGGCGAAGCGCTGCTCCGGGCGAGTGCCGGAAACCGTGCCGGCTGCCGACTGAGCGTGTTCCGGCCGACGGTCCGTCGGCCGCTCCGCACATCCTGCGGGTTGTCGGAAACGCTTGTGCGGCAACCGGAGACCCGTTTTCTTCGAAGGGATGAAACGAACACTGATCACCGGAGGCGGGGGATTTCTCGGGCGGTACCTGGTCGAGCGGTTGCTGGCACGGGGCGACGAGGTGACAATCCTCGGGCGGACCCCGCATC
The DNA here is from genome assembly GCA_003558065.1 of Opitutia bacterium. Lineage (GTDB taxonomy): Bacteria > Verrucomicrobiota > Verrucomicrobiia > Opitutales > T3Sed10-336 > PXDC01. The sequence goes on along the minus strand of PWMU01000177.1, from coordinate 14,602 downwards.
CGGACCTGGTCGCACGGGGCGTGCGGCAGGTACAGGCCGACCTGGCGGATCGCGATCAGGTGATCGAAGCCTGCCGCGGTGCCGACGCGGTCTATCATGTGGCGGCCAAAGCCGGTGTTTGGGGAAGCTGGGAGTCGTACTTCCGTCCCAACGTCGAAGGTACCCGGACCGTTCTCGACGGGTGCCGGCTACACGGGGTTCGCAGACTGATTTACACCAGCACACCGAGTGTGGTTTTTACCGGGCAACCGCTGGTTAACGCGGACGAATCCCTCCCTTACGGGCGGAACTGGCTGTGCCATTACGCCCACACCAAAGCTCTCGCCGAAAAGGAGGTGCTCGGGGTAAACGGGAGGGACGGCTTGCGAACGGTGGCCCTGCGTCCCCACCTGATCTGGGGCGTCGGTGACAACCATTTGATTCCCCGCGTGGTCGACCGTGCCCGGCGGGGACGTCTGCGCGTCGTCGGCGACGGCATGAACCGGGTGGATATCGTCCATGTGGCGAACGCGGCGGACGCCCATCTGCTCGCCGAAGGCGCGCTTGAAGATCCGGGCCGTGCGGCCGGAAAGGCCTACTTCATCAGCCAGGGGGAGCCGGTGGTCCTCTGGGAATGGATCAACGATCTTCTTCGCGCGCTCGGAGTCCCGGCGGTCGAAAAGCGCGTTTCTTTCCGTGCCGCGTACACGGCGGGGGCGTTGTGCGAGGGCATTTACAAAATCCTCGGGCGAGAGAATGAGCCGCCTATGACCCGATTCCTTGCCGTGGAACTGGCCAAAGATCATTTTTTCAATATCGCCGCCGCCCGCCGGGACCTCGGCTATGAGCCAGGCGTGGCGACCGCCGCGGGAGTCGAGGAACTCGTCGCGCACTGGCTGGGGCGAATGGCGGGTTGACTTCCGTCCGGAAGATGGCTACAAGCCTTTTGAAAACACCCTAAAAACCAAGGATTTACCATGCTGCTTGGAGATATTTCCGGAATTACCATTACCAATGTGGAAGCCGTTCCCGGGCGAAAAGTGACCGAACATTACGGCGTCGTCCAGGGGAGCACCGTTCGCGCGAAACATGTCGGGCGCGACATTATGGCCGGGCTGAAAAATCTCGTGGGTGGCGAGCTCAAAGGCTACACCCAGTTGTTGCAGGACGCTCGCAAAGACGCGGTGGAGCGGATGGCGCGGCAGGCTTCGGAACTCGGGGCGAACGCCGTGATCAATGTCCGTTTCGCCACCTCTTCGGTCACGCAGGGCGCCGCTGAAATCCTGGCCTACGGTACGGCTGTAAAGCTCGGGGACGATGCTCATTGAGTTTCTGATCGTGGTTTTCCTCCTGGTTCTCGGCTTTACTTCGGGAAAGTTGCTTGAACTGCGTCATTACAAGAGCATCAGGGAGCGTGAGGCGCGATGGAGTGCGGTTCCGGCCGTGACCTTCCGGACCCTGCCGGATCAACGTCCCGTCGCTGCCTCGGTCCTGGTGGCGGGCAGTGTCGTTATTTCGATCGATTTCTGGAAGCGGTTTCTCTCCGGCCTTCGCTCGATTTTCGGAGGAGAGTTGCTCAGCTACTCCCCCTTGTTTGACCGCGCCCGGCGCGAAGCCGTGCTTCGGATGAAGGAATCCTGCCCCAAGGCGGACCTCTTCCTTAATCTGCGCTTCGAAACAGTCAGCATTTCCAAGGGCGCCGGCCGGCGAATTGGATCGGTTGAGGTGCTGGCGTACTCGACGGCCATCCGTTACGCCGATGAAGTTCGTTCCGAGGAAACTCGATAAGACCGCGGACGTCAGCCGCGGCGAATCCTCCGCCGGGAGCTTTGTGAAAAATACGCTGCTGGTCGCGGCGTTTTTCGTGGGTCTTTACTTCGTCCTCGGGGTGTTGGGCGAATTGCTCGCCCGGCACATTCCCGACGGTTGGGAACGGCAACTCGGGAAGGTGCAGCCGTTTTCCCGGAATACGGACGACGAACGTCTCGAGCGTGTCCGGGAGATTCTGGATCGGCTGATGGCGAACGAAGAGGAGCTGCGGGACCTTGATTACGACTTGTTTATCCTGGAATTCGACGTGCCGAACGCGATTGCCGTGCCCGGAGGCGGCATTGGCGTAACGCCGCCGTTGCTGGAGAAACTCGAGACCGAGCGCGGGCTGGCATTTGTCCTGGCGCACGAGCTCGGCCATCACCAGCACCGCCACATTCCCCGGCGATTGGGACGTGGCCTGGTCTACGGCCTGGCCGGTGCGGTCTTCTTCGGATCCGACGCGCTGTCTCCGGTGCGTTCCGCCTACGAACTCATGGAAACCGGGTACTCGCGCGACCAGGAACGCGAAGCCGACGAGTACGGACTGAGTCTCGTCCATGCGGCTTACGGAGATCTCGACGGCAGCCTGGAGTTTTTTGAATTGATGCTGGAGTTCGAGGACGGAGGGCGGTGGCGGCAGTACTTTCAGACTCATCCATTGACGCACGATCGCATCCGTTACCTCGAGGAACAGGCCGGTTCGTTGACCGGAGGACCGTAGGCATCCCGGTTATTCCGTGCGTGCCGCCTCCCGCGGATCCGGCGGCTTTCGGGCGACCAAGGGATCTCCGGTCGCCATAAAGCGCCCGGTGCGGCGACTCAACCACGCGCATTCGGCAAACGTGAACCCGTCGTGCCACATCGCCAGGTAGCTCCAGTCGTTGATTCCGCCCGTGGTGGGTTCCTCGACGTGGCTGACCGCTCCCACCGGCGTCCGGGAGTAATCGCTCCCGCCGAATGCTCCGGCACTAAACCAGTCGATGAAATTCCCCTGATTCATCGGACCGTAGAACACGTCCGCTTCGCCGCCCTGTCTCTCGCCGGGAACCCGCTGTCCATTGAAACTCTCAACCGAGAGCATGAGCCACCAGTCCGCATTGGCGCCCCATTGAATCTGACCGTCCGTCGCGTAATCCGCTCCTCGCCCCCCCCAGCGTCCCAGGGTTCCGAAAAACGCGACATTGTCTCCCGATGTAATGAAGTCGGAGCCTTTCGGACGGTAGGTGATTCTCATGTCATCGAACCGCGCAAACCCTTCTTTCATGCGCTCCAGATAGCGTAACCCGAAGAAGTTCGAGGGCAGCCGGTTGTGCGCGCGATGGTCTTCCATGTAGTAATTGCCGGCGTACGAGTCCGTCGCTGGATGAAGAATGCCGCCGGTGTTTTCAAAGGATTTGATCTTGTCAATGTAAGCCTTGGAAGCCTCCGGATCTCCCATGTTCAAGTGCGTCACCAGCGCCGTCATTCCCTGAAATTCAGCAAGGGAAAAGGGTTTGCCGAGATGGGTGGGGGCAATGTATTGAGATGCCTGGAAATACAGCTGTCCATCCCGGATCCCGCGGTTTCGGAACGCGGATGCCAGACGGTTGGAAACGGAATCGCCGATTCTCAGTCGCGACGAGCCAGCCTCCGAACCGGCCCTCGCATGAACCCGTGTCGGGATGTCGATCAGGAGAACCAGGTACCGGATGTTCTTCTCCGATTCCAGCAACCAGTCCACAATGGGTGACTCAATATCATCGAGGTAGTCGTTCTCGAGGGTCAATTCATCGGAAGTGCAGGTGACACCGAGAACGTTTGCCTCCCCGAAGCCGGGGCGCTCCCGGATATAATAATCCTTCAGCGCTTCACTCTCGGGGGAGCTCCGGTTGTACACCACGAGCACATGCTCGGAAATGTCCAGGGGTTTCGGTTCGTAGTGGGTGCGGAAGGTGGATCGTTCACCTTCAGTGCTGTTCTCGATCAGGACACTCACCGCCTCCAACGGCGATCCTCCGGGTTTTCGGACAAGGATGCGGAATTCCCCTTCGTCGCGATACGTCAGCGTTCCGTCGTCGCCCAATACCGCCCGGTTGCGAGGCTGAGCCCGTAAATCAAGCGATTCAGGAGCGTGGGTATCCAGCCATTCGCGTATTTCCTCCGCTTCGATTTCCTCCGCGTCGAGCCACTGCGACAGCTCCAGCTGGTACTCGTCACCCGCGGTCGAATAGGTCCGGGTGATGGTTGGCGCGTCGTCGGGGTCGTTCCGTTCGCGTGTGAGGTAGGTGATCCGTGCCCGGCGCTCCCCGTGAAAGACGTTCTGGAAATTGGCGAAGTTCCGCCGGATCTTTACCGAACCGTTTTCATCACGCACGGTTACGGTGATGTTGAAGCGGCCCTCTTCCTCGAAGATGAGATTACCTTCCTCGTCCGCCGATGCCGCCCGTCCATAAGCGCGGAATTCCAGTGTGTCCGTCGCCTCGTTATAGAGGGGAATTTCCGCGGTGTTCAGCCACTCCGAAACCGGGACAATCTCCCGGCCCCGGGATGCCTCCAGATCGAAGGTCCGGGTCCATTGGACGGCATCGAGGACTTCCTCCCCGTTACGGGCTTCGCCGGAGATCGCGTAAGGCAAAGCCTCGGCCGGAAATTCGGGTTCCACTGCACCGCGAATACATGAAAGAATCGGCCAGGTAAGGAGGAGCGAAGCAACCAGATAGCTGGGTTTCTTGAGGGACCGTAATGCCTTCATAATCAATTTGGGTCGTACTGCGAACAAAAACGTGACAGCAGGAAAGACCAGCATCAACCCGAATCACACTTGCGTCAAACCCGTGCCGCTTTGCGCCAAATACCTTGCGGCAGGAGAGCCGGGTCCCGTATGACTTCTTCATCGCGTATAAGGGGATTGCTTGCCGAGGCGGTGCCTTTCAGCTAATAGTCGGGTTTGTCTATGAATCTCCTGGAGAATTTGCGCACATTTCGTCAAAAAGCCTGGGTGCGCTGGGCTATGGTTGGGGCGTGCCTCCTGCTCATTTTTCTGACTGCGCGCGACTCGGCCCGGGCGTCTGATTTTACTTTTCTACCCGGATGGCTGGTTGAATGGGCCGACCGGCATGATCAGGCACCGCATTTCCTGGCATTCTTCATGGTCTGCCTGCCCGCGTTTATGCTCCGTTTCCCGGAACGCGAGATACGTCGCCTGGCGGGGGCGGATGACGAGCCGCATTCGAATTGGCAGCTTTTTTCAGGGGCGTTTTTTCTCTTTCTCGCGGTTCTCCTTGAATCGATCCAGCGCCTGATTCCCACCCGCTCTTTCAATCCCGACGATCTCGCCGCCAATACCCTCGGCGTTGTCGGCGCCTGGTGCGTGTGGAAACTGGTGCACCGTTAGCAGCCTGCCGCAGTGGCGGCTTCAGAAATACGAGGGGTGAGGGCGTTTTGTGCTTCCTTCGAAAGCCCGGTTGTGGTAAACAGGCTCTCAGTTGTCCGATGAAACCTCCCTTTGACGCACAGGAAACCTACTTTCGAGTCCTGGAATGTCATGCCATGCCCTTCGATCCAGTCGAGAACGTCGGCGACTGGCACCTGACACTCTTTCACCTCCCGTGTTTCGGCCCGGAAACGATCCTGGATATAGGGCGAAGCGGAGAGGAGACGCTGATATACCGGGCGAGTTTTCCGGAAAAGGTGTGGGACAAGGTGGTTCAGATGGTGAACTACCGGGAGCAGATCGAACTGCTGGATGTCGAACGGGTTTGCCAATCCCTTCCAGCCTCCGCCAGTATTCACGAGGTGGTGAAGGAGGAACGCATTTTTCGCCTGAGTCCGGTCGACGCCAACGAGAAGGACGTGGAAGCCTACTGTTTGAGCTTCAACTATCCGGGAGGGGCGTTTCGATTTCAAACCCGCGATCCCTATCAGACCGGGCAGAAGGATTGGGTTGCCGTGCTCGATGCGATTCGAGAGGCCGCATCAATGCTTCCCAGGTGCCGATTTCTGGCTTAGTACTTAGTCAGAAAGCTCTTTGCTCAGTTATTGAGCTCGGTAGATGTCCTGACGGCTGTCCCGCCCCGTCTGTTCAGAACAATCCCGTTATCCCGCCGTGTCCGTCGATATCAATGCTCTCCGCCGCCGGATTCTTGGGCAGCCCGGGCATGGTCATGATATTTCCCATCAGAGCGACGAGAAATCCCGCTCCCGCGGATACGTTGATATCCCGAAGGGTAACCCGGAAATTCCGGGGGCGTCCGATCAGGGAAGAGTCGTCGGATAGAGAATTCTGGGTTTTGGCCACGCAGACCGGCAGGTTGTCGTATCCCTGTTTTTCAAGATTTCGAATCTTGTTCTTCATGGGCCTGCTGATCTCGACGCCGTCGGCTCCGTACATCCTGGTGGCGATCTGTCTCAGTTTCTCGGCGATGGGAATATCGGTTTCGTAAAGGTACCGGAATTTCGCCCTCTTTTCGAGAGTCCGGAGCAACGCATGACCCAGTGCAATGCCGCCAGCCCCTCCGTCGGACCAGATCTTCGAAACGGAGACTTCCACGCCGAATACATCACATCTCCTTTTGATCAGTTCAAGCTCTTCCTCCGTGTCGTGAGGGAAGTGGTTGATGGCGACCACCAGGGGAAGGCCGAAACTCTGAATGTTTTCAATATGCTTTTCGAGGTTCTCAATGCCCTTGCTCAGCGCCTCGAGGTTCTCCTCTTTCAAGTCCTTCACTTTCATTCCCCCATTCATTTTGAGCGCCCGGGCGGTGGCAACCATGACAACAGCGGCGGGATTCAGGTTTCCCTGCCGGCATTTGATATCGAGAAATTTCTCCGCTCCAAGATCGGCTCCGAAGCCGGCTTCGGTAACGGTGATTTCGGACAGCTTAAGGGCCATCCTGGTAGCGATCAGGCTGTTGCAGCCATGGGCAATATTGGCAAACGGACCGCCGTGCACAAAGGCCGGGGTGTTTTCAACGGTTTGGACGAGATTGGGTTTGATCGCATCCTTGAGCAAAGCCGCCATGGCGCCGTGGACTTTGAGCTGCCTCGCCGTCACTGGTCGCCGGGCGAAGGTATAGCCGACAACGATTTTCCCCAGCCTGACTTTCAAGTCTTCGAGATCATTCGCCAGGCAGAGAATCGCCATCACTTCCGAGGCAACCGTTATCATGAACCCGTCCTGCCGCGGCAACCCGTTCGCCGTTCCTCCCATACCGATCACGATGTCCCGGAGGGCGCGGTCGTTCATGTCGACAACCCGTTTGAATGAAATCCGGGTCGGGTCGATGCCCAGCTCATTGCCATGCTTGATGTGATTGTCGAGGGCCGCCGCCAGAAGATTGTTGGCGGAGCCGATCGCGTGAAAATCTCCGGTAAAGTGAAGATTGATATCCTCCATCGGCAGAAGCTGGGAATACCCTCCGCCGGCCGCCCCGCCTTTCATTCCGAAGCAGGGGCCCAGGGAGGGTTCGCGAAGGGCGACGATGGTCTTTTTGCCCATCTTGTTCAGGGCCTGTCCCAACCCCACCGTCATCGTGGATTTACCTTCCCCGGCGGGAGTGGGCGTTACCGAAGTCACGAGAACCAGCTTTCCATCCGGCGCGTCTTCCAGACGCTTCAGGACATCGAGGCTGACCTTTGCCTTGTAGTTGCCGTACAGTTCCAGTTCGTCGGGTTTCAACCCCGCCTTTTCGGCAACCTGGTATATGTGAGCGATCTTCGCCTCCCGGGCGATTTGAATGTCTGACTTCATCTCGGTACTTTGCCTTTATAGTCTTCTTGAATTGGGCGGCCGGCAGCCCCTCCCTGTAGTTTGTTTGCAGTGCGGTGAAAGGACCGGGATTTTAGGCAAAAAACGCCGCGCAAACTGCGCGGCGCTTGCGCGATTGTGCGCATGTTTTTCCGGAGCCGTGCCGGTCCCGGCATATTCTCCAGGCTCCTCCAAAGGCGCGGTCCGGGTTGCGATCAGGAGGGCGCCGAAAGCTTCGGCGAATTGGAAGCAGACGGCGCATCTTCTGAACGATTCGCGAGAAGCGGAACTCGGCCTAGCAAAAGCGGGACGTGGCGGGCGTCTGGGTTCCGTCATTTCTCAAAACATCCGGAACCCACTTTGACCCGTGAGCTAACGCTTGCACAGCCTGCATTCCGCTGGGAAGATGGGAGCGGCTTGTAAGGATCGAAACGATTGTCGTCTATGAAAGGCCCTTTTGAACGTCCGTTTGAGGCCGGGCACCACTATGAGGTGACTCCCGATGAAATCGAGGCGCTGGTGCAGTCCCTGCATTCGATGGAATTGCCGGTGCTCACGATCAGTACCTTTCCCCAGTATGAGGGAGGGGATGTCTACGCCTTTACCCTGACGGCCCCGGATGGGGCCGGCGCGGAGGGAAAACACCGTCTCTTTATTTCCCGGCCCCACGCGCATGAACCTGCGGGCACGGCGGCCTGCACCGAATTGCTCAAGGCGCTGCTCGGTCTCGGCGACTGTGCGGAAGGAGGCGAAGCGTGGCGCAGATGGGTGCTCGACCATTTTGTCCTCACCCTGGTTCCCGACGCCAACCCAGGGGGCAGCCGACGGGCGCCGGTGAAATTCCGGGACGGCTCGGAGATTTCCAACGAGCAATTTTTCCTGTGGATGTTCGGGGAATCCGGGGAGGAGCCCGGCGCGCGCTTTCCCCGCGTACCTGCCTGGGATGCCCGGGAGGTCACCCCGCCGGCCCTCGTGGGGATCACCTGCGAACAGATCGACAGCTACCTTTTTGTGGAACCCAACCGCGACACGCGCTCAACCTTTTTCCGGTCCTTCTTCGAGCTGGACAAACTCCATGACTATGAGGTGTGGCTGGATCTCCATCAGACCGAGTTTATCGGGTCGGACCGGAATGCCGAGATGCACTTGCCGACCTGTCAGGACGAGCTTCCGGAGACCATGGCGACCCGGCACCGGGAGCTCGGTGAAGCAATTCATGCCAGCTGGAGACAGGCGGGCGGCAATCCGAAAGAGGCTCCCGTTGTTCCCTACAGGACCAATGAGGAACAACGGGCCTTTCTTACGAAGGTCTGGGAGCCCGTATCAAAGACAAAGGTCCACCTGGTGACCGAGGTTCAGAACAACCACCCGCGAACACCGGTGCCGCTGCAGGTGCATTTGCAGCTGGCGGCAATCCTGGAGACGATGCGCTGGATGGTGCGGCGGAAAGCTTAGAGGGGACGCGCGTTTAGGCATTTCAATCCGGAAATCCACTGCACCTACGGGAAACGAGATCCTGATGGCAGCCTTCACGGATGAAGACGCCCTTAATGTTCGGGCACTTCCAGTACCTGACCGGCTTTTATCAATTCCGGCTTCAGGGCAGAGTAGGGAAGGTCCTGCAGGGCGACCTTGTCGTTCAGCGCGAGGTCCGCGGCAATTGCCGCGGACTCACCGAGGATCATGAATACAGGCTCCATCCGGACCGAGCCATAGGCGATGTGAGAAGCCGAACAACAGACAGGCACCGCGAGGTTCTCGCATTCGCCTTTCCGTGGAACGATCGAGCGATACGAGACTCCATAGGGACCGGCCGGGGGGACCTGCACGTCGCCGTCGTTCAAGACTCTGCCGTCGCGGAGAAATCGCTGGCAGTTGTGGGAATCGACCGTATACGAGCCGATTCCCACCGGATCGTCACAGAATTTCCGGTGCATGCAGTCGTTTTCGGTCGGGACGTAGTCGCCGATCATCCGGCGGGCTTCCCGTATATATAATTGAGAGGGCCAGTGTCCGGTTTCTTCGAACTCGTCTTTGGCGAGTCCGAAGGAGCCGATCCTTTCGCGATACCGTGCAGGAATGGAGGGGTCGTTGGCCAGGAACCAGTAGAGGCCCTTCTGGTAGTTGACATGCTGCTGGTAGAGGTGCTCCCTCTGCGGGTAATCGGATTCCGGCCAAGCGTAGTTGGCGCCGATGAAGTCGCTGGAAAACGGGCCGTGATTATTCGTGTCCGTCTTGTGGGGAGCCGGCTCCAAGCGGTCGAATTTGCGCAACTCGTCGTTTGGCAGGATCAGTTCGTTGTATTGGTTCTTTTTGCCTTTGAACCATCGGGAGGCCAAAAAGTATTCCTGGAGATCGAATTGGGCGGGCTTTTCCCAAGGGATCCTGAGTTCGGGAGAGTCCGTCATGCACATCCGAAAGCAGTATGCCTGAATGCGGTGGTCTCCGCGTCCGTTTGGCCCCGCGTCGGCGGGGTTCACGTGAGGCAGGGTGCCGCTTGCCGGATTTCCCGGCTCGACAAAGGGATCGACCGGGTGGCTGAACTGGTGGAGATCGCGAACCTGTACGCCGTTCAAAGTTTCATTGTAAACCTGGTTGGACTCCCGCCCGATCCGGTAACTCACTCCGGCTTTGGCCATCAGATCCCCTTCGTAGGTGGCATCAATGAAGATCCTAGCTTTGATGGTCAGCCCGCCGAGCAGGGTGATCCGGGCGATTCGTCTACCATCCAGTTCGACGCGGTCCAGGAACTGACGATGGTATGCCGGAAAATCGACTTCATCCGGACCCGCCAACTCCCATGAGATCTCCGGATCCCTCCCGCCCTTTTTGAGGAAAATCACGTTACAGAGGTTAAAAACCTGTTTTTTTTGTTGCGTCCGAGGGGGAAGGAGCGGCTAAATTACCGCCAATCGGTGGGGCTACCTGAGTAGACACTTTTTTATTAACCCGGAAATCAACACAACAGACCCATGAATAAGAAACTATTGATCACGGCCACCGCTGCGGGAGTCTTCGCGGCCACTTCCGCCTTCAGTCAATCTATTCTTTTTCAAGACGATTTCAGTTCGACCGGACTGGGCGGCTCGGAAGACAATTGGAATGTTTACCGAAATTCGCCCTTTGATTCCGAGCGACTAATTGAGGTGATCGACACCAACTCCGAAAGCTTGTTTGGAGAGGCCAACAATAATTACCTCAGGTGGTTCATGAGCAGTGCTTCAGACACTTCGGGGTCTCTTTGGGTGACCGCGAGCAACCAGTTCGCGGACGGCGGCAGCAGCGTGGTCACGGTGGATTTTGATTTTCATGTGCCGACCGGCGCCGACGACTCCCCACGCGTGCGGTTGGGAATTGACGATCCGATCGCCAGCAATAATAACCGGGTGCCCGGTCAAATCCGCTTTGGTCAAGGGGGCGACGGGGCGATCTCCGGCGTTGAGGACGTGTACACCCCGGACACCACCCACGGCATCCGAATCGTTTACAATCACTCCTCGGCCGACGTTGCCTATGCCGACAGGACCGTCTTTTCCTCCAGTTATGACGTTTGGATTGATGGAGCCTACAGCTTCAGCTCGAATCCGAATCTGGACGTATTGAACGTCCCGCTCGACACCCAGCTCACTTCGATCGGGTTTGGAGGGTTCACCGGGGATGAAGGAGAGATGTTTATCGACAATATGGTCGTCTACTCCGGGGCTATTCCCGAGCCCTCCACCTACGCGCTGTTCGGCGTCTTGGCGGTCCTGGGTGTGGCACTGATCCGGCGACGCCGCCGGTCCTGATTTTTTCTCTCCAACCAATCATCCCGCAAAGGTCCGCCGGACAGAATGCCGGCGGGCGCTTTGGCGATATCGGCGGTGGGATAGGGCTGGAGCCGTACTACGCGTGGATCGGTGAGACGATGCATTCAAAGGCGCGCGGCTCCCCGGCCTCGAAAATCAAAAGCCGCTTTCAATAATCAGAGCCTGTCCCAATGTCACAAGCTCTGGGGATAACGTTTTCCAAGTTTTCGGGAAAAGCTGGATTTTTTCGGATTAGTCGTGACCAATGACCTTGGCCATCTCCCGGATCAGCGGATGCAGGGCCACCGAAGTGGGGGAAAAATGGTGAACCAGGGGTATTTGGGGAGAGCCAATTAATTCTGTAAGTCGTTGCCTGTAAATGGCACACCCGATAGGAGTCGAACCTATAACCTCCTGATCCGTAGTCAGGTGCTCTATCCAATTGAGCTACGGGTGCTCGGAAAAGAAGAATAGTGTGGGGGAGTGGAGCGGATTTCAAGGAAATGTTTTAGAATTATTGAAAGAAAGGCGCGACCCGAAAGTCGCGCCTTTTGACGTAAAGGTTGAGTCGAGGGCTAAGCCGGATTCGTTTTGGGAAGTTCGGCCGGGATTTCGACGGTGTGGGGGTGGTTTCGTTTGACCTTCTTCATCCGGGCGCGTCGCCGGATCATCCGGTCGAGTTTGTCCACGGTGTCGTCAATGGATTTATGAATATCGTGGGCTTCCTCGCTGACCACCATATCCGGACCGTTGATTTCGATAATGCCTTTCGCGGAAAAGGGCTTTTCTTTGTTCTGGTTTTTGTTGCAGTTGAGCTCCATTCTCACCCGGACGATTCGTTCTTCGTGGCGGAATAACTTTTCGACCTTTTCACGGACAAAGGTTTTCAGAGACTCTGTCAGGTCAATATGACGTCCGGATATGATCAGGTCATTATCGTTCATTTCTTGTCTTTCCTTTCTGGTTTCAGGTTTAGCCAACAGATACAGGGGTGAAATTGCGTATGAAAACTACTTTGGAAAACATGGCCTGCCAGTTTGCGACCGTCGTCGTTACCGGAGGTTCCTCGGGAATAGGGAAAGCTTTGATTCAACAGCTTCACAGGCTAAACAGTTCGCTGGAATTTTGCAATCTTTCCCGGAGGAAACCGGACTTTGAGGCGGAGGACATGAAGCTCCGGCATTACGGCTGTGACCTGGGGGAAAGGGATGGGCCTGAACGTGCATTTCGGGAGGTAAAAGCCGGCCTGGCGCCGGGGAAAGTCCTTCTGGTCAACAACAGCGGATTCGGCTCCTACGGCGAGTTTCCGGAGCCGGAACTCCGGCGGCAGCTCGAAATGGTTGATGTGAATATTCGGGCGGTGGTGGCGCTGACAGGGCTGTTTCTTCCGATCCTGCGCGCGCGCGGTGGGGCGGTCGTGAATGTGGCTTCGACCGGGGCCTTTCAGCCGACGCCCTACATGGCCACCTACGGGGCGAGCAAGGCGTTTGTGTTGCATTGGAGCCTCGCCCTGGAGCGGGAGTTGGCGGGCACGGGAGTGCGGGTCCTGGCGTCTTGTCCGGGGCCGACAGCGACTGATTTTTTCCGGCGGGCGGGATTCAAGGAACGGGTGGTGTCGCCCGGGTTGTCCCAGTCTTCGGAGCAGGTGGCCGAGGCGACGCTGCGCGCGCTCGCGGGCCGGAAATCCCTGTGTGTCTGCGGGTGGAAGAACCGGTTCCTGGTGGCGTTGGCCTCGAAGCTGCCCAAGACCTGGGTCGCGGCGCTGAGCGCCGTGGTGCTGCGTCGGGTGCGCCTGGCCCAATTGAAACAGGGGTGAGAGCGGCCGGAATATACTCCCCGTCGCCAAGTTTTCGGATTTATTCCGTAGTGAGGGGGTTTATCCCCCGATTCTCCGGGTCCTGGGATCTCCCGGGATAAACCCGGTCGCCACAACCACGGGATATCCGCTTTTTCCAAAAAACTTGATGACGGAGAGTATAGTTTACTGGAAACCGGGGAGGGGAGGGTTTCAGGAGTTCGGCGGATCGATTCCGTGGTCGCGGCAGAATTTGGTCAGGTCCGGGGGGAGCGGGGCTGTGAAGCCGGCGGCGAATTCGGGGGCGAAAAATCGGAGGTGCCAGGCGTGGAGGGCCTGCCGGGAGAGGAGCAGTTTTTCGGCTAGCCGGGGGGACCAGCCGTTCTCGATGAAGTCGAGGTAAAGGCTGTCGTCGGGCCCGTAAATCTTGTCGCCGACCAGGGGAGTGCCGAGCCAGGCGGCATGCGCCCGAATCTGGTGCTTCCGTCCGGTCAGGGGGACGATTTTAACCAGCGTGAACGCGCCATTGCCGGCGAGCGGTTGGAAGCGGGTGCGCGCGGTTTGGGCGCTGTTGGAGTCGCGAACGGTTTGTTTGACGTAGACCGGACTCTGCCTGTCGCGGGCGATCTTGCGGTCGACCAGGACGGGCTCGGTGAGCTCGCCCTGGACGATTCCCAGGTAGGCCTTGTCCACCTGGCGGTTCTGAAAAGCCATTTGGGTGAGGCGGGCGTATTTCCGGTTTTTGGCCATCACGACGAGGCCGCTGGTTTCCCGGTCGAGCCGATGAACCAGGTGAAGGGTTTCCAGCTTCAGGTATTCCCGGCAGGCCCCGACAAGGCTGGACCAGGGACCGTTTTTCGAGGGATGGCACACGAGGCCGCCCGGCTTATTGACGACGAGCAGGTGTTCGTCTTCGTGGACGATCCACCCGGGCAGGGATTCCGGGTTGATGACGGGTGCGTCGCGCCCCTCCGTCATTCCCTGCGGCGAACGGAGTTCCCGATCGGATTCCGCCGGCGGTGGAGGGTCTGCACGATTGATCATCGCGGGATTATCCGGGAAGGGGGTGCCTAAATCAACCCGGAAGGCGCTGCGGCGTGCTCATGAAGGCGCTTTTCCATTTGCCTTTGGCGGTGATTACCGGGCAGATTGATTTCTTTATGAGTGAAGTCAGAGTAAGATTCGCACCCAGTCCCACCGGTTTTTTTCACATTGGCGGGGCGCGCACCGCTTTATTCAACTGGCTGTACGCCCGTCATACCGGGGGGGAATTTATCTTGCGAATCGAGGACACCGACCGGGAGCGCAATACCGATGAGGCACTGAAGGTGATTCTGGAGGGGATGCGCTGGCTGGGGATGGATTGGGACGAGGGGCCGGAGGCCGGCGGGCCTTGCGGGCCGTATTTCCAGAGTCAGCGCTCGGCCATCTACCAGGAATACCTGGAGAAACTCAAGGCGGCGGAACGCGTTTACGAAAAGGACGGAGCTATGTATTTCCGGC
>PWMU01000015.1 GCA_003558065.1 Opitutia bacterium | reverse complement strand
TGCGGGCAAGGATGCCCGCGCTCCCGAGAGCGCTGTGGCAGAGGGGTTGGGTGATTTGGAGATGCACCGGGGGTGGCATTCGCGGGGGTATTTGCCGCATTTCGATCATCCGGGATTGGTGCAGTTTGTTACCTTCCGTCTGTACGATGCGGTGCCGGGCGACTTGATTGACCGATGGAAGGAAGAGTTGGGATGGAATGAAGCGTTGAAGGCCGATGACCCGGCGGTGATCGAACTGCGGGAACGGATCGATCGCTACGAGGACGAAGGGCGCGGTTCGTGTTATTTGGGCGATGGTCGGATTGCGCGTCTGGTCCGGGATACCTTATGCCATTTCGACGGGCGCCGGTACCGGCTTGTCGCGTGGTGCATTATGCCGAATCATGTGCATGTGGTGATTGAAACGGTGGTGGGGCATTCGCTGTCCGACGTGGTTCATTCATGGAAGTCCTTTACTTCCAGTGCAGCCAACCGGATGTTGCGAAGGAGCGGCGCGTTTTGGATGGCCGACTACTATGATCGTTTCATTCGGAATGCGTCCCATCTCGCAAGTGTGCGTCACTATATTGCGGAAAATCCGGTTAAAGCAGGTCTGGTTGACGACGCGTCCAACTGGCCGTGGTCCGGCGGCAGCGATTGAGTCCGGGAGCGCGGGCATCCCTGCCCGCCGAATAATCCGAAAAAGGGTGCGGGCAGGGATGCCCGCGCTCCCGGTGTTGCTGCGGGCAGGGATGCCCGGGCTCCCGGGGGAAATTTGATTTGAATCAAATATAAAAGAAAAAACATTCTTTAATTCTTGTATTGCGGTCGTTCGTGTATCAGGGTGTTTCCCATGAGCCATTCACAGGTTGTTTTTTCTCCGTCTGGAACACCGCTGGCCGACCGCTCGGTCGGGGAGTTGGTCGCCGAGCGTCCCGGGCGTTCGCGGGTGTTTCAGGCACACAATATCGATTTCTGCTGTCAGGGCGGAACCACGTTACGGGAGGCCTGTGAGCGAAAGAAGGTTTCACTGGACACGGTGGTGACCGAGTTGGGGCGGGAGCAGCAGGATCCGGTTGCGCCGGAATCGAACCCGGCGGAGCTGCCGCCGCACGAACTGTGCGATCACATCGTGCAGCGGCACCACGATTTCATTCGTCAGGAGCTGCCCCGTCTGCACGCGATGTCGGAGCGCGTGGCGCGGGTGCACGGCGGGCACACGGCGTCGCTGGTCGAGGTCTTTCAGGTTTTTACCGGCCTGGCCAACGAGTTGTTCGCCCACATGCAGAAGGAGGAACAGATTCTCTTTCCGGCGATCAAGGCGATGAACGAGGGAAAAGCGGCGCCGCCATCGCTGGAGGGTCCAATCTCCGTCATGGTTCAGGAGCACGACGAAGCCGGGACGGCCCTGGAGAAGCTCAGCGATCTGACCAACCGCTACCAGCCGCCGGCCGACGCCTGCAATACGTACCGCGCGCTGTTCGCCGGGCTGGCGGAATTGGAGGACGATCTGAAGCGCCACATTCACCTGGAAAACGCGGTCCTTTTCCCCGCCGCCCGCCGGATGGTCGGTGAGGAGGCTTCCTGAGCCGGAGTGGGTTTTCGAAGCCGCACCGATCCCTGAAGACCGGGGTTGCCATAACCGCAAAGAACACAAAAATCACGGAAATATACGGTCACTCCTGAACCCATTCGGACCATGCAACTGTACGGAAAAACCTCCGCTCACGCCATCGCGGTGATGAGTTACCTGGCCGCCGATCCGGATCGGCGGGCGGGCGCCGAGGCGGTGGCCAAGGCGCGGGGACTTTCCCGGCCATTGGCGGCGAAGCTGCTGACCCGTTTGGCGACCGCCGGATTGGTCACCGGCCAGCCGGGACCGGGGGGCGGGTACACGTTGGCCCGTCCGCCGGAGGAGGTGCGGTTGAGCGATATCGCCGGGTTGTTCGAGCCGCGGGATCCGACGGTGTTTTGTCCGTTCGGATTCACTTGTTGTGAACAAGAGCAGCCGTGCGCGCTTCACGACCAGATCGCCGCGTTGCGGCAGGCCGGGCGGAAGTTTCTCGAGGAGACCCGTCTGTCCGCCTTCGCCGGGCAGACGCTGGAGTGCGGTGCGAAGTGACGGAAAAGGCGTCCGGCGGGACGGAAAGAACAGGCGTTATGACTACAGATAACAAACGAGTGTTCATTGCTCCCGAAATGCCCATGCGTCAGGTGATTCGGATTTCGGGCTCAGTTCGTGGTATGCTGGCCAATCTGGGATTCGACCGGACCGATGATGAGGAGTGCACTCTGGAAACGTTCTGCCGTCAAAGGAATCTCGATACGAAGACCTTGCTGAGGGTATTGGAAGGCCTGGATGCGGAGTGCCCTAAGGACTTTGAAAGATCGCCGGAGGTGATGACGCTTACGGAACACTGCGACCGGCTCGAGTGCCGTCATGCCCGGTTGGCGGAAACGTTTCACCAATGGCTTGCCGGCTCCTCCGGGACGGGCGCGAAGCGATTCGCTTCGGTGGTAGGCCAGGTGCTGGCGCATTTGCAGCGGGAGCGCGAATGGTTGTTGCCCCTGATTCGCGAACTTGACGGGGCGGGCTCGGTGTCCGCGGAGATGCGCAAAGAACTTGCTTACCGCTTACAGGTCATGCGCGACGAACATGGCGTGTTGGAGGAGGCCCTGGCCGCTTTGGAGGAGTGGGAGGATAACGAAGTGGATTCCGACCAGCGATCGAAAACCTGGCTGGCCGATTTTTCCGGCGCCCTTCATGGCCAGATTCATGAAGAAGAACAGATCCTTTACCGGCGGGTTGCCGGTTGGGTGCGAGTGCCGGCATGAAATCGGCAAACGACACTCCTCTGGTCTATTCGTGTTCCGGCGCATCCAGCGCGGCCCAGATGTGCAACCATCTGGCGGTCAGACTGGACCGCGACGGCGCTGCGGAGATGTCCTGCATCGCCGGGGTGGGCGGTGACGTGAAACCACTGGTCAGGACCGCCAAATCGGGGCGTCCGCTGGTCGTGTTGGACGGCTGTCCGTTGCGCTGCGCCGGACACATTCTCGCCCGGCACGGACTCCGTCCGGACCGGCACGTCGTGCTTTCCGATTACGGGGTGAAGAAGCGGCGGCATGAGGACTTTTGTCTGGAGGAAGCGGATACCATGTATCGGAAAATTCGCAACGAAATGGGCAGGTGAAATGATGGTTGGCGGCGGATTCCCGGGAGCGCGGGCATCCTTGCCCGCCTGGCTTCCGTTACGACGGTTTGCGGGCAAGGATGCCCGCGTTCCGGGTGGAAGGATAGGCGGGGGCTTTGGCCATTGGGGAAATAGGGTGTCGATTCCTGTGGCGGAACTTCGTGACAGCGCTCGGGGTGGTTGGCCGTGGCGAACGCGAACAGATTTATGAAAAACAAAGAACCACCGTCACTCGATCTACGGGTACTTCCCGGGCCTGTTCGGCATCAACTGGTCTTTAAGGCCTGGGAGTTTTTGCCGACGGGAGAATCCTTCACTATCCGGAACGATCACGATCCCGTCCCCTTGCGCCGCCAGTTGGAAAGAATTGCCGGCGGCAGGCTGAAATGGGAATACCTGGAGAAAGCACCCGACTCGTTTCAGGTAAGAATCACCAAGGAAACGGCGGAAGGATCGAATTGAACGCGACGTTTCAGGCGTCTCTTCCGGATAGACCGCCCGGTGTCACTGCGCGCCGCGGCGCGGGAGGGCAATCTCGGCGGGCCAGGCGGCGGGAGAGAGACGAAGAAGGTAAAGGACGGTTTTCGCGATGTCCTCGGGCAGGAGCGCCTCCTTCCTGGAGGCTCCGGTCATCGGAGTGGCGACGAGGGCCGGGCAAACGGCGGTGGCCCGGATTCCGAGCGGTTTGCCTTCGTCGGCGAGGGATTGGGTCAGCGCCATCATACCGAATTTGGAAACCGAATACGTACCGGTCCCGCTCCAGGCCTCCTTTCCGGCGATGGAGGAAATATTCACAATACTGCCTCGGATTCCGTCCTGCTCCGGATTCTCGGACATGGCGCGAAAAGCTTCCCGGGCGCACCAGAACGCGCCGTAGAGGTTGGTCTTTAGGACGCGGTCGAAGTCCGCGGTGGACGTTTCAGCAATGGTTCCCCAGCCGCCGATACCGGCGTTGTTGACCAGGATATCGAGGCGTCCGAACCGTTCGCGCGTTTGGGCGATGAGGCCGACGCAATCGCTTTCGACGGCGACGTCGGCGGTCATAGCCTCCGCATCGATCCCGTGATTCTCGCGCAGCTCGCCGACAACTTTCCGGTTGGCGTCTTCCCGCCGTCCGGCGACGATGACCCTTACCCCGGCCGCGGCCAAGGCATTTGCGATCGCCCGGCCGATGCCGCTGTTTCCGCCGGTGACGAGCGCCACCTTGCCTTCGAGTGAGTCCATGATTTTCATTGTGGGCCATTTCCGCCGGACCGCAATCGTTGTTCGCCGTCAGCCTCGTCGAACGTTGGCGGGTTTCCCGGATGCGGTTTCGCCGTTGGCGGCGCCGAGAACCGCGGACTGCGCGCTGGCGCGACCCTCACGAGCAATAGACTTCTGTGTAAGTCGCCTTTCCGTCATAGTCTACTGTTAGAATGACTGACGTGCTGTCGTAATTCAAATCGCTCGTAGGGTGAAAGGATCAGGTCAAAGGGAGCCGAGCCATAAGTTTTCGTTGGTTCTTGTTTCACCGAGCGGTCCTTTATAGTAAGAAAGCATGATCAATAGTCTTTCCCGCGAGGGGTGGTTTGCCCGGCGTTGTTTTGTCCTCTCCCGGAGGGGGTGGGGGTTTATCGCCGGCGGGATTTTGCTGACGCTTGCCTGTGCCGCGGAAGGGATTCCGGAGGGAGTACGTCCCTTGCAGTCGATCCGCTCCGACCATCCCCGTCTTTTTATTTCAGCGGATGACCTGCCTGCCCTGCGGGCCAGCGCATACGGGCCCGCGCGAGAGGAGTATGACCGGCTGCGTAAAACAGTTGACGCCCTCCCGCCGGAAGCGCCAATGGTTTTTCAGGAAGAGCGATTTACGCGGCTCCCGGACGGCACGATTCAGGCGGACCGGGCGAGCCGGCATGGGCAGCATTTGTTTCGCTACAACGGCGGGGACCAGGCGGCGCAGGCGGCTTTGCTTTACCTGATCGACGGCCGGAAGACCGACCTCGAGAAGGCGAAGAACTACCTCCGACTGGCCGGCGAGGTGATTCTCTGGAGCGCGGAAACCGCTGAACGCTGGGTTGCCTGGCAGAACCACGTGGAACTTAATGCGCTTGCCGCCTACGACTGGATCCACAACGACCTGACCCCGGATGAGCGCCGCGAGCTGCTGCTGCCGTTGCTCGACTACGTGACCAAGGCGCAGCCGGGCGGAGAATATACCTTCCGGCGGACGATCGGTAGTCACCGGAACGGAAACTACGGCGTGCGGGCGCTCCAATGGTTCGCGGGCGTGGCCGCGTACGGCGACGGCATCGACGACGAACGGGCCTCCGACCTCCTGAAAAGCGGTGCCGAACTCTTTTTCAAAATGCTCGACCATCGCGAGGCGATTTCAGCCGGTTCGGGCCTGCTGGCATCGCCGACGGTCAGTTACAGTTTCGGTCCCTATCCGGACGCCACCTTTCTTTTCTTCTACTCCTGGCATGCGGCGTTCGGACAGGATCTTTCCGGGCGCTGGACACAAATGGCCGATTATGCGAACTGGTTCGACTGGTCGGCCATCCGGGTTCTTCAGGATCGCCCGATGTTTCTTCATTACGGCATTGGAGACATCGCCCACCGGGACAACCTGAACAGCGTCCGTTCGCTCTACACCCATTTCGCCCAGGTCATCCACTTCTATCGGGACCGGTTTCCCGAGAAGGCGGAGCATGTCTATGCCCAGGTCGCGCGGTTGCCCGAGACGGCGCGGGGCTTCCGGACCCACTATCCTTTTGTTCCCTTCCTGGTTGCGGGATTCGATCCGTCCAGGATCGATTCGGTCGATTCCTCGGCGGTTTCCTCCGGGCGCTATTTTCACGCTCCCCGGTTCGGGCTCTTTCACATGCGCTCCGGCACCGGACCCGATGATACCTATATCGCCTTTCGCGGCGGTTCCAGCGAGACCGTCCATCAGCACTACGACGAATTGAGTTTCGTCATTTACAAGCGCAACTTCCTCGCGCTCGATGCCGGCAGCCGGACCAACACCGCCCATCACCACAAATATGCGGCGCAAAGCGTCGCGCACAACACCCTGCTCATCCACCAGCCCGGGGAGGAGATGCCGCCTTTCTGGCGTCCCTGGGGATACGAGTCGGATGGTAAGACCTATTACAACCATGGCGGGCAGAACGACCGGACCGCGGCCAAAACCATCGCCGTGCAAAGCACCGATGATTTTATCTACGTCGCCGCCGACGCAACCGGCAGTTACGCCTCTTCGAAATCCCGCGAGGTGGTGCGTCAGTTCGTCTATCTTTTGCCCGATGTCGTGGTCATTTACGACCGGGTCGAGTCGGTGAATCCGGAGCAGCGCAAGGAGTTTCTGCTGCACGCCCAAAACAAGCCGCGCCGCCTCGGAGAGACCCTTTGGCAAATTGATTTCGACGGAAGGCTTTTCGTGCAAACCATCCTGCCAGCCGACCCGCGTACGGAATTAGCGGGAGGCCCGGGAAACGAGTTCTACGCGTCGGGACGAAACTGGCCGGTTGTCGAGCCGGAAACGCCGGACTGGGATCAGGAGTTTCAACTTACCGGCAAATGGCGGCTCGAAATCAGTGATCCGGAGCCGGCATCTGCCAACCGGTTTCTTCACGTTCTGGAGGCAACCTTGCCGGAGTATGAAGAACCGCTTGCGGTGGAACATTTCCAAACGTCACAAACCGATGGCGTCCGTTTTACCGACCGTGCCGGTATTCGCTGGGAACTGAAATTCAACCGGACCGGCGAGATCGGGTTACACCTCGAGCAGGTGAACGCGGACGGAAGCGTCCGCTTCTCCGGCGTCTTGGTGAACGAGGTGGAGTCGCCGGAGGAAGCGGGTTTTCATTAGAAAACCACCGGGCCGCGTCACGGCTTCAGCCAGCGGTCGAGGAAGCGGTAGGCGGTCTCCCGGATCTCCGGAGGAAAGTCGTGGCCCCCGGAGCCGACAAGGGACGTAAACTTTTCCGGTTCCCCGTAAAGTGAATACAGCGCGTAAAGCTGCTCCATCGATTCAGCGATCGGACGCCAATCGGGAAAAATGTGGTCCTGCTGGGTGCTGTAGTTGAAGAAGGGACGCGGCGCGGTCAACGCCGCGATCTCGTGAAAATCAAACGGTGCCCGATCGCGCTTCATGTCTTCGCTGAAACGCGGCAGATGGGTGTACCAGTCGCGAACACCCCAATGGCCGGGCATCGAGCTTCCCGTCAAGGGATTGATCCCGCAACTGGAAACCGCCACGGCGATTCGTTCATCGATCGACGAAAGGAAGTAGGCGTTGTACCCGCCGAAGGAATGGCCGATCGTCCCGATTCTATCGGCATCGACGTAGGGCAGGCTTTCCAGGAGATCCACCGCCTGCATATGATCGGTGATGTTCTTTCCCACGGTGCTCCATTCCGGATGTTTATCGTAAAAGGGCTGGGAGTGAAAGTGGTTGAGTCCCTCGAAGATTCGCTCGCCCGAGGTCATGGCATCCGGCGCAAGCACGACATAACCGCGCGAAACGAGCTCGAAGGCATACTGCCGGTTGGGCCTGCTCCAGGGAGTCGCGATGGAGTCCTTCCCCTCTGCATTGGTCGGGTGAAGAGCGAGGATGGCTGGAAAAGTCTCGCCGGATTCCTTCACCCCGTGGGGAAGAAGCAGGTAAGCGGTGACCGTATCCCCGTGCACGGTGTCGAAGACGAGGTGGATCCGGTCATGGTCCTCCTCGGGGGTTGTGGATCGGATCTCGTAGTTGACGGGGACCCGCTCGGGAATCCCTCCGATATACCCCCTCCAAATCCCGCGAATTTGATCCGCTCTGACCTTCCAGTCATCCACTGTCTCAACGTCCTCCAGCAGCGGGGGCGGAGCATCAGTCTCCAGCAATGATGAGAGGACATAGGCGCCGAGCGATCCTTGTGGCCCGCCATCGTGATCGGATGCGTTCAGTTCAGTCATGGCAGTAGCAAAGAGCGTGACCAGGAATATTCTCGGCAGCAAATGTTTCATTTCCCGTGTATAAGATGGTGATGTGATTTTCCCCTGAATATATCGGAAGCGCCCGGTTTGAACCAAACCATTATTTCAGCCAACGAATTTCTGGCTAGTGCTCAATGTGTTCCGGGTGGGACTGATTTTCCCTTGGCGATACAGTAGGTAAGTAGCTGAGCGGCCAGGGCGATTCCGTCCTGGTGAAGTTCTTCTTTATCCTCGGCACCAATGGGAATACGTTTCGGGGTATAAGGGATGAGAGGCGGGGGGGGCGATTTCGTTAACGAGTAACAGCGGCGGCTTAGGCAGGGCCGATTAAATGGACCAGCCGAGAAGCCGGGTCAAGTTTTCCGCCAGGATCCCGGGGATTTTCTGCTTTTTGCCGCGTTTTTTTGGAATCCCGGGATGACCGCCACGGTTAAACTGCAAGTTGGGGTATTCCGTAAACTGTTGTTTATAAAGGCTGGTCATTCGGTCCTTTATCGCGAACCTGAGCGGAATTTCGGGAATTGGTTAGCCCCCCTCCGAACGGCCCGGAAACAAAGGAAAATCTTGTCCCGCCGATTTTAGCGAGGCCCCGGTGTGATCGAAATCGCCGGATAGGTTCTGCCATGACCGCTGAGTTTGGATTTTAAGAGGGCGGCACGATTTCGATCATTTCAATCACTCGTCTTGCCCAAACTGAAAGGCAGTTGTTGCTCGGTCATTCTATCAGGTTTATCGGTTTGAGGCCGAAAAGCGGCGCTGCGGCCAGGAAATGGCGGTCGTTGGAAAAAACTTCCGTGAACCCGTTCTCGACGGCGCAGGCCAGGTGGAGAGCATCGGCGCCACGGAGGAACACGGTGGCGGAGGCTTTGAAGAAAACGGCCTCGAGGCGCCGCCTGACGGAATCCGTCAGCGGAATCCACTCGAAGAGGTCTCGTTCGCTGTCGTTCTTGAATTGCTCCAACACGGCCCTGAATTCCCTCTGTTTCATTCGCCTCTCACGGAAAGACCGATGCAATGCGGCAACGACTTCAGCCCGGGCGTGCCAAGCGGTGGCCACGGCCATTCCCTTTCCGGCGAACTCGCGAACGGCTTCGTATCCCCTGTCGTCCAGATAAAGTCGCACCAGGTAGCTTGTGTCGAAAAAAGGCAGGTTAACGCGCATCGCGGTCTTCGGAGATCAACTCGGTGACGTCGCGTTCGCCCGCAGGTGGACGATAGGCTCCGGCCTTTGCGGCTTTCCGGTAGGCAGGAAGCAACTGACGTCGGTCTTGAAATGATTTCGACCGGTCCGCAGCGGACTCGGCCGATTCGACCTCCCGTTGCAAGGCATGGAGGACGACTTCCCTGAGCGTCCTCTTTCCTTCGATCGCACGGATCTTGGCCTTCCTGTACAGGGGATCGGGAATGTCGATAGTGGTCTTCATAACAGCATATTGCCATAAATATGGTTTTCCGTCAATCCGTCTTTCTGCTTAACCCGCGAACGGCCACGGCTTTTTCATTTGGCCTCTGAAGGCCGCATGAAAAAGCATTTCAGATCGTGAATTTGAAATTTGAGATTTTTGGTTAAAAAAAGCGGATTAAAGCTTGCAAATGAAAAGACCGTGCGCGAACGGCCGTCGTCCGATGACTCCGAACCGGGAACGGAGCTTGAACCACAGATGTTGCAGATGGGCGCCGATTGGGGCAAGGGTCGAGGGGCGAGGGGCGAGGGGCCGGAATCACTGGAACGCGGGCATCCTGCCCGCCCTGCCGGGGAGTGTAATGCCTCCGCCACACCGGGTGGACCGGGAGCTACCGAAGCAGCCGTTCTCGGATGGTGCGGGTGGATTTCCAGGATTTGATCCGGCGTTCGCGCAGCGCGGCGCTGGAGCGGAAGGCGTGCGGTTCGGACCAAACGAGTGACCATGGACCATTTTTGTGGGTGAACTTTCCCAAGTGTCCCTTGCCCGCGGGATCGTTCGTGCTCGCGAAGGCGCCGATCAAGGTTGTCGGTGTGTCCGATGTAGAATCTACCACTGAGCGACTGGAAGGATCTTGGAGCAGGACGGGGTGAAAATTGGTTAGTGAGGCTGCCCGGGTAGGATTCGAACCTACGACCAAGTGATTAACAGTCACACCGGTTTAAAAGGGAAATCGCTTTAAAATAAGGGATACAGGCGCACGGTGTTGCACCAAAATGCAAGAAAATGCTTGAATAACTGTCAGTCCTTGTCAGTTTTGAAGGAAATCGAACCCGATTTAGGTGACGAAAAGAATCATCTGGTCGAACCCGAATCGACATCGACTGACATCCAACTGACACGGAAGGAAAATCACATGGCCAAAAAACCAAGCATCACGATTTTTAAGCACGGGGACCGCTACGTCCTAAACATTCCGGCCGCCATCTCACCGCAAGGAAAACGCCAGCGGCTCTTCTTCGAGACCAAACGCAAAGCCGAAATGCACCGTGAGGGACTCAGTCGGCAATACGCCGATTACGGCCGGGAAAGTTTGGCGATTAAACCGGCGCTCGCCGAGGACGCGACGAAAGCCGCCGCGATTCTGGAGCAGTACCATGTAACCCTGACCGAAGCCGCGAAATTCTTCGCTGAGCATCGGAAGCGGCAAGGGGCGTCCATACCCTTCGCCGAGCTCTGGGAACGTCACCTGGAGGCGCTGAGCGCTCGCAGCGACGCACACTTACGCAAGCTCGAATTGCTGGGGCGGAAGATTATCCCGGTTATCGGGAAAAAGCTCGTCTGTGACATCGGCCATCGCGAACTTGCCGACCTGCTCGCCAAAAAGTATCCGACAGCCTACGGATTCAACCTTGCAGTCCGGAACATTTCTTCGGCATTCAATCGGGCCGTTCGTGAAGGTTGGACACCGGAGAACATTTGCAAGCGTATCGAAAAGCGCGACACGGGACGCCATGAGGTCCGCTTTTTGAGCATCCAGCAATGCTGCGACGTGCTGAAATCGTGCCGGGACTTCCGACAGGATAAAAGCATTCCGGATTACCTCCGACGCGATTGCCGGGATTGCGTGGCCGCCGTGGCGCTGATGCTTTTCGGGGGCGTTCGCCCGAACGAGGTTGCGCGTCTTACCTGGGAGCAAATCGACACAGACGAGGGGACCGTTTACGTCCCGAACAAAAAAGCGAAAACCGACCGAAGCCGCTACTTCGAAATGAGCGAGACCCTCAAGGTCTGGCTGGATACTGTCCCGGCTGGGGGGAGAATTGAGTCGGTCGTACCCGGAGGATGGGAGAAAAAATGGCAACTCATTCGCCGCCATGCCGGAATTTCCGACATGAATGACGCTCTTCGGAAATCATACATAACATACGCGTTGGCCGCGACGGATGACGTCAACAAGGTCAGGGCAGTAGTGGGGCATGAGGTCGGGGACACGTTGTTCCGGTTCTATCGCGGCGCTGTGAGTCGGAGCCAGGGGAGAAAGTTTTTCGAAATTCTTCCGGAGGACTCGCAAGGCAAAATTGTAAAAATGGAAATTGCCAAGTAAGCTTGGAGGTGGTGGTCGGCCCGAGTTCGATTCACCGCGAATAGTCATAACCCCGTAAAACTTGCCGGCTCGCGTTTGCCGGAAGGTAGCAGCAACGCTGCATCCGGAAGGGTATCCTAATGTCGCTTAGGCTGATCCTGAGCTCGAAAATGAGGTCGAAGTTACCTCCGATATCGGCTGCAACGAACTGGCTGTATCCCGCATATATTAGCGGATTACCACCCGGGGTGGTTTTCCTCGGAAACCGTCCCGAAGACATCCTAGTGCATCTTGTGTCATAATGGTGCATGCAAAAAATAAATACGAAGCAGACGAATCAATCAATTCTAATGACCCGTGTACAAGCTGCCCAACGTTACGCTTGTTCGCTAAGACTGATCGACGAACTCTTGGCTGAAGGGTTCTTGCCATCCGTGAAGCTGTCGAAGCGATGTCGTCGGATTCCGGTGGAGGAGGCCGACGAGGCTATGCTCGGTAGTACGGTTAAAAGATGAGCTCCCCGGGGGCTGCAATATCCGTTTTAAAACTACAATAGAGTTGCTATGAACAGAACGAAACTAATCCAAAGAAATGATAAAGATACACAATCGGAGCCGGAGTTCATCCGACTCCCGGCACCTCGTACAAGGTGCCCACATACCGGTCTCTCGCGCACCTCTCTCAACGAGCTCGTGATCCCGAGTGCTGCAAACGACTGCCGGCCCCCGGTGCGTAGCGTGCTGCTGAGAAAACGCGGCGCTGATCGATTATGATTCGCTTATGCGATATCTCAACAGTCTCGCAGGCGGGGCATGTGAGGAAGCGAGAGAGCAAGAAGAATTTAACCATCAATAATACAAATATATGATAAACAATACGATAAATACTAAACTGGAGTTCGGGAAGTACCGGGGACGGGATCTTGCCGATGTTGCCGAGGAGGATCTTACCTATATGCAGTGGATCCTGTGGAATATAGAAGTGCTAGACCCGGAGCTGCGTACGAGAATCGCGGGGGAAATCCGGAGAGTGGTCGAAAATCGGTTCCCCGGATACGGAGAGATCGAAGGTTCGGATCCGCCGGTTGTGTTCCCTTACGGAAAATACCAGGGAATGCCTGTGCGGTTGGGTGCAAAAATGGCCCCGGACTACGCCCTATGGTTCTATCGAACGAGTCTAAGCAGCGAATTCCGGCTGGCTCTGGCGATTAAGGACGCGCTGGAAGAAGCCGGTTATCGGGTCGCCGAGGGTGAAAAACGCAATCGCCTATTCGGAAGAGACAGCAGAAGGCGAAATCGTCGGCTGGTGGTGTCTGAGCAACGAAAAAACCGTCGCCCCCGGGGGTCACTACTCCGGGGACGACCGCTTAGGGGAGGCCATACAACGAGATAACCGCAGAAACATACACCCGCATAATAGTAACGATTAACGATATGAATAACAATAATTTAAAACAAAAAGAAGTCAACGAAAAAAACAATCTATTTCCGATTGAGGCGCTCCCGGGTGGGACGCCGCTCCAGCTTGTGACTCTAGTTGCCGCCCAGAATTACAACATCCCGGTCGGCAGGACCGCGCTCAGTGCGTTGTGCGCAATTTCAGCTGTCGCAGGAAAAGGACTTCAGGGAGAATGCGGAGGGAGAACCGTGCGATCTAATATAATGACGTTCATAATGGCTCCTTCAGGTGACCGGAAATCTGCGTCATCCGAAGACATCTGGTCACCAATATACGAATACACGACCCACCAGAACAAGCTATTCCGCAATCGGGGTCGAGCGATAGGTATGGAGTTCGAGCAGAAAAATAGTGCGATAAAGAAACGGCTTGCTCCGGATCAGAAGAAGGACCCGCCGAGCCCAGCTGAACTTTGCGAGCTGGAGGAGCTTGAAATTAGATCGAGACGGCCGGAATACCTTTTGGATGATTCGACGACCCCGGCACTGCTTCGAGCAATGTATTATAATAATGGATGTATTACGGTCGCCTCTACGGACGCGGTCAAGCTGATGGCTAACATTGCCGGGGAGATGAATCAGGGGCGGGTCGATGATTCGCTGTATTTGAAAGGGTTTTCGGGTGATTATATTGCGCACAACCGGGTTACCGATAACCTTCAAATCACTATTGCGGATCCGTGGTTGTCGATGTATGCGTGTTTTACCGACGCCACGCTGAAGAATCTTTTGGGTAACAAGATGTTGCAGCGTGATGGTTTTCTGCCCCGTTTTTTGCCTTGGTTTGAGGGAAGCCGGCAGGCGCGCAGCAGGGTAGAAAACCTTGATCGACCCCGGCGGATTCCCAATGAAGTACGGGACCCATGGCGGGAGATGTTGATGTCGTGCATGCAGCAGCACCGGGACTTCTGGCTTCGTGATGTCCCGGGGAGGACGGATAGATGGCGGGGGATAATTGCCGATGCCCAACCTCATGTGGTGGATATGAACGATCGGGGCGTTGTGCGACAATTTGCGGAGCACGGGGATCGCTACGATATTCACGGAGATAGGGTTGACGAGACGCTGAAATCCTATGCCGTACGGCGCGAAGAATACGCCCAGCGTATCGCCCTGTTGTTGCACATGGCGCAGTACGGGGTCCAGTCGCACAAGGTCCGAATGAACGAGTGGACTGCTTGGGCTGGATGTGAAATCGATTCTGCGTGTTACCGGCAGTGGCGTGGGCTGCTTGCCGAACAAGTGGAACGGGAGCTCAAGCAGGAGGCGGAAACCTGGCGTGAACGAGTCGCACAATTTGCCGGAGGACCCGGCGCGGGAGTGAGCATTCGGGATCTCTACACCAAATACGGAAAACGCCAGGGTGAAATGCTCGCGATCCTGAATCGTCACCCGGAGGTGTTTGAGGTCTTCCGGGGAGAAGCCGGTGTGCAAGGCGGGCGGCCGAGTAATCTGGTGCGGGTCAAACCGGCGGGGCTCGGTGGGCAACCGTCGTGGATAAATGGAGCCGGGATGCCGCAGATGGCGTTCCAGGAAGGAGGTGTCGCCCATGTTTCTTGATAGTTACAGTTCTTTCGACCTGGACGGCTCGGATGATCGCGGGTTGCCCGATGCGCCGGCTGAAGGGGGCGGTGTCCATTTCTGGCTGTTCCGTGTTGCCTGTCTGATGTGGCGGCAGGGGCGCAATGCGACGGAGATCGCCGGCTATTTGAATGAGCGCAGCCCGAGGGTTGATAAGGGGGAGATAGAGGATGCCATACGCAACGCTGCGAAGGCGGTCGGGATCAAGGGTACCGGCACGGATGGGTTCGATTTCGGAGAGCATCAGGGGGCACGTGAGAAAAAGATGCCGACGGCCCGGGTCGACGAAGCGTTGCTCGGCAAGCTGTTGAGAGATGACCCGGATGCTATTTGTCGGCTTCCGTTCATGTCACCGGACAATCCGGCGGAGTTCACCTGTGCGCAGATTATAGACAGGCTGTTCCCGGGGGATCCGTTTGTTTGTCTGTCAGGACCGGAGGGGCCAGCGACCGCCTTTACGGCGCGGAGACAGGAGTGGAGGGGACAGGAGCACCTGCGCCCCCTCATTGTTCCGAATCCTATGACCGCGCGGTCGGGCTTGAACCAAAGCGGCAAAGAGACGGCGCGCAGCCTGGCCAACACCGGACCCCGGCGGTACCTGGTGGTTGAATCCGATTACAAAAAAAATCAACCGGGGGGCATCCAAACTCAGGCTGCGGTCATCCGTCACTTGGCAGCAAATTTCCGGTGTCCGGCTTTGGTTTGTTTCTCCGGCAATGGGAGCTTGCATACCTGGTTTCCGGTGTTGCCGGGGGATAGCGATGGACCGGGCGGCTCCCTGTTTCAATTTCATGAGTACTGTGTGTCCCTGGGGTGTGATCCCGCTACTTGGGTGCGGTGTCAATTGGTTCGGACCCCGGGGGCTTGGAGAAATAACAGGTGCCGGCAAGTTGTCGTTTACCTGGACCTCGCACAAGTCCATCGGGGATGATTCGGCTGGTCCAACAACTCCCCTGTGGATTTGGTACGCAATGCGGTTGCCGGGGGTGGAAAGGAGGTTTTGCAGTCAGCAAAACCTGGTTTTGCTGGGGGTTTTGCTTATTGGTAAATCGCTGGTAAATAGGTGTTTAACGGTTTTGCTGGTTTTGCTGGTAGGGGTGCATGCTGGAGGGGATTTGCGGGGGGGTGGGAATGAATGAAAGTATATCCCTGGAGGGAGGGAGTTTTTGCTTAAATACTCTTAAAGGCATTTTTTTGAATAATATTTAAAATATTGATTATTAATGTATTAAGACTCCATACACCTCCGGGTGTCCCCCTAGGTCCCTATCCGGTCAGCAAAACCAGCAAAACCTTTAAGTAGCTGATTTCGAGTAGGTTGAATATCAGCAAAACTGTCAGCAAAACCAGGTTTTGCTGAGCGCAAAACCTCCGGTAGAAAATCCCCCGGGGGCACTTCATACACCTCCCATCGCACCACCTGCACGATCTGCATGTTCCAGTCCCGGCACTGAGGAGGTTGCTCGCTCGCCGCATCCATTGTGATTTCCGGCGTCGAAGGGAAATGTTTCCGCCGGCGCTTTTACCTGGGTTCATTGCCCTGTCCCGGAGTGCACCGTTTCCGCTTAAGGGGTTGATTCTGAAAAATGCGTGTCGAGGGTTACCGGAGGGCCCAACCCCGGATCCTGCCTGAAAACGTCTCTCACGAGAAAATGGCGGTCCGCGAACGGGAAGGCTGTCAGGCGCTCGTACCCCGGGAATCTGGAGAGCGGTCTGGAATGACGCGTGTGTGCGTGCTGAGGCCGGGAATCACCCCTGGAAGCGACCGGCTGGGTCATCGCTGTCGGTTGAACCTGAACGAGCACCCCGGCAAAATTCCGCACGTGCGGAAAATCATGCCGGTGAAAAGCGCCGGGAAATCCTGCATGCGTCGAAAAGGAACTGCTCGATCATTTTGGTCCGCATGAAGCCCATCAGGCGAGTTACTCCTTGCGGTGGGCTATGGGTCGGCAACGACCGGGAGTAACTCCAAGTCAAACTTCCACCTGCTCCCATCCCCGGTCGGCACCGTCCAGAAGCAGGGGTAATGGATTGAAACCACGCCAAGGTGAGAACGAAAATGCTCTTGTTCCGGATTTCGGAAATTTGAAAATTTTTATACTCCGGTCACTTTTTTTGGCTGAAAATAAGTTAAGTCATTGTTTAGCAAGTATTTCACCCCGGTCACTTTTTGAGCCAAAATTTTAGGGGTGGGGCAAAGTCCCTAAAAAACCCAGTATAATGCTCAAAAGTGGGACGTTAATGGGAAGGTGGCGCGGTCACTACCCCGGTCACTTTTACTTTTATGAATTTGGAAAGTGACCGGATGACCGGCCGGAGTATGAAAATTATTGAGACACAGTTCGCATTAACATCGGCAGGTTTGACTTTACTCAGCGTCGTGGCGGATTTGAGTCTTATGTTTTTAATGCGCAATCTCGAGTACCTGATTGGAGAAATCGGAGGAATGATGTTTGACAGAGTAAATATTCGGGAAGCTTCTGCTTTGTGCCCGTTGGTCGTCTGGGAGGTGTGGGGAATTCCCCACGTCTTCCGGTCTGCATGGGCATCCGACGAGGCTGCCGGAAAAACAGCGTCACCCGGAACAAGCAACCGCCTGGATAGGCTGGCACCAACCGCAGGATCACTTTATTTTTGTGCGTTTGTGGTTGATCCGCCGGGCGTTGCCGAATTAAAAGAGAATAGGATTCTTCGCGGGCAAACCGTGATGGGTTCTCTCCCTAATTGCTTATCAAGAAACACGTTCCCCACTTTTCGCCTGTAGAAGTGACGGGGCGAAGCCTTGGCGGGGGGTTCAACTTCCTGAATCAAGCTCATCGAGTGGACTGGTTGCCCCGACACCTCCGCGTTGGAGCACATGGGTGTAAATCATGGTGGTTTCCACGTTGCTGTGGCCGAGGAGTTCCTGGAGAGTGCGGATGTCGGTTCCGCTGGAAAGCAGATGAGTGGCGAAGCTGTGGCGGAGCACATGGGGGGT
>PWMU01000149.1 GCA_003558065.1 Opitutia bacterium | reverse complement strand
TCGGAGGGGTAGTACTCGGTGATCGGAAAGTGACGGAAGCCCATGTCATACAGTTGTGCGCGAATATCTTCCCTGCGATAAGTGTGCTGGTGCGACATGGAATGCAGGTAGTCCACCTCGTTCCAGTTCACCTCCGAATACGGATCATCTACCAAAACAGTCATTTCTTCAGCCTCAACCCCGTTTAAAGGAAAACCGCACCCCACACCTGTCAGAAACAGTGTTGCGACGGAAAAAAATCGCCAGCCGAGCTGCCCGACAAGCCGAAGAGGTGGCGGATAAACGCGCCCCCTTCGGACAGCCGCATCCAACCGAAACCTCTCCCCTCCACCATGCCTGCCGTGGGAGATAAAATGTATGATCTGGTAAATCTCTAATGGCATCCCACTCTCATTCGGCCACAGCGGCAACCCCGCCGAGGAGGCTTTCCCGTGTCGTTTCAATCCAACAGGACTCCCCGGGAAACGGGATCAGTCAACCCGAAACACCTCTACGGTTTGCCGGCCTGTGTCAGCGCCGGCACGCACTTCGTCGGCGCCTTCTTCTTTCCAAAGAACCCGGTCTTCACCAACGGCCACCGCGACCCCCCCTTGGGACTCCAGGAGACGAACCTCTGGAAGGTCATCTTCGGCTCCGTTGCGATAGGGCAACAGAACGGTGACGAAACGGGCACGGTCTTTTGCGGCCACCGTCGAGGCGGTGAGGTGAAACTGCGGCGGCGCTTCTTCCGGCCGGGGTAACGGCGGATCCCAGCCGGAGGTCTGACTCAAAGAGAGTGTAGCCGGCTTGAGAAACTCCACACGCAACCGTGCTTCACCCTTCCCCGCCGTGACGCGAGAACGTTGTTCATCAATAGCCATCCGCTCACGCGCGTGCAACAACCACTGAAACTTTGCCCGCTCACCGGGACCCTCCAGATCATCGATGATCACGAAGTAGTCCGGTCTCACGAACACCACGTGGCGTACGAACCGGCCCAGCCGCCCCTCGTACGCGGCGGTGGCATCGCCGGCCGCGTAGCACCAATCCCCGTTCTCTTCATACGCGATAATCTCACCGCGCGCCTCGCGACTGCGCGGAGTCTGTCCTTCCCCGTCCACGAGAACGGAATTATGGGAGCGCGTCTCCCACACCCACTCAGCGTGGTGCCCGGATCCGTATGTCTGGTAATAGCCGCTGCTGATTGCCAGGGCCTCCCCGAAAGCATCGAGGGTAAAGGCGTTCTGATTGGCATGATTGTGACTGACCGACCCAAACGTCGAGCTTTGCATCAGAAACATGATGTTGTCGTCGGGATCGGCCAGGTCACTGTGCATGGCGATCCAGCCTACATCCGCAAAATGCCGCGAGTGAGGCAGATCCTCCGGCGACTTCGGCTCGATTTCAGGATCGTAAACACTCACCGCCACCGGCCCGGCTGCACCGGCGCCGTGCTGTTCGGCGCGCCAGCGAAAGTAAGGGTTTTGATGGAGCGAGGAAAAATTGTAAAGGATCTCGCCGACGTGCCGGCTGAACCATCCGTCCACGGCTTCCTCGTAGGCGTCTCCGAACGCGCGCTGCGGCCGTCCGGGATAGGCGGTGTAAAAACCGAACCATCCGGTGTTGCGGAAAAACGGCTTCTCCTTGACCGGTATGCCCAGGCGATCGAGCTCCGCCACCACCCAGGACATGCGACGAAGGTAGAACCCCCAGTAGGACACGCCTTCATGCCAACCGCCGTCCTCGCCTCCCCACGCCGGGTACACCGACCAAAGCACCTTCAGCGTGTATTCGAGCCACTCCCTCGCTTCCGGAACCTCATGCGCCAGAACAAGACTGCCCTCGACGGCGAACCCGATCATTCGGCCCGGATGACTGGCGAACGGCCGGCTCTCGAACGGCATCGAACGATGTTTCCGGTTGATTTGACCGATCCGGCGGCCCAACACGTCGATACATTTGGCGCGCTCCTCTTCGGTCAGTGTATCGTAAATCCAATCAAATGCGCGCGGCGCCCGTTCCGCAATGTCCATGCCGAGTTCGCCGGGCCACATCACACTGGACGGCCCTTCGACATCCCAGGTCATGAAGTGCATCAACCGCCGCCGGGCCTCCTCCGCGAAACGTTCATCCCCCGTAAACAAGTAGGCCCTCGCACAAACCTCCATTCCCCTCGTGTAGGGACGCATTTCACGGAAGGCCTCGACATACCTCCGCCGGGAATCCTCGCTATCCTCCCACGGTTCGGGCTCGGGGAAAAGCTCCTCTTCGCGCGCCAGAACATCTTCCGCCGCCTGCACCGTCTCCTCGACGATCTCGCCGAGACGCCCCTCGGGCCCGGCACGGAGTTCCTCAACGACCTCCGGAGAATAATACATCCTCGGGCGCGATTCCGGAACGCGGGAAATCACGTCTTCTGTTTCCGGAAACGGGAGCGAGACCGCATCCTTCGCAATGGAAAACTCCCGTTCACGGCTCCAATACGCCCGTTCATTCTCCGTGTACCCATACCTCCAGTACCATTTCCCCGCCTCAAGCTCCTCTTTCAGAACGTGCACGGTCATCCCGAGATCGTCCCAGACCAAGGTTTCATCGGACGGAAATTCCGGGGACCGGGACACCGCCAGCCGATATCGATCAACACCCTCCGGCGGCAGCCAGACAAATGGCGGCGGATTCACCGAAGTCACCACGCCGTCCCCGGGGAAATAGTCGACTTCCCCCGCATCAGGGGGACGATCCAATCCGGCCGGAGAAGACAAAACCGTGCTTCCCAAGCAGGCTGTCGCCAAAATCAATACGAGGACCGGGAAAGGAGGGACGGTGATGGTCATTTTTCTACTGCGTTTCACGAATGGGTAAGACCTTGTTGATGCGGCTAACCTAGCAGAGGACAGCCCGCCTGCCCATTACCCTTTTGGGAAAAAAGATGCACAATATGGCAACCCCTTCGAAATGAACGGCAAAGACAATTTTTTTGTGCTGCATCAAACCCGGGGGAAGGAGGTCCGGATTGCGCGAGAACCGCTTGGATTGGGATTATGAAGGCGATCAACCTGCCTTGACACAGCCGCCCCGCCCCTTTACGATTGAATTGTGGTGTATCTCTTTCCACACTCGGCAAGCCCGCTTAGCCTGCCCGAATCCAATCCAGCCTTTCCCTATACTGAAAATACCGATGCCACCCCCCATATTTCGCAAAGCCGCGCCGATCAGTGCTTCCGTATCCGTCGCTTAACAGGCTTTACAGCATAAACCCAGGGTCTCCTTTGTAACACACGCATCATGCCGACTCCCGCCCCAGAAAAAACCACCTGCGGAAAACGTGCCAAAATTCTCCTCAGGAACCGTTCGAACTCCTCCCTGGGCAAGATACGCCAAGCGGGGTTCTTTTATTTGGAATGCGCCCCTCCCAAGAGTGAATTCCGCCGGCATGATTGCTTTTCAATCGTATTCCTTATTGGAGGAAGAGGTGTCTACAACGACGAGTCAGGGGTCTCGCGCCGGTTGCGTCCGGGAGACCTTTTCTTCACATTTCCCGATCTTGCCCACATGTACGGGCCAACCGGGAACGATTCCTGGAACGAGATCTTCGTTCTCTTCGACGGACCAGTCTTCGACCTCTGGATGCAGGAAGGTATCCTTTCACCGGAGAAAGCCTTTTTCCAGTTGCATCCTATAGCCTACTGGGAGAGAAAAATCCGCGAAGCGATCGAATGGTCGCGCTATCCGAGTCAGCGCAAGTCCCTCACCCAGGCGTGTCGCTTACAACAACTGCTTGCGGATATCCTTTCGACTGAAAGCCTCGAACTCGCACAACAGAAGTCCGAGGAAGATTGGGCGCATTTCACGGCGCGGATTCTGGAAGAGCAGAAATCCGTACAAGTCTCCTGGGAGGAGTTGGCCGCGCGTGTTGGCGTGTCGTATGAAACCTTCCGCAAGCGATTTTCCAAACACGTGGGAGTTTCGCCGGGGCGCTACCACATGAAATGCCTAATGGAACACGCCTGCCAACTCCTGCTCTCCGGTCACGGAAATCGCGAGGTCTCGGAAATTCTTGGATTCTGCGACGAGTTTCATTTCTCACGCCGTTTCAAGCAGGTCGTCGGCTGTCCGCCTAGGGATTTTCGAAACCACCGGGAACACATCCCCGCCCGCCGGACGAAACAACTGCAGCGGGGTTGCCGAGCGAGCGCTTGAGCGCCAGCCAAAGTTTGCCTCTCTGGCTGGCGTAAAAGCCGGGATCCGTACAGCAGCGTGTTCGGAACTCACGGGAAGGGCTCAACCAAACCATACACCCTCCTTACCATAATGCACAAGGTCCGGCGGATTGGCAACCCGGGACCGCCGGACTGCCTTTTTTGGAAAAAACGGCATTGGAGCGAACCTCCGGGAACTCCGCCCTGCGATAATGCACGCCCCGAAGCGATGCCGCCCTCCTCTCACTCCGCACACGGCTATTGACCCGCCGCACCGATTCCGTTTACTGGCTCGGCATGAGAAACACCTTGTTGCTCCTATCCGCGCTGGCGGCTTTGGTTCCGGCCGGACTCGTTCTCGCCGGGGAAGACGGGCCGTCCCTTGACTATTATTTTCCGGCGGAAATCGAATTCGATCCGGAGATTCCGACGCCAAAGGAACACTTCGGATTCGAAGTGGGCGAGTGGCATCTGAGGCACGAGCAGACCGTCAGCTACCTGAAACGGCTGGCCGAGGTTTCGGACCGGATGGAAATCATTGAGTACGCCCGCAGTCACGAGCAGAAACCCCTCGTTCTATTAAAAGCCAGCCATCCGGACAACG
>PWMU01000035.1 GCA_003558065.1 Opitutia bacterium | reverse complement strand
GCATAAGACCGTGCGCGAGTGCGCCGAACCAACCACCAATCCCCAATCACAACCCATACGGAAATTAATGGGAATCGCATAGGACTTTATTAAAAGTCTTCTTATCGCAAACCTTCATTTTCAATGGCTTCCTGTTTTGGGTTGTTTTTTGTTTGACGATTAGATTCCAACCCACTCAGGAGGGCATTTTCAAGGTCTTGTATCCGGAATTTATTAACAAATTTTTGGGACTATAGGGTTCCCTTCGCCATGCCCTTTCATTTCGCTGCTCCAGAAGCGGTTTCGAAAACTGGCATTGAAACCGACTCATCTTCCAATCCCGGGCAACCACCGGGGCCTGGCTAGGTTTTATCCGAAGTCGCCTTGCTTCGCCCACCGCACGAACTTGAGGCTAAAACCCCGGATGTTCATTGCCTCAAACGAATCCGCCTGTCCACCTGTTCCTCCCGGAGCGGATCAAAGGCTGTGATCTTCCACCCCGACGAGAGACCTTCAACCGTGAAAAGCGCTTCATATTGATTCTTCCGGGTGTGTATGTGCCCCCAATGTTCGACGGTACCGGTCACCGTCCACACGCATCTGTAATCAAAACTCTGATACGCGTTGGAGGAGGAGGCACTCGGTTCGCGGCCCCCGTCGAGAATCTCGATCTCCTCGATCCTGGAAACGGCACCTCCCTGTTCCTCCAGAGTGAGGTTTTCCCGTATCCGCAGGTAGAGCTGTTCCAGCAGCGGTCCGGCCACGCTCCGGTCGAGCGCCTCGTAGATGCGATCCTCATCGCGGTACTCGAAAGCGCGGTAAATGTTCCGGTGGAGCTTCTCGAAGACCGCCGATGCCCGGTCGTCGTCGATTTCCGGATAGGATTGAAACGGATGCGGCACTTCCGCCCGCGCGTAGGGCAGGACGGCAATGGAGCCGGCCGCAAAGCCGGCGGCCAACAGCGCGCAGGTGAGCCGGCGGCGGGACGGGCTCGACCGAAGTCCCTTTAACGCGAACAGCAACGCCGCTCCTCCACCGGCCAGTGACAGAACCGGCAGCTGAAGCGTCGAGGGCGGTTCCGGGGCGGGAATGTCGTCGAGCCGTGCCAATTCGGGCGTTTCGGGATGCTCCCAGACGAAACGCCGGTCGAAATAGTCGAAGAAGCCCCGGCGGACCTCGCCGTCGTAGGCGTAGATCCGGGGCGTCAAATGGTCCATATGCTTGTTGAAGAACCCCCACTCAAATTCGACCCGTGCGGGGAGTTCGGATGAGGGAAACGAAGCGATGATGCCCGCGCGCGCGCTGTAGGCGCTCACGCCGCGTTCGGGCGCTTCTTGTGCGAAATCGCGGTGTTCGGGCCCGAAAAATTCCAGCCTATCGAGTTCGAGTTCGACGGGCTCCCCGTTGATAATCACCTGATTGTGCTCGCGGAGAAACGGGATGAGGTCCGCCTCGATTTGCCGCTGTTCTTCGACGGTGAGCACGCCTTCGGACTCGCGCTCGATGGGAAACCAAGTCTCGAGGGTCAGGAAGGGCACGAGCAACTCGTGGCGCACCTCGTCCTCCTCTATGTAAATGTAGTTGTAAACCCAGGCGTAACTGGTGATTCCCAGGTCGTCTTCTCCGCGAAGTTCCTCCAGCAGCGAACGCTCTTGGTTCTCCTCTTGTGCAGCCTTCAGGGCTTCGAAGTCCAGATCCCAGTCCAGCTCGTAGACGTGGGGCGTGCCGTGGGCGAGGCCTATGCGCTTGTGCATGTTCACGCCTCGGTGAAACAAACGCACCGTCGTTTCCGCGGGCACCGCCGGATCCTTCCCGCCGAAATTTTGATAGACGCTTAGAAATTCCGGGGGGTCGGCCGGGTCGAAGGAGGCCGCAAACTCGTAGACGACCGCGTGGTTCATCAGATCCGGTTGGGGCACCCCGTCTTCGGGAATATCGGATAGATCGATCGATACCGCTTCCAGAGCGAACCGGTCTCCGTCACGGTCGCGCAGGGCAAAATAGCGCTGCAAAAAGGTCCTGTGCTCCTCGGCCTTTTCGGCCACCGTGTCAAAGGCGACCGGTTTGTCTTCCACCAGTTCGAGATCCTGATAGAAGAGAAAATCCTCCACCAGGTGCTCGAGCGTGACTTTGATTTTATCGTCACGGACATCCAGTTCCGCCCAACTGAGCGAGACCGGGTGCGCCAGGACAGCAGGAGCCGCCGCAAGCATCCCCAGGGCGAGCGCCACGGTGGTCGACTGGAACGTTTCCCGCCGCGCGGCTATCCCCGGGGAGCTCAGGGCCGCTTGCTTCATCTCCGATTATTCGGGGCGCTGTCGAACACCGAACGGTTGAGTATAAGTGGTGCCGCCTTCGCCGCGGATTTCCACGCGAAGGTACTTGTCGAGGCCTTCCGTATTGTTGAGGTCCAATACCTTGCCTCCCTCCTGAACGACCTCTCCGCCGGCGGAGATCCAGGTGTACTCGCTCTCCGGTACGGTTGCACCGCCGGAATCGGCCACAACCATCAAGGTCCCGGCGATCTCGTCGTACTCGATATGCCGAATGAGCGGAGTCTCGTCACGATCGCGTTCGTCGGAGGGGTGGGTCGTGATCGCCGAGGAATAAAACTGGCCCCGAATCAGCGCGAGTTTGGCGTGGTCCAGGGTGAGGTCGGGAAGCACGAAGTGCGTGGCGTTGAGGCCGATTTGGTTGAAGTTGTGACTGTCGTCATTGGCGAAACCCCAGATCGCCCGGCGCGGCATAAACTCGGTCAACAAGGCATCCCAGAGCAGGCGGTCTTGGGGGTAGCGGTCATTCTGGTTGTGGATTTCAAAGCCCAGGAGACTCGGGTACTCCTTGAAAAGCGCAATGTAGTCCTCCAGCACGTCCTCGGGGACTTCACCGTCGTCGTCCGTGCTCCAGTAGCGCCCCGGGTGGTTTAAATGCGCGAAACCGCCCAGTTCTTCGTGTTCGGCGAGCGAGGTTTCCAGGTCTCCTGTCGAGTTGTCCCGGAAAGGCTGCGGGTAGCGGGTGAAGTGGCTGTTGGTGTGGTGGTGCCGGGAGAGTTCGTTGGAAGGTATCGCCACCATTCCCAGTTTTTCCGGGTGACGCCCGTAATCCGACCACGGCCAGGTGTGGTGATTATGGTCGGTGATCGCCAGGATTTCGTAACCCGCGGCCCGGTAGTCGTCGATTACTTTGGACGGGTCGTCGGCGCCGTCCGATTCGGTGGTGTGGTTGTGCAAGCTGCCCAGATGCTGGCCGTAACTTCCCCAATCGACGTATTCGTACGGATTTTTCGTGATAATCCACTGTCCGTTGTCAGCCTTTGCGTCCGGGA
This sequence comes from Opitutia bacterium, assembly GCA_003558065.1. GTDB lineage: Bacteria > Verrucomicrobiota > Verrucomicrobiia > Opitutales > T3Sed10-336 > PXDC01. The sequence goes on along the minus strand of PWMU01000035.1, from coordinate 14,427 downwards.
CACCAAGACCCAGTCCGGCGGCGATCAGTACGCCGGCAAACAGGCTCACGGTGTTTTTTTTATACGTTATCAGGTGTATCATGCAGCTTTCCCTTTCATTTCATTTCCTTGGAGATTGACAATCGGTGAGCGTCAAGGGCCGAATCGGTGAAGCTTTCATTATCGCTGCCGTGCAAAAGCTCCGTAATTCCAGAAAACCATCAGCGCCGACAATTAAAGTAGAGAAAGAGGCGACGGCCGGTCAAGCGTTGTGATTTTTTACTGTTATGCCTGTGTCGCTTTTTGAGCTCAACAGGCTCATGCCTGACCGGTGGCGGCCACCAAAAAAAGCGACGGGCCGTGAAGCCCGCCGCATTTATATTGCACGTCATCAAGTTTTCGGAAAACACACCCCACCACCCTTGCGGCTGGTCCCCCCTCTCAAGAGGGGAAAGAATTGGAAGACGGGCGGTAGGAGAATCCGAAAACTTGATGCGGGGAAGTATAAAGAATCCTGAAAGCCCTGCAGGAATCAGTTCTTGCCGCGACGGCGACGCCACAGCACGAACGCTCCGAAACCGAGGCCGAGGATCAGCGCGTAGGTGGAGGGTTCGGGGACCGCATATACCCGCATTCCGTCGATGTCGATGAAGCTGTCCCCCCAGTCATCCCCAAAAGCTCCGATCCGAACATAATATTTGGTCCTCTCGGAACTGGTGGCCGCCTGGTCGACGAGGGTCTGGAAGCCGTCGCCATTGTCGTAAAATACAGAGTAATGAAAAACACCGTTGGCCGGGTCGTGGGTGTGGTCCACCCGCAGGCTCACCGGATCGGTGCGTTCCGGACTCCAGTTGTCGATCGGTTCTCCGGGGAGGGCGGGCGTTCCCCCCGAACCACCGGTGCCAAACGCTTCGCCCCGCAGGGTCAACGGGTTGGGATCGGCTTCAAAATACCTGATCGAGGCGTTGGCAGCGAACAGGAAGGACCCGTCACCTGCTACAAACGCGGTCGAAAGGCGCCGGTCCGATTGGTCGCCTTCGAAGTTCCATCCGCCGAAATCGTATTCGACTCTCCATGTGTGAAAATTTGCGAAGTCCGGGTGATTCCTCAAATCCACATGGCTGTTGGCCCAGCCATCGAGGTCATTCGAATCGTGCGAAACCCTCAAGCTCGAGCCGGTCGTAAACTGCCCGGAACCATCGCCGTTCCATGCCAGGCCACTCCCCAGATTGCCCCCGACTTCACTGGGGCGCAGGCCGGGATCCGCAGCGGTAAAATCCCATTCTTCGAGAAGTTGTAACTGACCGTACGATATGGAGGCCCCTGCGGCCAACATAACCGACAGTCCCAGGAGGGAACGGTTTATCATTTTCATGGGTTTCTTGGGTTGGATTTGGGTGGCAGAGCAGCAAAAGCAAAAAACGCTGCGACCATTTTCATGGCAGAGGCTGGAAGGAAAGAGGGAGTGAGTCAAACTATTTTTATTCCGGAACTTCGCCACTTCACGGCCCCGTTTTCCGCTCCGAAGCGATCGCCCCTGAAGCCCTTTCCCATTCAACCAGTCCCGCCGGAACCTTTCCCTTCAAAAGGCTGCACTCTCCATGTGACGGCGAGGTTGAGGCGGACTTCCCGTCCACAGGGATCATCCCTGGATTCATCCGACGAGTGCGCCACCCTTTTCGGATCGCTGTTCCGGATGAAGATCCGCGTCATCCGCGAGCCAACCTACAGATTTTCGATGATCTTTTCCGCCAGGCGCCTTCGTTCACCTTCGACCTCCGCGGGTTCGCGTGTGTAGGTAACCAGGTTCTTCACCAGTGTATCCGGCACCCGGGCTTCCGGGTGATCGGCGCCGACAAGTTCGGCCAGCAGCTGGTAATACTCGTAATCCTGCATTCCGAGGCGAACGTTCTCCAGCCGCTGCGTGGCCAGCGGACCGTTCGGGCCGGGCAGCATGATGCAGCCGTCGCCGTTGTACGTGCCGTAGCTCGCGGGGTTCCAAGAGGTGCGGGGACCTTCCGCAATCACCGCATCGTTGTCCGGCCAGCGATTGGTGCTGTAGTAAAGAAGCCCGTCGGGCCGGTAGCTTGCGGCCATGGCTCCGGTGAGCAGGCGAGCCTCCACCGGATCGCTTTCGATGAACCAGTTGGCGTACGGAGGATAAGGTTCCAGGCAGATGTACCACCACACCTGGGTTCCCTTCTGCTGAACCCGCCGAATCACAGGCTCGAAAATATCAAAACGCGGAGTCAGAGGCACCCACATGTCGATCATCTCACCCTGCGGATGGCGGGTCCCGAAATTCCGGTCAAACGCGGTGGTCATGCGCGGAATATCCGGAAACTCCTCTTCGAGGCGAGCCGCTGTGCCGTAAACCACCTCGACCTCGTGGTGGGGGCGCTCGTCAAAGGTGTAAATATACGTGAGCTCCCGCACTCCGGCCTCCTCCGCCCGCACCAGGTGATCCCGGGCCCGCTCAATCTTCGCCTCCAACCGCCGGTCCAGATCCCGGGCATCAAAATCCTCACCTCGCGGGGCATGTACGTAAAACAAGGGGTAGGCGGTCATTCCCATTTCCCTGAATTCCCGCAACCGCTCCACCGACCAATCGGGAGGGTTGCGGCTGTAGATCGTGCCCGGATTCAGCTTGTATTCACCTACGAACCAGTCCTCGAATATACGGACCATCTCCTCGGCCCGGTCCGGATACAACTGCCGGATCCAGCCATCGCTGAAGGCGGGTGCGTTGGGCAGGGACGGACGTTCGGGCAGGGTAAAGGGATGGACTTCCATCCGGATCCCGAGACTGCGCGGGGCGATTCCCCGCCCGCTCACCTCCAGGTTTCCCTCGTAGGTCCCCGCAGGTGCCTCGGCGGGGATTTCGAAGGTCACCCACAGCGTTCCCACCTCGTCTCGGGGGACCTCTTCGATGCTGTCCAGAAAATCCAGGAGCGGATCCGGCCACCAGCCCACATGCCGCACCGGGTAAAGCGGCGCTTGGGTCTTTACGTACCCGAGCACGCGCACCGTCCCCTCAACACGGTTGCCCGCACCATCCACCAGGTCCGACAGTTCCCAACGCACCTGCTCGAGGTCCCCTCCAAACGGAAAGACCGCCACCTGCACGCTCACGTACTCCCGCCCGGCCCCGTGCAGCCGCACCGACGAGGCAAACTCCCCCTCCAGCTCCCCCTTCCGCAGGTGCACATGCTTCATAGGCGAAACCGGCACAAGCCCGAGGCCAACCCCATCGATCCCCAGGTCCTCCCCGGCAACCAGTTCGCTCACCCGGCCCGAGACCCGCAGAGCGCGCACGCCGAGTTCCTCGGCGTGCCGCCGGGCCGCCTCCACCTCGTGCGATCCGGCCGGGGGAGTCTCGCGCAACCCCTCCACAAACGCTTCCGCTTCGCTCACAAGCGCGCGCGCCTGAACCGCGCGCAAATTCCCGCCGCGCACCCGGCCGGCCCGCTCCAGATCCTCCCGCGCCCGCTCCAGAACCCCCTCGGCCTCCTCCAGTACCGTTATCCCAAGCTCAATTCTTCTGAGCTCGAGGGTAAAATCCTCCTCCGGTTCGTTCGCATAAAGATGCAACTGGTTTATGTCGGAGATGTCTATGTAGCGCCGGTACTGCCGCAGCGGAACCTCCACCCGCCGCACCTCTCCCGGATACACCACGACGCTGCGCAGGCTCACCCTCGAGTCCTCCCCGTCGCGCAGGTGAATACTGAAACGCGATGGATCGTTCGGCCGCTCCATCGGGTTGTACAACTCCACCACCAGCGTGTCGTAGCCGCTGAAATCCCCCTCGCCCAGCCTTCCCGAGTTCCGGGTGATAAAAATCGCCGGCCAGCGCTCCAGGCCCAATCCGGCCTCAAAGCGCTCGTAGGTCACCGCAACGCCGTCCTTCACCGGCTCCATCCGCGTCTGCGAGCGGAGCGTCCACGCCTCCCGGTCCTCGGCAACGGTGAAATCGAAAAGAACCCGCGTCTCGTCGTAGGCGCGTGGAGTGAGCGCCTCAAGCGAATAGGTAACCATACAGCCCGCCAGCCAGACCAGCGTTGGAAAACATAGATAAAAAAAGCGATTCATTGAAAGCGGAATGCGAGGGTTAACTACTTTCCTTCATCAAGCTTTCGGAAAACACACCCACCATGCTTGCGCATGGTCCCCTCTCGAGAGGGGAATGATCCTGAGTTTGAAATCCGAAAACCCGATGACGCGCGGCATAACTCGATTCGTTGCAGGCTGTGAAATAAATCAATGCTAAGGAAAACAGGGTCGACCCTGTGCGCAGGATCGCGTCCCGATGCTCAAAATACCGGTATCCCTCCGCAGAACGCACGGTTGCCGGAATGTCACCACGTCGGCCGGTCGGGACGAAAGTAAGACCCGTACAATTGGTTTTCCGCTCTCTGGGTATCCGATACGAGGTCTTCATGCTCCTCCTCGCTGATCGATCGCACCGATCCGCCCGCGGTAACGTAGTTGGCCCGGCCGTTATGCCTGGTGAAATTCATGTGCCTTCCCAACCAGCTCAGGTGCCAATCGGCAGCCGAGTCCGCGATGACCAGCACGTGCGGCTCGATATTCAGAAGGCTCGGCCGGGTGCTGGTTTCGGAAGTACCCAGACCGTAGGTGTTGTAGCCGTAGCTCACGTAAAGCGGGCCGTGCGGATGATCGTCTTCGTGAGCGGGACATGTGCCCACGGTCTGGGCATGCGGCATGACGTTTCCTGAGCCGGAAGTCTCCTGATCGATATCCATGTAAATCCACAGCTTCCTGGGCCAGTGCCTACGGTCGGGATCGGAATGGAATCCGGTCGGCACCCGGTCGTTGTTGTCGTTCGCATACATCATCCAGGCCTGGTGCCACTGACGCAAATTGCTCTGGCAGCCAGCATTGCGGGCGCTCTCCCGAACGCGACCCACAACCGGGATAAGAATGGCCGCCAGAATGCCGATGATGGCGATCACCGTCAGCAATTCAATCAGGGTAAACCCCCCGCCGCAGGCCGGCGGGCCGGGGTCCTTTCGCATACCGTCGGTATCAAAGCTGTTCATCGCACTCCTCCAGTGAATGGGATTGGAAAACCCGGGTTTTCCTCTCTACCCTCGCTACTGCTCGGTCCGGAGCACCCGGAAAAACCTCCGGTCGCCATCCCTCGTTGAAAAGAAGCGGGTGACCGGCTCTCCCTCGCCCATGAACAGCTCGACATCATGCCAGGTTTCCATGTCTTCGGAATCCTGGATCAGGTAGTACGGCCCTTCTTCGGTGGGAATGTCGAGCTCCACCGCCGTAAATAGCGCAACCTCCGCAGGCACGTCCGGGGCGAGCTCGAGAGGCTCGAATACGCCCATGTCCCTGATATGCGAAAAGTTCTCCATGTGCCCTCGATTTCCCGCCTGGCTCGTGGCACTGGAAATGCGGAGCGTATCGAATTCCATTCCCGGGTACGCCTCCCATTCCACCGTGTAATCCTCCCAGGCACCCGAGGCGGTGTCGGAGGAACCGGAAAGGGTCGTCAGGCCCGTATCCCGGTTGTAGGTAAGGGTGAATTCCGTGAACTCCTCAAAGCGATTTGTCCCTGAATAAACATCAACCCCGTCGTCCCTCTCGCTGTCGAGATTGAAATCACCCAAGGTGCCGGTATCCGGATGAAGCGTGAACACGCGAAACCGGCCCCAGCTCTGGAAAGCCAGCCTGATGTCGCCGGCTTCGCCTTCGTCCCCCAAAAACTTCACGGCGGGAACAAATTGCGTGTTCATATCGTCGTTGTCGGCGGTCGCGAACGGAAACCGGATGTTGAATCGGACCACGACTTCTTCCGCATTCTCGGAAAGGGTGAACGCCCGTTCCACCCTTGTCCGCTCTTCAGCGGGCGTGTCAAACGTCAACCCGCGGTACCCCTCGAAGTCGGTGATGAACGTGCGGCCCGGGTTCTCCGTTTCCTCCCAATTCTCGTTGGTACCCGGGAAGGGGCCGGTTTCGAAGGTGGAGAAGTCCTCGTAAAAAACCGGGACCTCGACCGGTTCACCGGCGCCCGCAAAAGGGCTGCCGGCAGCAATCAGGCAGCCGGCGAGGATCGTTCCGAACAGGCAGGAACGTTTTCCCATGAAGGAATTATTGGATTTCATAAGGATGCAGGTTGGCTTAAGGTTTGGATGCGCTTTTCAATGTCGTGGCCGGTCTGGATCCAGCGCGGAGTTTCCCGGAACGACTTTGGTGCCGTACCCCTCCACGTCCGAAATCAAACGGCCCACTTATACTGCACACAGTTCTTTTCCCCTGCCCGGCGCGCTGGCACGCGCACCGGGCGGCGGATGGTCGGTCAATCCTGCGACGTGGTCACCAGCACCGACCGGGTTTCCCAGATCGGACTGGTGTAAACACTGCTCGAGTGGCCCCGGTTGGCGCTGCGGATCGCCAGGGCGTTGACGTTGGCGTCGGCAACGGTATCCTGGGTCATGCTCCACTCCACCGTTTCAAAGTCGTCCTTGGACACCTCCAGGGTCAGCTCGCCGTCACGGTGGTAGGTCATGCGGAGCTTCAGGGGCTCATCGTGAAGGAAGTCATCGGAGCCGACATCCATGTGCGGAAGTTCGTCCTCGGGCGTCCGGATCCAGACGACCCCGCGGTCCCAGCTGCGGAAACCATACTGTACGATCATGTTGTCCGACCACACTGTCGGCGGATCGGTAATATCGCGGAGCAAAAGAAACGAGGGCGAATTGGCCGGCGTGTTGCCGTCCTCGTCCTCGTAGGCCCGGTCGGTTTTCCGGTTCCACTCAAAGGTCACCGACACACTGTCGGCCCCTTCGGTGTCGAAGGTACGGACCATCGTCGCGATCGCCTCTTCGGAAGTATCCGTCATTGTCAGGTAGCGGGAGCCGGCGGTTCCCTGCACCCACGCCTCGGTGCCCTCGGGGATATCGGTCACCCAGGGGTCTCCGGGAGTCTCGCCTTCGGAATAGCTTTCGAAATCCTCGTAAAGGATCGCGCCCTCCGGTACCGGCACTCCGGCGACCAGCCGGAAAAACCGCCGTTCTTCTTCAGACGCTCCCCGCACCAGTACTTCCTCGCGGCCGTCTCCGAGCGATTCGGTCCCCACGGAAAACTCCTCGAGCGCCAGCGCCTCCCACGGCCCGGCCGGATCCGAAGCCGATTCGACCGTATAAGCGATATCGTCGATTCCCTCGTATCGACGGAAGCGAAGCCCCAGGGGTTCCTCCTCTTCGAGAAGTCGGACCGCCTCCAGCGAGGCCTCCGTCGGCCGGAGCGGGTCCAGGGCGAAGGCGTAACGCGCGAAATTGGGAATGCCGAAACCGCCCGGATCATCCATGCGTCCGGTCTGTTCCGGATGCTCCTCCTGCATGAAAGCGGTCACCCAGTCGGCGTAGCTGCCGATCGCGGGGATCCCTTCGCCCCACACCGAAACGTAATTGATGTCCCAAATCGGGTCCGCGTAGAGGCGGTCGTCCCCGGCTCGATTGCCCGACAGTATGGCAACCCCATTAATATCGAGGCCCGGCATTCCGTCACCTCCGCCTTCCCATTCCACCGTCTCGAATTCGTCCTTCGAGACCTGAATCAAGACGGCACCCGTGCTGCGGGTGTAATGGACGCGGATCTGCAACGGTTCATCGAAAAGAAAATCGTCGCTTCCGGTCAGGTTCTCGCCGCCATCCTCATCCTCGGAAATCCGGTACCGCCAGCTCATCCGGTCCCAACTGCGAAAACGTACTATCGCCGCCCAGGTTCCCTGAGAGGTTCCCTCTGAATCCGCAACCAGACGGATATCGGGAACGATCGACATTTCCTCTCCTTCATGGTTCTCGTAGGCTCGACCGGTCAACCGGTTCCACTCGAACTCCAGGACCACCGTGTCCTCGAGCGGTGGATCAAATTGAACCACGGCTTGAGTCGTCCCAAACGGGTCGGTATTCGTCATTGTCAAAACAGGCGTCCCGTCCTCACGCTCGTCAATATAGGCCTGTTTAAAATCGTCGATTTCGAGATTCCAGTCGCCGCCGGGCGGATCCCCGATCTCGTATTCGGAGAAATCGTCGAAAAAGAGGCTTCGTGTTTCCACGTCTCCGGCGACGTAGGATGAGGCGCTCAGTGCGAGGGGGAGAACGGCTGCAAATGCCAGCGTTTTTTTCGTCGTATTCATAAAGCTTTGCGCTCCTTTCGGTCTGTTTTCATAGTATTATTGTCAGCAGTTGATATTGAGAACTGAAGAACCTCCGAACGTCACCTGTCCCTCAGCCAGAGTTCGAGCGGGGGATCCGCCGGATCGTCCCCTGAGGCAATATAGATACTTCCCCCCATCAAGATGAGGTTCGCACGGTTGTTATGGCGATAGGCCATATTGGAACCCCGCCAACCGAGGTGGGTGGACCGTGAGGAATAATCCGGTCCGGTGTCGCCAAAGACAATCGTGCGCGGCTGAACCTGCTCGATGGTGTGGGTGCCACGAGGGTCGTCGGTGCTCGACCAGTCCGTAGCCAGAGCCTGGCCGTCTTCCCCGTGGACGCTCGCCCCATAACTGATATACGTGCTTTCGCCTCTCCAGGGAACGGAAGGACACTCCGCCACGGTATCGTGAATCAGGGGGGATTGGCGCCCCCAGATATCGTCTCCGTAGTCCATGTACCGGGCAAGCCTCCCGGACCAGAATTGATCGCGCCCTTGGGGCGCGTTGACGTAATACCCCTTGGGCAACTGCCCGTTGTGGTCCTCGGCGTACAGGAGTAACGCCGTATGCCATTGCCGGAGATTGCTCTGGCACACCGCGCTGCGTGCGCGGTCCCGCACGGAACCGACAACCGGGATCAGAATGGCGGCGAGGATACCGATAATCGCAATGACGGTCAGCAGTTCGATCAGGGTGAACCCGATCTCTCGTTTCGACTTCATCATCAATGGGTTGGTCTTAATTCAGGGCGTATCGATACTGGCTTCCATCGAAGGCGTAAGCGGATCGATCATACAGTACAGGCGAGCACTATAACCGGCGGCGCGGATAACCGCCATGGCCGGTTTGGTAAAAAAAATGTATCTTTTGGGTAAAGGCGAAGAACCGCCGGGGGTTGTTTCCCCCGCGCGGACCGGATCCACCCCGTTGCCCGCCACAGCCTGTCCGCCCGGCACGCGCCGAACGCCTCGAAACAGACGAGGAAAACCTTGCCTTTCACCTCCCGGACACCGCATAAAGGCTCAGGTTCGCATGGTATTTATACAACCATGTCACTCCAAAGGTGAACGCGACGTACATGAATGATATCTTCGCTAATCCCGAGCTTTCAAATTCCCGCCGAAACCATCGAATGAGGGCACGCACCATCCCGTGGCTTCTTTCGCTCCGGTTCCGCCGGCTCCGCGCGCTGTTCCGGAACCGCTGCCGGGCTGGTACGGCTGCCATGCTCCTTTCCCTTCGAGGTCGGAACCCGTGCCTTTTGCTTCTAGGGTTCGCCTGCGCGGGAGGTTTCATCGCCGACGCGACGGGGGTGGGCGAAGGCCGTCCGATTTTCCGGTCCGGCTTCGAGCCCGATTCGACACTGATTCCCCGGGGCTCCGGCGTCAACGACGACATCCGGGGCGTCGATCATTCGGTGGCCCCTCCCAACGATTGGGTAAACGATCTGGAGGGTTACCCGAAGGTCGGTTTCTTCAACATTCAATACCAGGGCGGAGAGGTTGAGGACCGGTTCGCCCGGATCATCCCCGATCCCACCCGGGAGGACAATCACGTGCTCCATTTCTGGATGAAAAACCCCCGCACCCCCTCGGGCTCTTCCGCCACCGGATACAAAGGGCGGATCCAGGCCAACGTCTACAACAACACCGATCTGACGGAAGTGTATCAGAAGCGGCGGCTTTACCTTCACCCGGACATGGAGTTGCTCAGGGAATACCCGGAACGCTTCATCTGGCTGACGATTGAGGAACTCTGGCTTGCGGCGGGGTGGATCGGGCACCCCTATCCGTTCCGGATCAAAGTCGACCTGTCCAAGGAGCAGGGGGCGGGAAAACCGCTCCGTTTTTCGGTTCACGCACAGAGGCACGACGAACGTTGGATCACTATCTGGAACGAAACGGACCGGGATTTCGAGGTGCCGATCGCGCAGTGGATTACCCTGGAAACCTATTACAGGCAGGGAGACGACCAGAACGGACGTTTCTATTTTGCCGTCACCCCCGAAGGGGGCGAACGGAAGGTGATTTTCGATGTGGCGGGATGGACCTACAGCCCGGTGGCGAGCACGCCGACACCGATGACCGATTGGAACCCGATGAAGATGTATACCTCGGACACGTTGGTGAACCATGTGCGGGAGTCGGGCGGGGTGCTGCAGCTCTATTTCGATGACTGGGAGGTTTGGGACGGTCCTCCGCCGGTCTTTTACGACGATTTCTCGATCCTGCCAACCGGTGAATTTCCCGGAGAACACGGCGATTGGACCGCGCTGGAAAACCCGGCCATGGCCCGGATCGACGAATTCGAAGGAACCCGCGGACTGACCTTTGACACGCCCGCCGGAGAACGCGCCCGGTTGGAACGCGCGTTCCGGATTTCGGAATCGGCCGGCGAGCTCATCGTCCGGTTCACCGTCCGGTTCCCTTTCTCGACGGCTGACAACGCCGGAATGAAGGACCGGTTCGTTCCGGCGGTCCGCATCCTGGGAGGAGACGGTGGAGAACACGGTGACATCGAACTCGCTTTTCAGAGCAACGGTCGAATCCGGGTCGACACCCACGGGCCGGACGGCGAGACTCTCTCGTTCGATCTGGACGCCTTCCGGGACGACGGCGTGGACCGTTATCATGGCGGGGGCGCGTTCGAAGCGTTTACGGATTTGACTCTCACCTACAACCGATCCACCGGTCGAACCACTCTGAAGGGAGCCCCCGAATCCGGGATGGACGTCGATTTCGCCGATTATGCGGTGGAATGGGCCGCCCGGGCCGGCATGGAGTTTGACAAAGCCCGTATCTTAAGCACCGGCACCGGATCGAACGACGGGGGACACTCGGAAAACTTTTCCCAAATCGGCGAATTCGGAATCTTTGAACGCCTTGAAATCCTCCCCGACATTCCGGCGGAATTTTCGATAAACCGGGCCGTTGAGCTGCATATCAATACCGAAGACGGGCTCTATTACTTCATCGAGCATTCGAACGACCTTGAGGAGTGGAAGTTCCTGGAACGCTTTCGGGGCGCCGGGGACCCGATCAGCCGCTTCTACACGCCACAACCGAACGAGCGGCGGTTTTTCCGCGTGTTTCAAGCCGCCGATCCCGGCACTTTTCAAAGCGGCTACGAAGAAGACCCGGAATCCGGAACTCCGGATGCCCTGGATTGACGGGGTGGTGTTGCGCGAAAAATTCATGAACAACCCTCCTCCCATTTCCCCGTCCGGCTCACGGCGAAACGCCGGCGCCACCGCCTGGAAACTGCTCTCGCTCGGCGCCGCCGCCGCGCTTGCGACGGGATCCGCAGCCGCGGAAACACGTCCGGCCGATATTCTGCTTCTTTTGTCCGAGGATCATGGAAAGCAGCCGGCTGCGGATGGCCGGCTACTACAACAGCCTGGCCCGTCTGGACGACTCGGTGGGACAAATCCTCGAGGTCCTGCGCGAAAGCGGGCGGGCGGACAATACCCTGGTCATCTTTCTTTCCGATCACGGCGCCCACATCGGAGGCTCGAAGCTCACCAACTACGAGGCGGGATTGAAGGTGCCCTTCATCCTGCACGCCCCGGGAGGACCCGGCGGGGAGGTGTAACAATATCATTCCCGGCCGACCTGTGAGATTGCCTGCTCTCGAGGCGTTTCCCGGCGTGGTTCGCCCACTCAGGGGTCAATCAGGCCCCAGACCTGCATGTCGTAGTCGATGTAGCTGGTGTAGCGGCCGTAGAGCCAGAGAACTACTGTGCGGCGGCCGTCGGAGGTGACGATGGGGCGGAGATTGTCCTGCCTCGAGTTTTCGGTAACGGGTGTCCACTGCCATTCATCCGTATCGGCACGCCGGTCGCCGCGGAAGATTTCGTAGCGTCGCTCGCCGTCCGTAATCAACGGGACGTTGGTGTCGGGATCGACGTCGGCGGAAATGTAGACCACGTCCGGGTCGCGTGGATGGAGAGCGATCAGCCCGGTATAATACTGCTCGGCGGGATAGAGCCGCGTGCCGGCGTAGGCGATTTCCTGTTCATGCCACATTTCGCCGTCCCACCGGGCGTAATGGTAACGATGGTCAAAACCGCCGGCATCGGGGTTTTCGTCGCCACGGACCGGGTCCCTGGTAACGGTAAAGCCAATATAAGGATGGCCCCGGTCATCGAGCTGGATGTCACTGGTCCAGGCAGTATCATCGCCGGTTGCCTCGAACACCCGAGTAAAGTCGCCGGGGCCATAATCGCTTTTCGGCTCGGTGCTCAGCGGACCGATGCGGGTGCCATCGGAAGTGAAAAAGGCGCCGTCCCTGATGAAGGCATGGAAAATATCGTTGTCGTCAAAGCGCGGATGGCCCTGGGTGGTGGTAAAGTGAATCGTTTCCCGGCCGTCGGAGGCGTACCGGACATAGGGTATGCCGTCCTCGTGCGCGAACAACATGCCGCCATACTCCCAGGTTTTACCGTCGTCCGCGGAAATCATGTAGTGGGGAAGATAGGGATACCCGTTCGCCCGGCCGCGAAAAAAATTATAGGTCAGACCCGGCCCGGCAAGTTGGTAGACGTTGGAGTAAGTAACCAGCTCATGGACGTCGAATAGCTGCTCGGGATGCCAGTCGTAGGGGTTTCCCGGCTCAACGGAGAGACGGTAGCGAATTTTCCTTTCATTGTTGTGGCCGGCGTAGACACACAGGTACCGCCCGTCGGGACGGACGAGCAGGGCGGCCGCGTTGTGGTCGTCCGGACGGAAGCTGTCGGCATTGTGAACAATGGTCCTGCGGTCGACGGTGTCAAAGTCGTAAACGGTAAGTGTGATTTCGCCGTTTCCGGTAACTCCTGTGAACAGCAGCCGGCCGCCGTCGATAATAGCACGCTCGTCCTGAAACCAGCACCAACTGCTGTCTTCGCTGAGAAGGACCGGCTCCGCGCCGTCGGGCTCGGCGAGCCCGGGCCCGGCAGCGCCTTTCGCAGGCGCGGGGGCAACGACGATCACAGCCCCTGTGAGGAACAGGACCGGAAGCCGGGCAAGTGAATCGATCCCCCGATGGATCGACGGCCTCATGCTATCCTCTTGCGCGGAGACCTTCTCAACAGCACCAGAACCAGAGCCCCGGCACCGCTCAGAAGGACGTAGGTCGAAGGTTCCGGAATGATCGCCGCATCGGTCCCGAACTGGAAGTCGTCGATCAGCATCGCCCCGTAATGCTCCTCCGCGGACAATCCGGCCGACTCCGCCTGGAAAACGCCACGATTCGGGGTGCGGGCATCCCCCGGACTGCCGATCTGCTGCACGAACGGCGTGACACTCGCACTCGAGGCATCCACCCAGAGGGTCGTCGTCGTGGAATCGACGTCGTATGCGAGACCGATCCGGTAAGTCTGGTTGAGGGAGAGGTTGATATCCGAAAAGTCGAACGCACTGTAGAAACCGGGGTTGGTCGAAACCCCCAATTGAAAGCTGTCGCCTTCCCCGCCCCCCTGAATGCCGATCCGCCCCCTGTCAGCGGCCCCATCCTTGTGCAGGTAGAATGTAGGACGTCCCTGATCAGTCGCCGTCGGAGCCTCCGTTACGGTCAGGTCAAAGGCGGTGTAGAGTACGGTCTCCTCTCCGGGCGCAAAAGCGTCACCGTAAAAACGCTGCGCGCTGTGTTTATCGCTGGTCAAAGGTTCAGCCACCGCCGTTCCCCAATCGATTCGCAGAGCCTGGTTCTCGATCCGCAACGCGGTCTGATCCGCCGCATCCCCTGAACCCGTAAACGCCGCACGCCCATCCCAGACTTCGGCAAGCAGCGAACCGTCGTCGTACTCGAACCCGTCGCTGATAATCTGAGCGTCAAGCGCACAATTCAAAGTGACGGCGACTGCCAGCAGCGGCCAATTGCGAAGCGGCCAATTGCGAATATTCAATCTCATAGGTCCAGGGGGTGGGGGTTTATTGCCAAGTGGGTTTAGGCTGATCGCTCGCCAGAGCTGCTCGGGCTGTGGAAAGTATGCCGCAGGAATGACCACGGTTATTTCCGATCACTGCGAACAAGTCAAGAACCGACTCTCGCAATCCCCACATTTTCAACGATGCGAACCAATTAGTATTTGGGTCTCGGAGATTGTCGAGACCAGTCGCAGCTCCTTCGAGCGAAGCGACGCGGATTGGTTGCTCAACTCGGGCCATCCCAATCGAGGGGTGTACGGGACAAAGGAAGTCCAGCCGCAGCGGCACGTGAGAAACCTCCCGGCACTGGATTGACCTTTGAGTGGCCGGTTCACGAATTCCATCTTT
>PWMU01000159.1 GCA_003558065.1 Opitutia bacterium | reverse complement strand
GCCACAGTTATTTAAGAAAATACCGATACGGGCAACAAAATCCCGATTCTGCCCGGTTATCCGAAATGTCGAAATTATTCTTCCTGGCGGCATCCGCCCCCCGCAAACCGGCCCCAACCGGTTTTAGGCCGAACACCTCCACCGACCGACCCCTGCCGGCATGACCGGTTCAATGCGACTCTACCTGGTTCTTCAGATAGGAAATAACATCCTGGAATTTGCTCCGGTTCTCCTCGTCGGCCTTGACCAGATTCTCATGCGCTTCCAGAATCATCCGCGCCTTCTCGGAGTGCGACTCTTCCTTTCGGGTTCCGGGAAGCGGCGAGGGATCGCTTTTGAAGGAATGCTCCCCCGGATCCACCTCCATGAGGCGGTGCAGGCCGAGATTCTTGACCAATTCGAAATTCCGTTCACCAAGCCGGCAGAGGATGATTCTCCCGGGAGGATCCTGTTTCCCAAGCTCCAGGGCGACCCCTGCCAGAATCCCGAGGAAAGTGCTGTCCATCCCGGTACATTCACGGAAATCAATGATAAACCGCTTTTGCCCCGATCCGATAACCCGGTCAAAAAAGTCCCGCAGCGGACCGCTGTTGGAGAAATTGACACGCCCGTTGACCTTGACGATGGCCGGATCGGAATAAGCATCGACCAGGAACGCCGCTGTTTCCTTCTCAGCCATAGCTCGCTATCACTTCGATTCGAGGATTTGCCGCAACACGTAGGGCAGGATCCCCCCGTGACGGAAATACTGGAACTCGATCGGAGTGTCAATTCGCGCCGTCAAGTCAACCCGCTCCGTTTTTCCGTCAGCCCGCTCGATCTTAAGGGTTACCTTCTGACCGGGACTCATATCATCCGAAATCCCTTCGGTGGAAAAAACCTCGCTTCCGTCGAGGCCAAGGGTTTCCGCGCTAACACCTTCCGGGAACTGGAGAGGCATGACACCCATCCCGATCAGGTTGCTGCGGTGAATGCGTTCAAAACTGCTCGCAACCACGGCACGCACCCCCAGGAGCCGGGTGCCCTTGGCCGCCCAATCGCGGGAGCTGCCCATCCCGTAATCGGTTCCCCCGAACACGATCAGCGGCGTGTCGCGTTCCGCGTATTTGGAGGCCGCGTCGTAGATGGAGGTGATCTCTCCCTCGGGCATCAGTTTGGTAAAACCGCCCTCACGGCCGTCGGCCATCTTGTTCTTGATCCGGACATTGGCGAACGTCCCGCGGGTCATGATCCGGTCGTTTCCGCGGCGTGCCCCGTAAGAATTGAATTGTCCGGGCTCCACCCCCTTTGACAGAAGGTACTGGCCGGCCGGGGTCTCCTTGCTGAAGGCCCCTGCGGGGGAGATGTGGTCCGTGGTCACCGAATCGCCCAGAATGGCCAGGGGGCGCATGCCTTCGACCTCTTCGACCGGCCGCGTCTCCATCGAGAAACCGTCGAAATACGGCGGCTTCTGGATGTAAGTGCTGGCTTCCTCCCACTCGTAAAGACCGCCTCGGGCCACCTCTATCTTATCCCATTCGGGATTGTTCTCGAGGATGTTCTCGTACCGGCGCTTGAACATGTCGGGCTTCAGGCCGCCGAGAACGGCCTCCTGGATTTCCGCCTGGGAAGGCCAGATATCCTTGAGGAATACCGGTTTCCCGTCGGAACCCACGCCGACCGGTTCCTCGTTCAGATCGATATCGACACGCCCGGCAAGGGCGAATGCAACCACCAGCGGCGGCGACATCAGGAAATTCGACCGAATGGCACCGTGAACACGCGCCTCGAAATTGCGGTTCCCCGAGAGCACGCTCGCGGCGATCAGGTCGCCTTCCTTCACGGCCTTCTCGATCGATTCCATCAAGGGCCCGCTGTTGCCGATGCAGGTCGTGCACCCATAGCCCACCAGGTTAAAACCGAGCTGGTCCAGGTACTCGTTGAGCCCCGTCTGTTCCAGGTAGTCGGTCACAACCCGCGATCCCGGCGCCAAACTGGTCTTGACGAGCGGTGAAACCTGGAGCCCTTTCTCGACCGCTTTTTTCGCTAGCAAACCGGCTGCCAGCATCACGCTCGGGTTGCTGGTGTTGGTGCAACTGGTAATCGCGGCGATGAGCACCGAACCGTGACGGATTTTCACCGTTCCGTGCGCGGGAGTACCGGTGGCTTCAAAATCCTCAAGCTCGACATCGGTGGGCCGGTTATTGACCATCTCCACCTCGCCCCAGCTTTCGCCGGAAGTCCCGTCCGTACGGAGTTCCTGACTGCCCGAACCGACATCGCCCGCATGCACGGTCACGTCGCTCAGAGACACCATCACCTCGGCATCGCGCTCCCCGGGCTGCTTGCCGAATCCCCCTTCCGACGGGCTCCCGCTAAACAGCTCGTTGAAGCGGCTCTTGAGTTCCGAAACATTCATCCGGTCCTGGGGACGCTTGGGCCCGGCCACCGAGGGCTCGATCGTGCCGAGGTCGAGCTCGATCACCTTAGTATAGTCGATCTCGCCCTTCTTCGGCATACCGAACATGCCCTGCGCCTTGTAGTAGTCCCGAACCGTGTCGATCAGTTCGTCCGGACGCCCCGTATTCTTCATGTAGACGAGACTCTCCTCATCCACAGGGAAGAACCCGATCGTCGCCCCGTATTCGGGCGCCATGTTCGCCACCGTCGCCCGGTCGGCCACGGTCAGCTTCTCGGCGCCTTCGCCGAAAAATTCGACGAATTTTCCGACAACGTTTTCCCGCCGCAGGATCTCGGTCACCCGCAGCGCAAAATCGGTGGCGGTGGCGCCTTCGCCGAGCTCTCCGGACAGGTGAACCCCGATCACCTCGGGCGTCTGGAAATACACCGGTTGCCCGAGCATCCCGGACTCGGCTTCGATGCCGCCCACGCCCCAGCCGACTATTCCGAGTCCGTTGATCATGGTGGTGTGCGAGTCCGTGCCCACCAGCGAATCGGGATAAAAGAGGCTTCCGCCGTCATGGTCCCTGTCAAAAACCATTTTCGCGAGATACTCGAGATTGACCTGGTGAACGATCCCAACCGAGGGCGGCACGACGCTGAAGGTTTCAAAAGCCTGCTGTCCCCATTTGAGAAAACGGTAGCGCTCGATATTGCGTTGAAACTCGATCTGAACATTCAGCCCCAACGCGTCGGCCGTGCGGAAACGGTCGACTTGTATCGAATGGTCGATGACGAGGTCGACGGGCACCATCGGCTCGATCACCGCCGGATCCTTTTTGAGTTCCGCCACCGCCGAACGCATAGCCGCGAGATCCACGAGCAGTGGCACACCCGTGAAATCCTGCAGCACGATGCGCGACACCACGAACGGTATCTCGTCTTTGCTGGGCGACGCCGCCTTCCAGGCAGCCAGATTCTTCACATCCTTCTCCCGGATCCGCTCGCCGTCGCAATTCCTCAGGACGGACTCGAGGAGAACACGGACGGACACCGGCAGGCGCGATATCTTCCCCATACCGGCCTCCTCGAGGGAGGGCAGCGAGTAAAAGTACCGCTTCGGGCCGGATTCGGAGCCAAAGGTTTGCAGGGCGTTGAATGGATTCGGCTTGAAACTCATGGCAGGTGATTGGTCTATATGTAACAGCGCGCCCCGGGCCGCGGTTCAGACCCCGGCGAGGGCGTTCTTGATGGCGTCGAAATCCGGAAATTGCTTCGGATCGTCGCTTGAGAAACCGTGGGCAATCGTTCCGTCCTGGTCGATGACAAACGCCGAACGCTTCGCCACGTGCTTAAAACCGAGAACATCCTCGAACAACACGTCGTAGGCTTTCGTCGCCTCGCGATTAAAATCGCTGAGCAACGGAAACCGGATCCCGTTCTTCTGCGCAAACGCCTCAAGCGTGAACGGGGTGTCCACACTGATGCCGTAGACTGCCGCATCCAGCTTCTCGTAATCGCCAAAGGACTCGTTCACCCCGCACATTTCCTTCGTGCAGGGATCACTGAAGGCGAAAGGGAAAAACAGAAGAACGGTCTTCTTTTTCCCGAAATTATCACTCAGACGGACATCCTGGAGCCCGTCGGCGGTTTTTGTTTTCAAAGTGAAATCCGGTGCGGTTTTGCCTTTTTCCAATGCCATTTCTCGATACCTTTCCAATTCAACTGTGATTACTCGCCTTCGCCCTGCGCGAGCCTTGCATTCCAGATTCCGAACCTAGAAACAGCGCCCCTGAGCGGTCAAAGGCATTCAGGGAAAGATTTCTCTTTCCACGACGGGAAAAAGCATGCACAAAAACTGCTTGGCAAGGCAAGAGACAATTGCGGAATTGTTCCGCGCGCCCGTCTGAAACAGTCTGAAATGTCCGTCGCAACCGACCTGCACACCATCCGAAACGGCGCCGACTCGATCATCAGCGAGGAGGAACTGGAGCGAAAACTCGCCAAAGGGCGCCCCCTGCGCATCAAATTCGGCGTTGATCCCACGCGGCCCGACTTGACGCTGGGGCACGCGGTCGTCTTTCAGAAATTGCGCCAGTTCCAGGATCTCGGCCACGAAGCCCACCTGGTGATCGGCGACTTCACGGCGCGAATCGGCGACCCCTCCGGCCGCTCCTCCCTTCGCCCGCAGCTGAGCCGAGAGGAAGTCGATGCCAACGCCGAGACGTACCTCGAACAAGCCTTTCAGATTCTCGAAGAATCCAGGACGGTGATACACCGCAACAGCACCTGGTTCGATCGCATGACCTTCGAAGACGTCCTCGTGCTCACCCGGAAGATGACGGTCGCGCGCATGCTGGAACGCGACGATTTCGCGAAACGCTACGCCGCGAACTCTTCCATTTCCATCGTTGAATTCCTCTACCCGCTGGTCCAGGGGCACGATTCCGTCGAGCTCGAATCCGATGTCGAGCTGGGCGGGCGCGACCAGCTTTTCAACATGCTCGTGGGCCGCCAGTTGCAGAAGGACATCGGGCAGGAGGAGCAGGTTGTCGTCTCCATGCCCCTGCTGGTGGGCACCGACGGCGTCCAAAAGATGTCCAAGAGCCTCGGCAACTACATCGCCTTCAACGATTCATCCAGGGACATCTTCGGCAAAATCATGTCGATCAGCGATGACCTCATGTGGGATTACTACGTGCTGCTCCTGAACAGGACGCCCGAGGAAATCGAGTCCATGAAGCGCGAGCACCCCATGGAAATGAAAAAAAAACTGGCCGAATCCCTGACCGGCCGATTCCATTCTCCCGAGGCCGCCCGCCGGGAGCGGGAAAACTTCGAACAGGTCTTCTCCCGCAACGAAACCCCCGACGATATGCCGGCATTCGCCTGGGAGAGCCTCGGGGGCGACGGGGGCGATCCGACTCTGCTCGAAGTTCTCGGCGCCTGCGGGCTCCTTCCGAGCAAAAAGGAGGCGCGGCGCCTCATCCAGCAGGGCGCCGTCAAGGTGGACGGGGAGAAGGCCGCTTCGCCGGACCGGAAGCTTCCCCGGCCGCAAACCGCCTACATCATCCAGGCCGGCAAGCGCATCCACTTCCGGATCACGCCGTAACGGCCGGAGCCGCGGGCGCCTTCTTCGTCTTTTTCTTCTTCGCGGCCTTTCCGGTTTCGCTCTCGGTCAGCATACCGATGAATTTCTCCATCGCCGGCGTCAGCACCCGGCCCTTGCGATAAAGAATCGCCAGGGGCCGCTTGCGGTCCCTGGCCTCAATCTCGACGGCCGCCAGAGCTCGGCGCGCCAGCTCATGCTCGACCGTTGCCCGGGGCACGATAGCGACTCCGGCATCAATCTCCACGGCACGTTTTACCGTCTCAATGTTGTCAAACTCCATGACCGGATCGAGTTCCAGGCGCTTTTCCCGGAACATCGCGTCGATCGCTTTACGGGTCGGAATATCGGCATCGAAGCCCACAAATTTTTCCCGGGCGATCTCGCCAAGGGAAACCGATTTCTTCGATGCGAGCGGATTGCCGGGGTGGCAGATCAAAACCAGCACGTCTTCGCGAAACGGAACCACTTCCACCCCTTTCATTTTGACCGGAAAAGCCACCAGGCCGATATCGAACGAGTTGTGCAGGATGTCCTCGTAGACGTGGTTCGACCGGCGGTACTCCACCCGGAGATTGACCGAAGGGTACTCCTGCAGAAACCGCTTCACGTAGGTCGGAAGCTCGTGCAGACCGATGCTGTAAATCGTCGAAAGGTTGATCGGCCCGCTCACCACGCTTTTCATCTCCTGCAGCTCGCTGTCGAGCTTCTCGGCGATCCGCAGGATCTCCCGCGAGGCGTCGTAAAGTCTCCGTCCCTCCGCCGTGAGACGAAACTGCTTCTGGCTTCGATCCACGATCAGAATATTGTAGTGTCTCTCCATCGCCCGCAGTTGCTGGCTGACTGCCGATTGGGTGATTCCGTTCAACTTGGCGGCCTTGGAAAAACTCTCGGTGTTCACCAGGTCGGAGAAAACTTTCAGGTTTTCAATATGCATGATCCGAATAATAACGCCTACTAATCAGAAATCAATACAATCAAAAGCTTTTCTTATGCATATTTCCTACGAAACTTTTACTGAACACGCGCGCGCCCTTGAAGAGCGGATCGCGGAAATCCGCGCGGATTGCGGTCGCCTGCCCGGCGAGGTGAAGCTGATGGCCGTCACCAAGACCCACCCCGTGGAAGCCGCCGGCTACGCAGCCCGCTACGGGCTCCCCTGCGTCGGCGAAAACCGGGTTCAGGAAGCCGTGGACAAAATCGCCCGGGCCGATTTCCGGATTTCCTGGGAATTGATCGGCCACCTCCAGTCAAATAAAGCCGCCCTCGCCGCCAGGCACTTCTCGCGGATACAAAGCGTAGACAGCATCAAACTCGTCAATCGCCTTAAGCTTTGCTGTGAAAAGGAAAACCGCACCCTCCCGATTCTCCTGCAAATCAATACGGGCAATGACGAAGCCAAGTTCGGCGCGAGGGAGGACGACGCGTCGTCCCTCCTGGAAACCGCCCTTTCCTCGGCCCGCCTCAAGGTGGAGGGGCTGATGACCATTGCGCCGCTTTCCGGTACCCCGAACCCGGCCCGCAGGGCCTTCTCCCGGTTGCGCGAGTTGCGCGGCCGCCTGCAAACAGCCTTCGACATTGACCTTCCCGAACTGTCCATGGGCATGAGCGGCGATCTCCGCGAAGCCGTCGAGGAAGGCAGCACCTGCGTCCGCATCGGCTCGGCCCTATTCGGAACGCGCGAGGGGTGAGGCGGGAACGGGGGGGATTGGCTCACCGGGGTGCCGGGGAGCTGTCCTGAGCCGCCACGTGGCCATGCAGAAGACGGGGAGCCGCTCCGGCACTTTCGTTCCTTTCTTGATTGCACCACGCCGCGAATTGGATTGTACTCAAAACGTGGACCAAAAACAGTTCAGTCCCGGTTTGACCGACGCGTTTCTTGGACTGCTGGACGACAGGAGTCCGGTTGTCCGCAACGCGCTTCTGGAAAAACTCCGGGACAGCGGAGACGCCGGAATAGCCTTCCTCCGGTCCGTCGTCAACGGCGACAACCGTATCCTGGCCCGCCACGCCTCGCAGTTCCTTCAGGATCTCAAGGTCGACAATCCGCAGGCGGATTTCTCCGAATTCATTCGCTCGCTCAACTACGAGCTGGAAACCGGCGCCTTTCTGCTCAGCCGCACGGTCTACCCGGACATCGAGATCGGCAAGTACTGTCATTTCCTCGACGAAGTCGCCCTTCGCTGCCGCGAGATCATGGTCCCGCCAATGAGTTTGCGGGATCAATGCCGTGCGATCAACCGGGTGGTTTTTCATGAGTACGGTTTCCGCGGGAACGCCGAGTACTACACCGATCCCCGGAACAGTTTCCTGAGCGAGGTCATCCGCAGAAGACGCGGGATTCCCATCCCCCTCAGCACCCTCTACATCCTGATTGCCCAACGTTGCGGCCTGACCCTCGAGCCGGTGGGAATCCCCGGCCACTTTCTGGTGGGCTGCTTTGTTGAAACCACCCCGTTTTTCATTGATCCGTTCGAAAACGGCACATTCCGGTCGCCCGAAGAGGTTTTCGAACACCTTCGCAGCCACAACGTCCCTCCGAAACTCACCTATCTGGCACCCACCCCTATTCGCGAAGTCCTCTGCCGTAACTGCCGCAATCTCGTCAATCATTACCAGGCCGCCAACCAGCCGGAGATGTCGCAACTCTTTGCTCGCTTTGTCGATGAATTCGAAGTCACCTACCGATCCCGCACCCGCGGGAGCCGATCCTGAACAGCGTGTATTCGAGCCGGAGCATCTCCGCCACTGGTCCTTCCAGGGCACCTCCCTCGCCGTGCTCGGGCACCCGGTCCGCCACTCGATAAGCCCGGCCATGCACAACGCCGCGCTCGCCCGCATGGCCCGGACGGACCCGCGCTTTCACAAATGGTGTTATTTCAAGTTCGATATTCCGCCCGATCAACTCCCCGAGGTACTGCCCCTTTTTCACCAGCACCGGTTCCGCGGCATCAATCTGACGATCCCCCACAAGACTGAAGTCCTCCCCCTGCTCTCTCAGATCGACCCCGACGCCCGCCGGATGGGTGCGGTCAACACCCTGGTCTGGACTCCCGACGGGTACGAGGGATACAACACCGACGGCTACGGCCTGTCCACCGCGACCGCGGAAGAACCGGGCTTCCCGCTCTCTTCGGGGCCCGTCATCCTGCTCGGCGCCGGGGGAGCCGCCCGCGCCGCAGCCGTTCAATGCCTTCTGAATTCCTGCCCGGAACTCTGGCTGGGCAACCGGAACCCCGAACGCCTGGACAGTCTTTACCGCGACCTCGTCACGATCAGAAAGCCTCCCACCCGGCTTGAAACCTTCGGCCTCAAAGATCTCCCCCATGATCTCCCCGGCCGCGCGCTCATCGTCAACGCCACCTCGCTCGGGCTGTCCCCGGAAGACCCCGCTCCGGTCGATCTCGCCTCGCTCCGCGGCGATTATTCGGTCTACGACATGATCTACCCCGGCCCCGGACGACCTGAAACCGCCCTCCTGCGGGAAGCCCGCCGCCTCGGCTTTCCCGCCGCCCACGGACTTTCCATGCTCATTCACCAGGGGGCACGGTCCCTCGAGATTTGGTCCGGCGGCTCCGTCTCCGTCGACGCCATGCGCCAGGCCGCCGAACGCGCCCTGGCAGTGCCGGAAGGGAAGAAGCGGAGAGGTTAGAGGGCCGGAGGGAATGCCGGAGGTGTGCGGACGCGGGTAGGCCCGGCGGCCGCTCACCCCCTCCGCACTCGCCCCTTCTCGCCAACTCGGGGATCGACTCCACGTACAAAATCCATAACAACCCTATCCTATGTTTTCCGAGCTAGCCGCCATCGACGAGCACTTTCCCTGGTTTTTCGCAACCGTATCCTTTGTCTTCGGAACGATAGTGGGGAGTTTTCTCAATGTATGCATATACCGGATACCAACGGAGAAATCCATCATCAGTCCCGGGTCCCGTTGCTCCTGCGGCAAGCCCATCGCCTGGTATGACAACATCCCGATCCTGAGCTGGTTCGTCCTGCGGGGAAAGGCCCGATGCTGCGGCCGCCCGTTCAGCTTCCGCTACCCCTTCGTCGAAATTCTAACAGGCGCCCTCTTCCTCCTTTGCTGGGTCCTCTTCCCCCCGAGCAAAGCGATATGCGGCTGGGTTTTCATGTCGATCCTTATCTGCTCCACGTATATCGATCTCGACCATATGATTATTCCGGATCGCTTCACCATCGGAGCGGCCGCGGTGGGCCTTCTCCTCTCTTTCATTTTCCCCGCGCTGCACGGCCAGAGTGGCGATCTTATTGTCGTGGACAACCTGCGCTCCCTGATTCTGGCCGCCATCGGCCTGCTGATCGGTTCCGCCACGGTCCTCTGGATCGCCCTGTTTTCCGAGATCGTGCTGAGAAAGGAAACCATGGGTTTCGGGGACGTTAAGTTTCTCGGGGCCATCGGCGCCTTCACCGGATGGGAAGGGGGCCTCTTCGCCATATTCGGCGGAGCTATCCTGGGAACCGCCGGGCTGGTCGTGTTTTTGTTGATACGCCCGTTTCTGAAGAAGAGACCGGATGATGACTCCGGTCTTTTCGGTCGCGTGGTTCCATTCGGCCCGATGCTGGCCGCGGGCGGCCTGCTTTATTTCCTCTTTCTACACGAACCGGTCGACGCCTACTTCACCGAAAACGCCAGGATGCTCTTTGGCGAAGGCTGAGAGAGACGATGCCGGCGGCCAGGTCGTGATTGCTATCAGGATCAGAAAGCCCCGAGAGAAGGATCCCGGGAAAATATAAGCCCGCGACCTTACGCCGCGGGCTTTTAACGCAAACAACGAGAAACGGCTTAAGCCATCGCCTTCAGCGCTGCCCCCGGTTTGAATTTCACGGTCTTGGAAGCTTTGATCGCTATCTGCTCCTTTGTCCGCGGATTTATCCCCTTGCGGGCCGCGCGTTTGGCGACACCAAAAGTTCCGAAACCGACGAGTTGAACGCTCTTGTCTTTCTTGACACCTTTTTTGATGCCCTCGAGAACGGAATCAACCGCGCGCTCCGCCGCAGCTTTGGACGTTTCGTTGCCGAGGGCCTTCTGTACTTCTAGAACGAGTTCTGATTTGTTCATTTGTGCTTTCCTTTATTGGTTGTGGGATACAGTGAGAGGTCCCAATTGCCTTTTTCCCGAAAAATGCAATGACAGCAGAACAACGAGCAATTGGATGATGCGTCAATATTAATCCGCTTTGTTATGCGGATTCCGGCTATTTTTACCGGTTTTTCCGGCCTCACTACTCTCTTCGCCGCGGTAAACCTCTCCCCTGTGACCGGAAACGAGCACTTTCAACAAATATTCCAAAGCCTCCGTTCTCGAGATAGCACGCTCGCGGGACAGCTGGTCCGCGCGCTTCAATAACTGGGCGGCCATTGCCTCCGCCTGGCCTTTATCCGCTCCCATCCCTTCACAGAGACGGACCAGCTTCACCTGTTCCGCCGTCATTCGCATAGAAAATCATCCAAAACATGAATACCCGTTTTTCCCGACGGCTCGAACGAAAAAGAACGCGTCTCTTTCAGGATGGATCTGAGCACCAAAACGAACCCAAGCTGTTCGCCATCCCGTTTGCCGAAAGAAGTAACCCGCCCGGCCTCTTTTTCACCAAAATAAACCGGACAGGGAAGCTCCGACATCACGCCGTCGATCCGCGCGGGAACCAGGCTTCTGCGCGCCTGCCCGCTGTGCCGCAACCGCGCCATGACTTCCTGCCCGGTGTAACACCCTTTGGCATAGGATACCGCGGAATCCGCCAGCCCGCCCTCATGAGGAAGATTGCGCTTCCCGAGATCCACAGGGATTGCCGGCAGCCAGGCGCGTATCCGTTCGTAATGACACGCCGCCTCATCGACCCCCGATCCCCCCATTTCCCTGACGACCGCCTCTACCCGGTTTCCCGTCCACTCCCGGCTCGCTTCCGGAAACAACACGTCAAAATTCTCCTCCGGGGAACGCCGGCCCGGGACCACCCAGGCATCCCCCTTTCTCTCGAAAGTCCCGGCCGCTGGAACGGGAAGCCCCAGGCGCTCCAGGCAGTCCCGCGCTCCCGTTCCCCAGACAGCCGCCCCACGCATCAGCGACGTTACATCCGCGGCCTCCACATCGTCGGCAATTATGTACCGTTCCAGCCTTTCCATGAGTGAGGCGGCCGGTGAATAATAACTGAACAAATAAAACGCTTCCTCACGGCAGCCGAGGACAAAACCATCCCCTTCGATTTTCCCTTTCGCATCGAGCAACAACCCGTAGGTCACCGGACATTCCTCACTCCGTTTCAGGTCGTTACT
Source organism: Opitutia bacterium (assembly GCA_003558065.1). Classification (GTDB taxonomy): domain Bacteria; phylum Verrucomicrobiota; class Verrucomicrobiia; order Opitutales; family T3Sed10-336; genus PXDC01. The sequence continues at coordinate 6,071 of PWMU01000159.1, read as the reverse complement.
GAACTGCCCCTGCAAAAAAGTAAATGCATCCTCACCCGAAACTTCGATCCAGGCCGAAGGAGCGAATGAGTGAAATTTCAAATCCGCCATCCCCTCATCGTCCCAGAAAATCCCCCGAATTCAACCCCCGATCCCGGAACGGAACGGTTGCCGGGTTCGGAGGGAGGGAGGCGGGGTTGAAAAAAGTTGGAATTTAAAAAAAACCTCTTGACTCTCGGACAAAAGTAACTGATTGTTTATTTATCTTTAGAAGATTTTCTCCCGCCTGGCGGGAGTTTTGGGGTAACTAAGAAAGCAGTACAGGCGGGCCGTTTTGGGGTAGACGGCCCGCCTTTTTCTTTCCCGAAAACGGGTTGCACCGAAGGGCGGTATCACTTAGAAATTTTCTTTGTGCAAAAAGTAACTGATATTAACATCCTGGAGACTCAGCCTCTCCCGACACCGGTCGAACTGCTCGGGCAAATTCCGCGCAGCGACCGCCAGGAAGAACTGATCGCCAGGAGCCGCAGGGAGATTCACGAGATCATTTTCGGCGATGACAAGCGCCTGCTGTTCGTCCTCGGGCCCTGCTCGATCCACGACACGGCAGCCGGGCTTGAATATGCCCGCCGCCTGGCCCGTCTCTCCGGGGAGATCTCGGATCGTCTGCTGCTGGTGATGCGGGTATATTTTGAGAAGCCGCGGACGACCGTTGGCTGGAAAGGCCTGATCATGGATCCGGGCCTGGACAACTCCTGCGACATTCAGGCCGGCTTGAGGGAAGCCAGGAAATTCCTCGGGGCCGTGCTCGACGAAGGATTGCCGACCGCCACCGAATTACTCGATCCGATCACCCCGCAGTATATTGCCGACCTGATCAGCTGGTCCGCCATCGGCGCACGGACTACGGAATCTCAAACCCACCGGCAGATGGCCTCCGGGCTCTCCATGCCGCTCGGTTTCAAGAACGGAACCGACGGCAGCATCGGGACCGCTATCAATGCGATCAAGGCCGCATCCCAGACCCAGACTTTCCTTGGCATTAACCAGGACGCCCTCGCATCGGCCCTCACCACCCGGGGCAACCCGAATTGCCACCTCATCCTGCGCGGCGGCAGCCATGGCCCCAACTACGACGAATCACACCTTGCCGAGGCCGAAGCCACGCTCCGTAAATCCGGGCTCACACCGGCGATCATGATCGACTGCAGCCACGGAAACAGCGGCAAGGATCCCGAGACACAACCCGCCGTCGCGGCTGAGGTGTTGAAGCAGATCGGCAAGGGCAACGATTCCGTGATCGGCCTCATGGTCGAAAGCAACCTGTCCGCCGGAAAGCAATCGTTTCCGCGGCCGCTGGAAGAGCTTGAGTACGGCGTCTCCATCACCGACGGGTGCATCGACTGGGCTACCACGGAGAACCTCGTTCGCCAGGCCCACCAGGCTCTCGAATCGCGGTTCGCGGTCAGGTAAGCCATCATCCTGCCGGGAGCGGGTTTCCCCACTGCTCCTCACGAAGAAATCACCGGATGCAGAACGGACTCCGGGGATAAACCCTCTCCCTCTGCGCGGCACTCCGAAGACCGACAGCCTGACCGCGTTCAAGGAAGTCAAGCGACAACGCGCCCAACCCGGTGCCTCAATCCTCGCTCGCGAGGAGGGTCGGATGCGGAATAAGTTTCCGGTAATCCTCGATACTTCCGTTGGCGAGGCAGCACTCGATGATCTTGCGCCCCAGGGGCATCAAGTCCGGGGAGTTGAAACCTTTCAGTTCGCGATGGAAGAACTCCGAGAGGATTTCTGCGCCGGCATCATAGGCTTCGGGGCCGACTTCCGGTTGCCTGTCGACTTCGAAAAACCAGGGGCCGATCGTCCGGCCCTCCACGTTGACTTTGTGCGGCGTCCAGCCGAGAAGGGGGCAGCGGGCCGGGGTGACTGCCTCTTCCATAAAGCGCGCACTCCCGCGTCGCGCGAGGAATTCACGCGCGATCCATTGAGGCATGAAACCTGTTTTCCAGGCTCCGATGTGTTGATTGGGAATCAAGACGTAACTAACCGACGGCGTTTTCTCGATCTGGGTCAGAAGGAGATTGGCCTGATCGACTTTCCGCCCGGTCGCGAACGGCCAGTAGGAGCCGACCCCTTCCGAGGACATTCCCTCGGTATCGACGATGCTGGGGTTGGCGTGTCCGCGCGGAGCCACGAGACGCCAAAGCCAGGCAAGCGCCGGGGGGAGAACATGGAACAAGCCGATGATGCCGTAAGTGGGGTTTTCCCTGGTGCAGGGGGGACAGCGCACGCCGAAACTGCGCACGTCGAGATTGACCGGCCCCTCGACGACATGGTCGACGGCTGAGCGGGGAATGATCAGGCGCGGGTTCGGGCACGGCTTTCCGGGTTCGTCCTCAATGTGTTCCCAGATCAAGCCGGTGCTTCCGGGCAGGGCATCGATATTGAGGAAGAGCAGGGGGGCTTTCGGGTGTACGGTCATCGCCTCCAGGTGCGGGTCCGTCCCGTACCGCTCAATATGGTTAACCCTCACAAACCAGGCGTCCTCGGCGTCCATCAAACCGAGCTTCCCCTCCTGTTGGTTCAGCGAGGGGTGGCAGAGCGCCATATCGTCGGTTACCGGCCTCAGTTCACAAGTCAGGGGAAGGGTCAACGTGCGTTCCTCTCCTGAAACAACATTCCGCCCGATCAGGAGCGAGCCGTCGTCCATACGGTGAACCTGTTCAAGCATTTCGCTCTTTCCGCCGCCGCTGGCACCCTCGTGAGCGATGACAAGCCGGTTGCCGTAGGGAGTAACCACCCGCACCGTTGAGCAGTGCATGGTGATCCACCGCTCTTCTTCACCGAGATTCAGGAGGACGCCGTAGATCCCTTTCTTGGCGCTTGGGCCTGGATACAGATTGTAACTGAACAGCTCGTGCGTGCGCTCGCCGCGATTGTGGATCACGATCTGTTTCCCCTGAAAGTGGGTGTGACGGAAAGGAGGCGCCACATAGATGACCGCATTCGGGTGAAACCCGTCGGGCACCTGTTCCGGTTCCAGCAGCCCTTGCAGCATGGCCAGACCCATGGCAAAAAATCCCGAGTTGGCCGGAGCCACGACCATAGCGTCCATCCCCTTTCCGGGCATTCCGGCGATGAAAGGAAAAAATGCGAGCGGCTGCGACTTGAGCCATTCAAAAGTCTCCCCCCGCAAATACGAAAAATCCTTTCCGTAGCGTTCGTGGTAGGTGGGTTTGTCGGTGGGCCGGTCGTCACCGATCAACATACAATCGGGATCCCGCCGGCGCATGTACGGTTCGAGGTAATTTGCCGCCACCCCGTTTCGCAACGCGCAGGCCCGGGCTTCCACTACGCGCCCCTTGCCGGGAACCTCGTAGGCGATGTCGTGCCACCCGTCGGGCCCGGCATCGGCCGTCGCCAGCTTCCTGAGGTGCTCGACCGAGCGCGCCCGGGTAACTTCCGGCGCCGAATTCAAGATATCCGCAAGGTCGTGGGGTAGTTTAAAATCCAGGGTCCGTTTGGAATGAGAAGCGTGTTGGGCTGTCATGTGGGTTCGGCGTTTCAGTTTCCCACCCACTCATAGGATTCCCGGACGTCCGCGTCAAGGACCTCTTTCCCGGACCGCATCGGACCGGGAAGTTCAATCCGGCCGGCAGGCGCGGCGATCGAATCTGATTCGACTTTCAAATCGCTCACCCAAACCTCGGCATACAACGGATGGGATGCCGCGGCCGTGAGACGCCAGGTCCAGGGTCAATCGTTCTGAGCCTGATAATCCTGCTCGGATAACAAGTCGTCCAGATCGGAGGGATTCTCCAGACGCACCCGCAGCATCCAGCCTTCATCCGTCGGAGATTCGTTGACCTTCTCGGGAGTATCTTCGAGCGACTCGTTCACGGCGATCACCTCTCCGGAAACCGGCGCGTAGAGATCGGAAGCCGCTTTGACGGACTCAACCACCCCGAAGCTTTCCCCCTTGGTTACCTTGTCCCCCGCCGATGGAAGTTCGACAAACGTGATATCACCCAGACTGTTCTGGGCGTAATCGGAAATCCCGATGACCGCCTCGCCCCCATTCTCCGGGCGCACCCACTCATGGCTTTTTGCATACTTAAGATTTTTCGTGTCACTCATGATTTTTCTGCTGTGAAGTATAAAAGGGCGGTTTAACCAATTGCAACGGAAAGCTTCGGCCTCGCAGGTCGGCGTGCAGTGTTCCCTCCTTCAGGGCTCCGGTCTCCACCAGCGCGGTGCCGATGGCCTCATTGAGCATGGGCGAAAGGGTGCCTGACAGGACCCGTCCGACTTCCCGCTCTCCGTTGAGTACCGGCGTATCCTGCCGCAGAATACGCCGCGCGCCGGTTCGAAAATGAACGACCTTCCGCGGAACACCTTCGGTCTTCTCCCGTTCCAGCGCTTCTTTGCCGATAAAATCCGTTTTCTTTTTAAGCTTCACCGCCCAGCCGAGCCCGGCCTGTAACGGCGAGATCGTTTCGCTCAATTCGTGACCGTAGAGGGGGTACCCCGCTTCGAGCCGCAAACTGTCGCGCGCCCCGAGCCCAACCAGCCTGAGCCCACGGCTCTCGCCCGCTTCCAGAATGCCCCGGGCCAGCCGGTCGGCATTCGGGGAGGGAGTGAACATTTCGAAGCCCGGCTCCCCGGTGTAACCGGTGCGGCTGATGATCACGTCGCATCCCGCAACGGACGTTTCCTCGGTCGCAAAAAGCTTCAAGCGCTCCAGTATGGCACGGGTAAGAGGATTGAGAATCGCCTCTGATTCCGGGCCCTGAAGCGCGATCAGGGCGTAGTGATCGGAAATGTCCTGCAACGTGCAATCGAAGTCGCCCACGTGCCCTTCGAGCCATTCGAAATCCTTCGCGGTATTGCTCGCGTTGACGCAGAGAAGAAACGCCTCCGCGCTCCGGCGGTAAACAATCAGGTCGTCCACCACGCCCCCGTTTGGATAGCACATAAGGTTGTACTGGGCGCGCTCCTCTTCCATGCGCGAAATGTCGTTGGTCAACACAAAATTCAGAAACGCTTCGGCCTGCGGCCCGGCGACCATGAATTCGCCCATGTGACTGACGTCGAACATACCGGCCGCCTCCCGCACGGCACGGTGCTCCTCCAGGATGCCCCGGTACTGGACCGGCATCTCCCATCCTTCGAAATTCACAAAACGGGCGCCGTGTTCCCCGTGAAACGCATGAAGCGGCGTGCGTTTGAGTTCCACGTCCTGTTTCTGGTTGCTCTGGTCGCTGGCTGTCATAGTTGGAGAACCCAACCTTCGCAAGGTCCCGCACGATTTAAAGAAAAAAATCACTGCCCGTTCATCAGGGACTCAACCCTCTCCACGATCTTTTCCACCGGCCAGAGACGGCCGACCCCCTCGTACCCGCAAGCGAGCATTCCTTCCTCCGGACCGATAAAAACATGCGCCCGCTCCTCCAGAATGCGCCGGTTCTCTCGCGTCGCCGGATGATCGTACATTTTGCCGTTCATGGCCGGCGCCAGAACAACGGGGGCGCGGCAGGCCAGGTAAAGCGAGGTCAATTCGTCATCGGCCAACCCGCACGCGAATTTGGCCAGAACATCCGCCGTAGCCGGCGCCACCAGGAGGAGGTCCGCCCGATCGGCCAGCTCGATGTGCCCCGGTTGCCACCCCTTGCCTTCGTCCCAGAGACTCGTGGCCACCGGATTCCGGCTCAGGGCCTGCAGGGTCAACGGGGTAATAAACCGGACAGCCCCGGCGGTCATCACCACGAAAACCTCCGCGCCGCCCTTGCGCAGGCGGCCGACCAAATCGGCCGCCTTGAAGGCGGCGATCGATCCCGTAACCCCGACAACGATTGTTTTCCCATTCAGCGTAGCGGACATAGCACTCAGAGAATTCTCCCGCACCCGTTTCAGCAAGCCTTTTCAGGCGGCCGCACGGAAGCGAACCACGACGTCGGCCGACGTCGCGCTTCCGGCGGGGTCGCGCCAAAGGACCTACTCTGGACCGTGACTTCGTTCGGGGGTTTCTCAATTCATTTGCCTTCTGCACAAATTTTCGCCTAACTCACCTTTCGCCTAACCCG
>PWMU01000157.1 GCA_003558065.1 Opitutia bacterium | reverse complement strand
CGCGTGAAGCCGCGATTGAAACCGTCCGGATTCATCGCCAGGACAAAATGCCAGATGTGACGCTCACGGGCGTCCGCGGCTTCCGGGTCGTCGGACAGGAGCCAGTCAATCATTCCTTTAACCCGCCAGCGCGCCTTCCCTTCGTGCGGATGGGCCTGGGATATATAATGAACCCAGCGATTCTCGCGGGCATGCGGACTTTCCGGGTCGGTCACCTCGAGACGGTAGAGTTTGCGGCCTTCCAGCGAATAGCCGAGTTGATGCAGGGTTACGAAGGCCCGGGTGTCCGGATCCGTGGCCCACCGCATCTTGTTACGCCGGGTGGCCTCGTGGGAAAAAGGCAGGCTCCAACCGAAGTAAAGGCGGTCGGAATTTGTCGGCGGAATCTCGATCCGGCTGATACTCGCCTCCTCGTCGATCACCCTGTGGCGAATCGGCGTCCAGTTTTTACCGTCAAAGGAGAAGGCAAAGTAATAATTATGGCCGGGATGCAGTTCCCCCATCGGCTGCATGTCGAGAGTCAGGCTGTTGCCCCGGAAGTTCTTCGGAATAATAAACTGGGTGGTGCTTTTGCGATTCCCATCCTTTGGATGGCCGCCCCGGTGAAACTTGAAGTGATTCACCCCAAGCTTCTCCACCATCGAGTTGCGGGAGCCATAAGCCCCGTCGAGGATGAAGTCTTCGGCTTCCAGGGCACGCTCGGCAACGCCGATGCGCGAGGTGCCCGTCCTGGTCCGCCCATCGAGAGTCACCTGCACTTGGAGCGTAGCCGCCCCGGGATTGCGCGCGTAAATCTGTCCGTAGCTGCCGACGGTGGCCACGTCGGGGTTCAGGCTCATCACCGCCACCTCGTCGCGTTCCAGATCCTCCAGCTTGATGTCTTCGGCGTCCGTTCGCTTGACCGTGGCGTCCATCACCTGGCGCTCGCCCGGCCGCATCTGTTTTTCGGGAACATCCAGGTCGATGCGCACGATCTCCCCTCCCCCTGCGGCGACGAGGCTCGCGAAAAGGCTCCCGGCGACGCCTGCCGTGAGCGGGCGTGTTATCGATCTGGAAGCGGCGCCCGCGCGACACGCGGAACTCCTGTGGAAAAAACCGGATACCATTTCTATTCCTCCTGGTTCAATTATCGTGATCGTTTCAACTACAGAGACTCTTTCTGCTCCAGGACCTTTTCCAGCGCCCGGACAATGTCGCGAGTGTCCTCCTCCTCGCCGAGAAGGGCGTTCTGACGGAACCACACGACCTCGCGGCAGGCCTGCTCGGCCTGAGGCAGGTTCAGTTCGGAATACACGGGTTGGTCCGGGGGGCTCTGCACGCTCTCGAAAAGCGGCTGGCGGTACAAGGGGAATGGATACCCGGCCGCGCAGGGAATCCCCTCGGCCTCCAACGCTTCGCAGAAACTTTTCTTCGAGACCGTGCCGGACGGCTCGAAGCGGAAACAATAAAGGTGATAGGCCCGGTCGGCCGCACGCGGATCGGCCGAACCGATCAACGAGAGCCCCGGCAGCGAAGCGATCGCCTGATCCAGGAGCCGCGCGTTTTCCAGGCGCCGGCGGTTCTGCCCGGGCATCCGCTCCAATTGGGAGCGCAAAATGGCTCCCTGCCATTCGGTCATCCGGAGATTGGTGCTGACCACGTGATGAGAATACCACGGATGACCGGGACGCTGGCCGTAGGAATGCCGCGAAACCACCTGCGTGAAGAGTGCTTCATCGTCGGTCAGCACGATCCCCCCTTCACCGCCGGTCATGTTCTTGCTCGCCTGGAAACTGAAGCCGGCGATGTCTCCGTGAGAGCCGACCCCCTTGCCGTCCCAACGGGCGCCGTGGGCATGAGCCGCGTCTTCGACGACACGCAGGTTGTGCTTCGCGGCGAACGCGTTCACCGCCTCCATATCGCACGGCAAACCGGCGAAATGGACCGGAACGATCGCGCGGGTCCGGGGCGTGATGCAGCGCTCCGCATGGGCGAGGTCGATATTGAGCGTGTCGAGCGAAACATCCACAAACACCGGCGTTCCGGAGCTCACGATCACCGCCGTAGCCGTCGCAACAAAGGTGTAACTCGGAACCAGCACCTCGTCGCCCGGTTCCAGATTCAGTGCCGTCAAGCCGGCTTCCAGCGCAGTCGTTCCGCTCGAAACCGCCAGGCCGAACCGCGAATCATGCGCCTCGGCAAACGCCTCCTCGAATTTCCGAACCTCCTCCCCGTCGAAGCGGAACCATTTGCCGCTGCGCAAAGTCCGCAACAGCCGCCGTTCCTCGTTCTCATCGAACTGCGGCCACGAGGGAAACGGTTTCGAACGCAACGGCCGCCCGCCGTGCAAGGCTAGAGTCGAATTGGATGTAACCATGGTCTTGATTGGATTTAGGAAAACGGCGGAGCCCGCACGCCCGTCACCCGGGGAACGAATTCTTCTACAGGAGGAAAGTATTATCAAACTTTATTTTTTTAAAATGCAATCAAATAGTGCCTTCGGCGCCATTTCCTCGTTCACTCGTGCCGGCGGGTCGCCGCTTTTCGAGGCGCCGGCGCGGGGTCCGGAGAAACGGGTCGTGCGCCGTCGGGCCCCCCGCGAATCTTTCCCTTGCGCTTTCCCGCCGGGAAGGGCACAAACGGCTCGACCATGAAGGCAAGCGACCGACCCAACATCCTCTTCATCATGTCCGACGACCATGCGGCCCACGCGATCAGCGCCTACGGCAGCCGCATCAACCGAACCCCCCAGATCGACCGGATCGCCGAGGGAGGCGTCCGCCTGAACCATTGCTACTGCACCAACTCGATCTGCACCCCGAGCCGCGCGTCGATTCTGACCGGGCAACACGGTCACGTCAACGGGGTGCGGACGCTCGGCGATCGCATCGACGGCCGGAATCCGATTCTCATGCAGAAGCTGTTCCAGAAAGCGGGCTACCAGACCGCCATCGTCGGCAAATGGCATCTCGGCCACGGGGGCAACGCCGATCCGACCGGTTTTGACTACTGGAATATTCTTCCCGGGCAGGGCCTTTATCACAATCCGGTCCTCTACGAGATGGGCGAGGAAAAGACTTATCCCGGGTACGTTTCGGAAATCATCACCGACCTGACCCTGGATTGGCTGGAGCGGCGCGAGGCGGATCGCCCGTTCCTGCTTTTCTGCCACCACAAGGCACCGCACCGCCCCTGGCAGCCGGGCGAAAACTACGCCGGGCTCTACGCCGACCACGACATTCCAATGCCCGAAACCCTGTGGGACGACTACGCCACCCGCTCGGAGGCCGCGCGCGAAGCGAAGATGCGCATGGAGGATCTGACCGAAACCGACCTCAAGGGACTGCCGCCCGAGGGCCTTTCCTTTGAAGAGGAACGGCGCTGGCGTTACCAGCGCTACATCAAGGACTACCTCCGCTGCTGCGCGTCGATCGACGACAGCGTCGGCCGGATTCTCGATTACCTGGACGCCCACGGGCTGGCGGACAACACGCTCGTGGTCTACACGTCCGACCAGGGCTTTTTCCTCGGCGACCACGGCTGGTTCGACAAACGCTTCATGTACGAGCAGTCCCTGCGGATGCCGTTTGTGGCGCGTTACCCCAATGAGATCCCGGCCGGCTCGGTCTGCGAGGACATCCTGACCAACAACGACTTTGCCCCGACCTTTCTCGATTACGCGGGCCTGCCGGCGCCGCCGGAGATGCAAGGCGTCTCGGGCCGGGCCGTTCTTAGGGGCGAGGCGCCCGCGGACTGGCAGCAAAGCCTTTATTACCGCTACTGGATGCACAAAGACATCGATCACAACGCCTACTCCCATTACGGCGTGCGCACCCGCAACTACAAACTGATCTACTACTACGGCAAAGGACTCGGCTGTACCGGCAGCTCCGATGAAGAGACCGACCCGGAATGGGAGCTGTTTGATTTGGAGAAGGATCCCCTGGAGCTGAAAAATGTTTACAGCGATCCCGCCTACGCGGAAGTCGTCAAGGAACTGACCGCCGAACTCGACAACCTGCAGCGGGAAGCCGGCGACGTGCCCGAACACTGACGGAGTTCGGGGTGGCGGGGGCGCTGTCCGGGTTCCCGGGGTTCCGATTCCCTTTCCCAGCGCCGGAGGCAATCCGGATCCTCACCGTTCTCGAGGTCATCGCCGCGCGGGAAGGTCTCCACGTGGCCGCCCGCTTGCCCGGGAGGCCTTCACGTCCCAATCGACCCCGGCCCGGCGCGTACCCGACCGATCGCGGCGGGAGGCGTCGCCAAGCCGCTCCTGCAGCCATTTGCGTGCAAAAACGATCGAATAATCCGGGGCGTCTAAAAAAACAAAGATTGTCAAAATAAATTGACATCCGGGCCCCCGCCGTGAACAACGGATCCAGATCCTTCAGCTAAAAGCAGCACATCCATGAGCCATCCGACTTCACCCCGTCTCCCCGTCGCCCTGGTAATGGCGGCCGGAATCGTTTTTCACCTGGGCCCGGCGGCCAACGGCGGCGGGACCGGCCTTTCCCTGGCAACACCGGCCCTGGCTGCCGAAGCCGATGCGGCGGCTTCGCCGGAGGGACCGGTCAAGACCCGACGCACCTATTACACCCCGCAACGACTGGAGGCCGGGCGCGAGGGCTTCGCCTTGGCGGTGCCGGCGGCCGACCGTTACCTGGAACGCCACACGCTCGAGGAGCACTGGAACTGGATGACCGGGCAGGAATTGCCGAGGGCGATGGGGGTGCGCGCGGACGGCAGCTCGCACCGCCCGGACGAGGCGGAACCGTGGCGGGTGGAGGTCGAGATCGACGGAGGAAACTACCGCATGCCGACCAACGACTTTTGGGCCTATCACGAGAGCGGCCTGGACGAACGCGGCTTCTTCGATCCGGAAAAGGCGGACCGCTCCCTGCTGGTCAACGAGCTGTATCCGGAAAAGGGATACGACTGGGGCGTCGACGACGGATTCGGCTGGCAGGACGAGAACGGCACCTACTGGACATTCGTCGCCTATTACAATCACTGGTACGGGTTGATCGAGGTGCGCCGCCGGATCACCACCTTCCGCGACGCCTACCTCCACACGGGCGACCCTGAGTATGCCCGGGCCGGACTGATTCTGCTCGACCGGGTGGCGGACATTTATCCGGAAATGGACACCTCGGCCCACATCGACCCGGACATTCCGCGCAATCGGCGGCCGTTCCGCAACTCCAACGGCGGGACCGACCAGGGGCGGCTGGTCGGCTCGATCTGGGAAACGAACCATATCCGGCACATCGTCGCGGCCTACGACGCGTTTTTCCCCCTGATTCGGGAAGGCGATGAGGAATTGATCGAGTTTCTGAGCCGGAAAGCGGACAAGTATCCCGGTCTCGAAGGCAAGGAATCAACGGAGGCAATCGCCCGGAACATTGAGAACAACATCATTCGCGAGGTGCTGCCGGCAGTGAAAAAAGCGCAGATCCGCGGCAACTTCGGCATGCACCAGTCGGCACTGGCGATGGCGGCGGTGGTGCTCGACGAGCCGGACGGCTACTCGGCGGACGCGATCGAGTTCATCTTCCGGGCGGGCGGGCTCACCCGGACCGACGGCGAGTGGCGGGTCACCGGAGGAGAGATTCTCCACGGGCTGGTGGACGAGGTAGACCGCGACGGCTACGGTCACGAGTCCGCACCTAACTACAACCTGATCCATCGCGGTCATGTGCGGCGCATCGGAGACATTCTCGCCGAGTACGACCGCTATGACGGGATTAACCTGGCCGAGTACCCCAAGTACGTGAAGATGGTCCACGCGATGGACAACATCTACGTTCTCGACCGGTACCGCATCGACGTGGGCAACTCCGGCAATGCCGGCGGCCCGGACAACCGTCCGGACTCGCCGGTTGAAAGCATCCAGGAGGCCGGCTACGGCATGACGGTGCTCCGCGACGGCGAACGTCTGGAGGACTGGCCGGACAACCGGCGCGCGCTGTGGATTTATCACGGACGCAATTTTCACCGCGAGCCGGAGCGCCGCGGCACCGGCTCGTCTCACGCCGCCCCGGACTCGCTCCAGATCGGCTATTTCGGCTTCGGGCTGGACATGGCCCCGCCGCTCGGCTACGCAACGCAGACCGGCGCCTTCCCCCAGCGCAATCACTGGCTGAAAAACACCATCAGCCACAATACGGTGGTGATGAACCGGCGCTCCCAGGAACCGTCGTGGGTCGGGGTTCCACGTCACTTCGACGCGGACGACACCATTCAGCTCGTCGACGTCGAGGCTCCCAACGCCTATCCGGACGCCGAGCTCTATCGCCGTACCAGCGCCCTGGTCCGCGTCGACGAGGAGAATTCCTACGTGGTTGATTTCTTCCGTGTTTTCGGCGGCGAGGACCACGTCTTCAGTTTCCACGGCGGCGCCCACCGGGGCGTCACGACCGACGCACTGGACCTCACCGTCCAGGCGCGCGGCACCTACGCCGGCGAGGACGTTGAACGACCCGAGCCGGCGGAGAACACCGCCTACAATCGCGAGGTCGGCAACGGCTTCAATTACCTGCACAACGTCGAGCGGGCCGCCCGTCCCGCGGGCGGTTTCAGCGTCGAGTGGAAACTCCTGGATTTCTGGGAGGTGTTGCCCGGGGAGGGCGACGCCGACCTACGCCTGCGCCTGACCTTGTTGAACGACGACCTGGACGAGGCGGCGCTCGCGGACGGCCCCCTGCCCCGCGGCCGGGGCAATCCGGACACCTTCAAGTACCTGCTGGCGCACCGTCAGGGGGAGGATCTGAAAACCGTCTTCACCTCGGTCATCGAGCCCTACCGGGACGAGCGCTTCATCGCCGGCATCCGAGCGGTGGAAGTGACCGGCGAGGACGGCCGGCCGGCGCCCGAATCGGACGTTAGGGCGGTCCGCGTCGAGCTGGCCGACGGGCGGGTCGATTACCTCGCCACCGCGCTGGACAAAGAGACCATGTACCGTGTGGACGAGCTGTTCGAATTTCAGGGCTTCTTCGCCCACTACAGGAGCGACGGCGATGAGCGGCCGCTCGAAGCGTACCTGCACGATGGATCGACGATGGCACTGGCAACGGGCGGCCCGCTGATCGAATCGCGGACCGCCCGGTTGGAAGGCCGCGTCATCGACTTCAACCGCGAAATGCGAATGGAAAACCACCTTCTTGTCGAGGCGGAGGGAATCTCCCGGCATGCCGGGGAACTCCCGGGCCGCTGGGTTTACGTCGAGAACGACAACTGGCGCAACGGCGCCTACGAGATCGTGGCGGTGGAGCCCGAGGGAGGCGACCGGGCAAAACTGCACCTGGGCAACACGACGCTGATCCGCCGGTTCCGGGACCCGGAGAATTTCGACGCCGGCTACGTTTACAATCTCGACGAAGGAGCCGCCTTTTACATTCCGCTCTCAAAGTCCCGCTCCCGCGGCCGGTAAAAGGTGATACAACTCTCCGGATCCCTGTCAAGGCGCGGGCCCCGACCCGCGAAAAAGCACACTCACAATCGGTACCGAGTTCAAACTCAAGAAACTTCATTCAACCCAACGCCCATTCGTTTATCAGGACTTTTGCCATGAAACGTTTCCGCTTACTGTTCATTCCCGTCGTTCTCTTCTCACTCGCTCTCCCGGCGCGCGGCGCCGAGGTCCTGGTGCTGCTCGAAGGCGGCCACTCCGCCGAAGCGGATGTCCGCGCCTTCGGCGCGTGGATCGAGGAGGAGCATCCGGCGGTGACGTCGGTCGCCTTCTCGGCCGACCTCTCGCCGAACGTCCTGGACAGCGCCACGACTCTCAGCCAGGAGCAGCGCAACCTCCTCGAGAACTATGATCTGATCCTGATGCCGCGCCGCGGCGCGGGCGTCTCCGGCGACTATGGAAGCACGGATTGGAACGCCGTCGCCACGCCGCTCTTGAACATGAATCCGTTCACCTACCGCGACGGAAACTGGGGCTGGGGACCGCCGGACACCGGCACGCCGACCCAGCCGGCGCTACGCGACCTGTTCGTCGCGGACGCAACCGGTCCGCTGTTCGAGGGGTTGGAGATTTCGGGCGGAACAGTTTCGATGTACCATTGGCCCGACGGCACCATGCAGTTCCAGGCCGACTCCTCGATCTTCACCGGCAACGTGCACGGGTGGACCGACGTGAAGGAATGGGGAAGCAACCTGCAGTTTCCCTGGATCATCACCTGGGAGGGAACCGAAGCGGCCTTCTACGAAGGCGGGGCGGAGGCGCCCGGCGGACGCCGCACGCTCTTTCTCTCGCCCATGGGCAATCCCGTCGATGCTCTCACGCCCCGCGGCAGCCATCTTGTGCTCCGGGCCATTTCGGTTACGATTACCGGCGAAGCCGACCCGGACCTGACCGCCCCCACCCCTCTCGAGCAGCAGCAGGCAAGGTACCGCGAACGGCAGGCGGACGTGCTGCTCGACATCGCCTCGCGGTACGATCCGGACTACACCGGCTACCTGACCGGTCACCGGCGCAATTTCGGAGTCCACTCGACCTACCTGGTGGCGGCGCTCGAGGTGAACCGGCGCGGGCTTGGCGGGGGCGTGACGATTTCCGAAGCGATGCCGCGCATCGAGGAGATGCTCCAGCATGCTCGCGAAAATCTCGATGACTGGACCGACATGCCGCTGAATCCGGGCAAGCGGATGGCGGCGTACACCTTTCCCTATATTTACCACCGTTGGTACGACGAGCTCTCCGACACGGCTCGAGAGGACATCGAGTGGCTGATGAGCGACTCCCCCTGGAAAGATCACGTGGTCCATTGGCTGGTGAACGGGAGTGTCTACGCCGGCAAACTCATGGTCGGGGAAAAGCTCGGCTACGACAGCGACCTCTGGCAGAGCGCCTTCGAGGAGCTCGAGGGTGTCTACGAAAGGACCATGACCACAGGGGGACTGGAGCTCAACTCGCCGATTTACAGCTCCTACCACTTCGCCCCGCTGGCCCTCCTCACGCAGATCGAACACGAAGAGGCCCGGAATATGGCCCGGACGCTCCTCGACTACACGCTCATCGTCTCCGGGCACCTCTACATTCCGGGCGGCGACGGGTTCGTCGGCGTCCCGCGCATGCGCCAGCGGGAAGGGGTTTACGCCGGAAGCGCCCGTTTGCCGCAGCATTACCATCTCTTTTTCGGCGAACCGGCGACCAATTTCGCAAGCAACTTCAGTCCGCAGATGATCACCGCCGCGGCCGATTACATGCCGCCGAACATTGTGGAATCCCTCTTTACCGACAAACCCTCCGGCGGGTATGAGTTCTGGGCCTTTACGGACTCGCCGTTCGGGACCGGTCGCATGGGTGCGGCGAAATCCTACACGCTGATTCCGGGCGACAACCGGCGCGTCTCGCCGTGGCACACGGTGATGATGCCGGACGGCAACGGCCTCATCGGCACCGCCTACGGCCACCGCGGGTTTACCCACCACATCAGCATGGGAGCCTGGGTGCGCGACGCGGAGAGCAACTATCACGGGATCTACCATATTCATCCGGTTGTCGAAGGCGACACCTACGACAACGGCAACGGCCTGGTCGGATTCGAGCCCCCCGTCGACAATCCGGACGACTTTCAAGGCGAGGGTTACGATTACGAAAGATTCCTGTGGGGACGAACGCTTCTGTCGATCTGGGACCCGACCCTGGACCGCAAGGACGATGACGTCGTGCGGACCTATCAGGACACCCGGGCGCGGATTCCCAACCTGGAAAACTTCGGGGGCGAAATGATCGAGCATGAGGGGTGGTACGTCGGGCGGATGGGAACCGTTTACATGGCCTACCTGCCCCTGGGCGAAATCGATCTGCAGGAGACCCGCGGCGGCGGAGACTGGTTCTACGTGCGCCTTAACGGCAGGTCGGGCTGTATCATAGAAATGGCGACGACCGATGACTTCGACTCCGTCCAGGAATACGCGAACGACCTGGCGGCCCGCCACCTGGCCTTCGATTCGTCCCTGGAGGACTTTCACGTCGTCTTCGACGCCCGGGCCCCCCAAACGGGGGAACTCACCCGGCTGCGGCTCGAGTACGAACCCGAATCGCGATTCGTCGACGGGCTGGCAATCACCATGGAGGACCTCAATCGCGGGTTCCTGGACTCGCCGTGGGCCGATTGGAGCACGGATCGTCGCGTATTGAATTTGGAGCGGGAGGGATACGTAGGCGTGCGCTATGACATCGCGACGGCCACCATCGGGGATCCGCCGGACACGGACATCCTGATGCTCGTCGAGGGAGGGCACTCGAACGAGGCCAACGTCCGCGCCTTCGGCGACTGGATCCGGAGCGAGTGGCCCGGCGAGTACTGGGTCGATTATTCGGCCGACCTGGCACCGGATGTGCTCGACAGCGCCTCCACCCTCACCCAGGAACAAAGAGAGCTGCTGGAAAGCTACGATCTCGTGATCATGCCTCGTCACGGCGTGGGAGGTTCCGGCAACTTCGCCACCGCCGACTGGAACGAGATCGCCACCCCCATCCTGAACATGAACCCGTTCACCTACTCGCAGGACCGTTGGGGGTGGGTGCCGGCCGGCACCGAAACCCCCACGGAGGAGATGGAGCGGCTGGTCGTCGCCGACGCGGCCAATCCGCTCTTTGAAGGAGTGGATACGAGCGACGGGAACGTGACGATGTACACAGCGCCCGAGGTGAACATGCACGCGCAGGTTCCGTCGAAGGTCTTTGCGGGTACGGTTGCCGGCTGGACCGACCAGACCGCCGACGGGGAAAACCTGGAGTATCCGTGGGCCGTCGGGTGGGACGGCGGCGAGGAATCGTTTTATTCGATCGACGGGGCCCCGGGCGAGCAGGCGCCCGGCGGCCCCCGCCTGCTTTTCCTCGGCGAAAACCCGGTTCAGGTGCCGGAGGTGTACACGCCCGAAGGCCTCCAGATCCTCATCAACGCGATCGACCACCTCATCGCGGCCGGCGCGAACGGATCGCTGCCGGCCGGCTACGACGCCTGGCGGGAGACCCACTTCGAAGGAGCCGACCTCGATGACGATAGTGTCAGCGGTCCGGCCGCCGCTCCGCTCGGCGACGGAATCGCGAACCTGGTGAAATTCGCCCTCGGGGTCTCTCCCTACGAGTCGGCGCGGGAATTCCTGCCGTTCGTCTCCGTGGAAGAGGTAGCCGACGCCCCGGAACCCGGCGAGTATCTCGTATTGCGCGTGATCCACAGGGAGGATCTCGCGGGCATCGAGGTCCATGTCGACCTCTCCAGGGACCTGATCGACTGGAGCGAAAAGGCGGTGTTCCTCGGTGAGGAACCGATCGGAGACGGCCTCGTCGAGGCACGCTACCGCGACACGAAACCGTTTTCCGAGAAGGAGCGCGGCTACCTGCGCATGCGTCTGGAACTCGAGTGATCGGCCCTCCGAAGAAGCGGGTTGCCCCAAGGCTTTTCTCTCACAATGAATCGCTGGGTAAATCCGCTCCCGCGGGATCGCGGGTACTCACTGAGGCCCAAGCCTTCAGCGTCAGTCCTGGACGGCGGACCCCGCAGGCTCGGCCTGGGCTTCGGTTTCGGGCCGTTTCCGAGTCTCGCCGTTGCCGTGGCCATTGCCGTTGCGCACGCCGGTCTTGCCGAGTTCGGCAAGTTCCCGCTCGTAAAGACCGGTTTCCACCATGCGGAGCGCGGCTCCGCAGGCGACCCCGCTGTCCCCGAGATGCGAGGGAAGAATCCCGATCCGCCGCCCCTGCAGGGAGAGGGTCAAACGATTGATCCACCCCTCCACAAGCGCCAGGAAGGGCCGGTTCACCAGCGGGCAATCCCCCCCCAGCACGATCGCCTCGGGGTCGAGCAGGTCCACCACCGGCGCCAGGTAGTGTCCGAGCGCCTTGGCCAGTTCCGACATCAGGGGCGTCAACGGAGCGTCTTTATCGGCCAGATTCTCGCCCAGGGCTTCCGCCTCCTCGCGTTTGAGGTCCAGCTTGGGAATGTTTCGGCGCTCCAGTTCACCCGCCGCGCAATGAGCCCCGCGGTAAACTTCGCCGCCCAGGTACAGCGACGCTCCGTAGGAATAAAACGGCCGGCCGGCTTCGTACTCCGAACGGTTCATCAGCAGGTAAACAAAATCCTTCAAAGAAGCCGCCCGGCCGTAGCGGCGCTCGGCATGGGCGCCCAGATGCGCATTGTGTTCGATACCTACCGGTGCCCTGAACAGGGCCTCCAACCTTTCGCCGAGAGCAAAATCACGGTACCCGAAATGAATCGAGCGAAGCACCTTGTTCTCCTTGACGTCCACAATCCCGGGAAGCCCCACCCCGACCCCGAGGAACTTCCCTTCCGGACGCCCGCACAAGTCGAGCCAGCCATGCAGGCGATCGGCCAACTGCTCCGGAAGATTCTCCGGGTCCGGATCGACGGGGAATGTCGTCGACTCCAAACGCTCCAGGCCGGAGTTCAGCAATTCCACCCTTGCGGTGTTGTTGTGCAAAAGCGAAACCCCCATGGCCCAACCATACTTGCGGTTAACCCCGAGCAGGATGTTGCGCCGCCCCACTCCGGACGCCGGCCCTTTACCTTCCACCGTCAGCAACCCCGTCTCAAGCAGATCCCGCACAATATAGGCCACAGTCGAGCCGAGGATCCCCGTCCGCTGCGCGATCTGGCGCCGCGACAGCGGTCCACTGCAATTGAGCAGGTTCAATATCAGGCGCCGATTCCACAGTCCGGCCGATTGCTGATTAAAGGCGGGCGAATAACTCTGGTTTGAGTGCGGCAGTGGCGGCATTCCTTGCTTCATCTAACTTTACGAAAACCTGTACTTCGGTTCCAAGACCAGGAGACCGACAGTTCAGGCAACCTGTGCGCCATGCCGACCCCTGAATCCAGGAATCCTGACCGGAAATCCAGTCGAACGTATTACACAAGTAAACTCCCTCCCGCCGGATTAGTCAAAGAAAAACGATCTTTCCCTATCAGTGTGGCCGCAGCCTGCTCCCAAAAGGCGAAATTTCGGCCAAAAGCGCCCATAAAACACAGGGGGATCTCGCCCTAACCCCGTATAAAAATAAATTTTCAAAAAATTACTGGACGCGGGCCCGCCGGGGGTTATGATTTCCAATCAAAGTTATAAAAACTACCCGTGGTGCAATTCAAACCCAAGGATTCAATCACCAAATTCACACAGTGATGACACTCGCGCAACCACTTTACCAGCTGCCCTCCACCGGACCGCCGGCGGCGAACAGTCCTTGGCTCGCGCGTCTCTAGAATCCGTTTCCCAATTTATCCCTATCCAACCAACATTCGCACACTGACAAACTCATGAACAAAAAAGCCGGTTTCACCTTAATCGAACTCCTCACCGTCATCGCAATCATCGGAATCCTGGCCGCGATCCTGATTCCAACGGTTTCCGCCGTGCGCGAGAGCGCGAGAAAATCAACATGCTTGAGCAATTTGCGCCAGTGGCATACGGCGATGATTCTCCACGCCAACGATCACAACGACGAACTGGTGGCCGTCCGTTACAGCACCGAGGAGGAAACGAATCTCGACCGGGGCCCGGGCCAGTTCTGGTCCGGACGCTTGGCGTCCTACATGGACTTGGAGCCGCCGCATTGGGGGCGCCAGTCGCCGACCATTCCAGGCACCGTTGCCGAGTGTCCTTCGAATCCGTGGCGGGATGTGGAAACGTACATTTCCTACGGTGCGAACGGCAGAAGTGGCACGCAATACGCCCTTGCCCACTGGAACCATGAAGACAGCAGGACGCTTCACCAGGTGCAACCTCGCACGATTCTGTTCGGGGAGACCGGCGAGACCCACGAAAACCGGAGCTTTACGCTCATGAAGCGGACGTCGGGATCGGGCGAAACGGCCTACCGACACAACGATACCACCAATGTGGTCATGATGGGGGGAAACGTCGAAAGCTTCTCGCGCAGCGACGACCTGGAAAACGACGAGGACCTTGATTACCTCTGGCGCTGGGACCGGTAACTATAAGAGTCCGTCTTCCGGCTGAATTCAAAAAGGGCCTCATTGAGACGTCGCCGGTGCGACTCTCATGGTGGGGCTCTTTTTTTCGCCGGGGGCATGAATGATACCCGCATCGCTAGCGGCCGGCCGTCCCTGTCCACCCGCTGGAGAGCGGGACGGCGGAGCCCCGGCATTACGGGAGCTCCACCTCGACCCGCATAAACCGCCGCGAAGCCCCGCCGATGGGTTCCACATCACGGTACGTCTCGGTCACGGTGCCATCGTCGTTCTCCACGGACTCGACCAGGACGGTCTCCTCCTCCCATGCGAGCAGATCCCCCGAGATCTCCACCCGGACAACAACGCCGGGAAGATCGGCAACTCGTGTAACGTCCAGGGTCAAGTAGTCGCGAATCTCTCCGTCGACCTCCAGGGGCTGCACCCCCAGTTCAGGCAGGATTGAGCGATCCGGAGACCGCGGGTCGCCGTCCAGAACATATTCCAACAAGTTGTCGATTCCGTCGCCGTCCGGATCCGCCTCCGGGCCGCTGATTGCCGGATCGTTTCGCTCGGATTCCGTAAAATGGCCGGTCAGCCAGCCTTCGAAACCGGACCGCGGCCCCTCGATCAGATGAGCGATCGCGTTGAGAAGGATCTGCTGCCCTTCGGCCGTGTACGTGTCCGGATTAGCCGGAAACTGCCCGAGAAACAACATCCGGCGGCCTCCCGGGGCCTCCGTGCCGCCGTCGTAAAAGGCGTCCTCCGTCCCTTCCCAGGTCACGATCCACGGGTACTCCAGATAATTCTCCTCCGCGTCCACCCGGTCGGTCCATCCGAGTGTGTTTCCCGTAAGAATCGAGGAATCGAACTCGGGCTGCATCGTGGTATCGGCCTCGCGGTATAGGGTCACCAACCCGGCGGATGTATCGACTCCGTTGAAAAGGGGACTGCTCTCATCGACCACCACCAGATCCTGAATCGCCGGACTGGTCGAGGTCTCATTCCCGGGCATCCACCGCCAGTTGCTGTCCCGATAGGTAAAGGGATTCATGTTCAGCAACGGAGTGGAGACCGTATTCCAGTCGGTGCTGGCGTAATCCCCGGAGCCTCCGGCTCCCCGGCGCGGCATGATGATGAGATCGAAACTCTCCAGGAGGTCTCGCTGCCCGGAAGAGAGCGAAGACGAACTGTCCAGAACGTCGATCTCCTGGTCCGCGGAATAACTGACCGTGTACTTCCCGAAGCGCTCGGATTCGATCCACGCTCCCAGTCCGCGGACCGCCCCTTCGTCGTTGTGACCGTCCTGAACGAGCATCAGAATCTCCGCCTCCGGTTCGATGACCAATTCGGGAGCGACCTCCTCGAAAAACGCCAGCCCGAATCGCCGACCCATGGCGATGAAACGCTCCGGGTACTCGCCCGGGCGGAACATCGTTTCGGCCACGAGTCCGTAATCCGCGTTCAGGCGGTTGAGGGCGAACCAGCGCGTCGTCGGATTCGTCGAGCCCGGGTTTTGGACCGTCGCCTCCATACTCGGCTCCAAGCGGGTCAATTCGTTCCAGAAGTCGGTTTCGTGCCCGGGCGAATTGATGAACACAAAATGATTCTGCGTATTGGTCCAGGAATGAAAGTCGATGACCCAGCTCACCCGTTCGCTCCCTGTATCGGTTTTCATCGCTTCGGCGATCTGCCGGATGTCGTCCATGTCCTCGTACAAATCCTCCCTCCAGAACCGGTTGGTGTCGCGGTCCGGGTGCTGCACCCCGCCTCGGTTGTAACCGGCGTACCGCCCGTCGGGCACCACCATCGGATAAACATAAAACTCGACCTCCCTCCGGAGCGCGGCCGCCCGGGGATCGTCGCTGACCAACCAGTCGACCAACCCTTCCAGTACGTATCCCGCGAGCACTTCGTTCGAATGCACTCCGCTGCAAAAGACCATGCGCTCCTTTTCTTCCGTGGAATCGGGGTCGGTGATCTTATAGCCGAACAGGGGCAGTTGCGGAACACTCCTTCCCCGGTCGTCGATCCCGCCAAGGCTGGCCCCGATGATCAGATTGTCATTCGAACTCGCCGTCGGAGAAACCCACGGGCTGTCCTTGATCGAGTCCACGTGCTCGATCACGCGCTGGAACGGATACGGAAAGGAATAGGCCACCCAGACCGTGTCCGCGGTAAAGGAGAAATCATTGTGAAACGTATAGGTTCCCGCGTCGCTGTCCCACACATTGTTGTCGAAAAACTCCCAGTCGCCGCCCTCTTCGCGATAAACCATCTCCTTCCCCGCCAGGCGTCCGCCGCCGCCGGCCGCGAAGTGGTCACCGATCTGAAAGCGCATCTGCCGCCCCTCGACGCCTTCCACACGGAAATAGAACCATTTCCACCGGTTGGAGTTGTAGTTGTCCGGCCCGTCAAAATACACCCAGTCCCCCTCGATCGTGGTCTCGTCGATCAACAAAGCCCCCTGATCGAAATCCTGATGCAGGGTGATCTCGGCAAAAGCGGGTACGGAGAGGCCGAGCAAAACGCCGATTGTCAGTGCCGGCAGAATCGCGCCAAACCGGGAGGTAGCGGAGAGGAACTCCCGGAATCGGGTCCGTCCGGTCTTCCCGGAAAAACGCCCGCGGCGGTCGCGGCAAGCGCCGCGACTGGAGGCACTTTGTTGGCGGTGAAGCAATGGCCTGCGTTCCAAAAACGATCTCATACGGTCTTCTAGTTGGTTTGACTAAAAAAAAGCCGCCCCTGTTTTTTCAGGGGCGGCTTGGGTTTTTGTGAAATAATGATTTCGGTAATCAGCTTGACTTCGCCAAACGCCAACGGCGCAGCAGGAGAACCCCGCCCAGGGCGCCGAATCCGGCGAACAAGGCGTAAGTGCCGGGTTCCGGAATGGTGGAGTCAATGGCGTTCAGGAGAACCGTCTGCCCGTCGGCGGTATAAACGTCACTCGGGACACCCGCTATGGTATTACCCGTATTTGTACCGAGAAACATCGTCCGACGTCCGCCGGGAGCTTGGTCGCCCGGGGTTCCGTCGACAACGTAAAACGCGCTCTCGCTCCCGTCCCACATGATGACCCAGGGCTCATCCTGTCCTTCGACAGCGGGATCGGCATCCGTCAGGCTGACCACGTTTCCGGTGAAATCCCCGGCAGGCCATTCAACCGACATGTTTTCCTGGGTTCCCTGGTACATATCGACGGAACCGCCGCTCGTGTCCACCCCGTCAAACAGCGGACTCGTCGAATCCTGGACGATCATCTGGCCCATGGCCTTGGCGCTCGTCGTTGTGCCTGCCGGAATCCACTGCCACCGATCATCGCCATAGGAGAAGGGATTCATATTCAAAATCCCGGTGCTGACGTTGTTCCAGTCGGTACTCCCGAAGTTACCGGATCCGCCTGTTCCTCCCCGGGGAGAAATGATCAAATCGTAACTGTTCAAAGTAGCCATCTGGCCGGAGCTGATGGAAGTGCCGGTAGCCGTCGTCAGCGAGTTGTCCACATCCGCGGAAATGTCGACCGTGTATCCCGGACGCTCAGTTTCGATCCAAGCCCCGAAATCCCGGGCAAGCGGCTCCCCGTCATGACCGTCGGTGGCGAGCATCAGGATGTTCTGTCCGTAAGCTACGCCTCCGGAAAGAAATGCCGCCCCAAGAACGCCCGAGAGAATATATTTCGATTTATTCATAGGATTCAGTTTTATTTGTTTTTTTGGTTTGGAGTTTAAGAAAAATTACTCTTGCCCTTTAAATGAAGAGAATTTCACAGTAGGAAGCGTGCCCCATCGCCGCATGCGGGTCAAGGAAGAATTTCCTGAAAAATCGCAAAATTTATAAAAACACCCTGCCGCGTCCGCGTACATGGTCCGAATCCCCAGCGCTTCGCGCAAGAGACGAGCAGCCGCCTCTCGAGGCGCAGCCTCTTGTTCTTTTCGCTG
>PWMU01000189.1 GCA_003558065.1 Opitutia bacterium | reverse complement strand
TGTAATAGTGATTCGGCACCAGGTCCGCCCGCAGGTGATCCGAGTTTGAATTCGTAAAATGCCGCCCGTAGTCATCCTGGGACAAGCCCCACTGCCCCCGCAATAAAGCGGGTTCCGTCACCCACTCGCCGTCGACAAACCGGTAACGGCCGCCGTCGTGCATCGCGCTGTGCACCCAGTTGTCCAGGCCGACGGTCAGGCTGTTGCCCCCGTGCTCGGGATTGGCCTCCCGGTGCGAATAATCGTCCGCGACGAGCGTTTTCTCATCCGCCCGGCCGTCGCCGGTGGTATCGCGGGTAAACCAGAGGTTGGGAGGCTCGGCGATGAGAACGCCCCCGGCCACGACCTTGATCGCGCGCGGCAGAATCAATTCGTCCAGGTAGACCGTACTCTTGTCCATGACCCCGTCGCCCGAGGTGTCCTCCAGGGTCACCACCCGGCTGACCGGCACGATCTCTCCCTCGCCGTCGATATTCGGCATGTAGCTGCGCATCTCGACCACCCAGATGCGGCCGTCCTCGTCGAAATCCATCGCCACCGGATCGTGGATCAGCGGCTCGCTCGCCACAAGTTCAACCCGGAACCCCGGTTTAACCTCGAAGGCCTCCAGAGCCTCCTCGGGCGACAATACCGGAGCCTCGGGAATCTCCCACTCCTCGGGAGGCGAGGACTTGTCAATGTCGGAACGGTCGCCCGCCTGCCCCCAGGCGAGGCTCCCTCCGGAAAGAAATAGAACCAACAGGATAAAGAATCGTCGAAACAGCATGGAAAAAAGTAACTAGCAGTTTATGAACGAGGCAAAAAGAATAAAGTTTCCGGCCCGGAAGCGGTGCTGTTGGCCAATAAGAATACATTGCCCTCCGCAAATCACCTGCAAGAAGGATGCTGCGGAGGAGTCCGCGCGGCCGGCTGGCAGGAAACTCACTCCATCAGTTCCACCCGCAACCGCATGAACCGGCTTCCGGCCCCGTCCATGGGAACGCTGTCGCGGACGGTCACGGTTTCGATGGCCTCGCCGGAATCGATCTCGATGACAGCCTCCTCGCCGAGGAGTTCCCACTCGGTCAGATCCGGGGAAACCTCGACGTGGAGGACGGCGTCGCCCGTATCCGTGCGGCGGGTAAACTCAATGGTCAGGTAATCGTTTCCGGAGTCCTCGTCGTGCAGAATCCCCGTTTGGGGAAGCTGATCCCGGTCCGGCGAGTGGGCGGGCAGTCCGAGTGCGAAGCGGAGGATATTCGGAATCCCCATGGCTCCCGGGTCGGCGAGCGGTCCGACGATCGCGGGATCCGTAAAGTCTCCGGACGGATGGTGAACCGTCAGCCAGTTGGCGTAACCCGACTGTCCCGACTGCAGGACCACGCCCTCGCGACCGACCACCACGAACGTTGTCCCCGCGAGCGCGACGCCCTCCAGACTCGTCACGACGCCGCTGGCGTTCGGGTTCCAGGATTCCCCGTCTTCCGATGTGATCAGCGTCCCCGCACTTCCGGCGGCGACAAAAACCTGGCCGCCGAAATGCACTTCCCTGAGGGTCTCGTCCGTCCCCGTGTCCTGCTCCGTCCAGCTCTCGCCGTCCGGGGAAGTCAGCACCACGGCGCCGTCACCGACAGCCACGAACCGGCCGTCACCGAAAACCACCGCATAGAGCGAACCCGAAGTCGGCGTGTCCCGCCGGGTCCAGTCCATCCCGTCGGGAGAGGTGAAAACATTTCCGCCTTCACCGACCGCCACGAACCGCCCCGCTCCGTAGGCGACTCCGTGGAGCGAGATAAAGTCGCCCGCGAACCGCACCCGCCAGGTTTCATCCTCCTGGCGCAGCCGTATGCGTCCATCATCCCCGACCGCAACGAATCGTCCGTTGCCGAATGCGACGGCCCGCAAAGCCCGAATCGTCTGAGAGTCCACTTCCAGCCACTCCGCGGTGTCGCTGGATTCCAGAATCGTCCCGGTATCGCCGACCACGACGTAGAGGCCGCTCGCGTACCGCATTCCCCTCAAATGTTCGGATGCGCCCGTTGTTTCCGGGCTCCACTCCCCGCCCTCTCCGGAAACCAGCAGCGTACCGGAGGCGCCAACGGCCAGGAGCCGCTCACCGTCGTGGGAAATGCCGAACAAATCGGCGTCGGTTTCACTCTCCCGGGAAAACCAGGAAAAAACCAGGGGCAATTCCGGCACGACGTCCGTGTCGCTGACGAAGATCTGGACAAAATCCGACTGCACCACGTCGCCGGAGTCAAAGGTGACGACCGCGTGAAGGAGGTGATCGCCCTGGGTTTCGGGGGTCCAGCCCAACACAAACGGCTCGGCCCCACGACTCCCGATACTCTCTCCCTCGGCAAAGAACGCCACTTCGGTCATGGAGAAGAAGCCGCCGTCATCGAGATCCACCACCGACAATTCCAGTTCCTGGCCGAGAACGAGCTCTTTCCGGGACACCCGCAATTCCACTCGCGGAACGGGAGCCACCACCTCGATCGACAGGGGGGCGGAAGTCACCTCGTTGCCCGCCTCGTTGCGGACGCGGGCCCGCAGTTCGTAGTGGCCCGGATCGAAACCGGCAAAGGAAAAACGTTTCTCAAACCCATCGTCAACCGCTTCCGCCTCTCCCTCGGAATGCCCGTCGACCAGAAACTCCACCAGGCCAATCGGGCTCCCTGTCGCCCAGGCTTCCGCGCGCAGGAGCACTTCTTCATTTAACGGCAAAGTAATGTCCCCCTCGGGATTGACTATCGAAAACTCGCCTTCCGGCGTCACTACCTCGACCTCGAGCACGCCGCGTGTCACGGCGACGTCGATGTAGTCGTGCGGACTGGCGCCGCCCCGTTCCAACGGAGTAATGTGAAGCGGCGTGACAGGGTCGGAATAGGTTTCGCCGATCCGCAGCGGCGCATCCTCCGCCGCCACGGGCAGCCCGCCCTCGCGGAATACGTCGGGATTCGCATTCAGGAGGTGATTACCGGTCCGCGATCCTTCGTCACCCCAGGAAATCAGCACCCCTTCGGATGCGCGCTCATTCTCCTCAAACAACCGGCGGAACTCGATCCAGTAGTCTTGGACCGGAACGTCAGGGAGGTCGCTGTGGTCCTCGTTGAGCACGTGGATCGCGTGATGACGTCCCGACTCCAGCGCCGCCCCGCCGTCCAGGCGGTAAAGACGGTAGCTCCCGCTTGAGGTCCCCCCGGGAACCTGATGCATCCGCAGCTCCGGGAGCCACCGGAGCAGGTACTTGAAGTTCGCGTTGAAGTGATTCCGAGGGAACGCTTCCGCACCGGTCATGATGTCAAAAGGATTTCCCAGCTCGATGGTTCTGGCGTTTTCCATCGGATACCCCCCGACCGGACCGACCGGCTCCCAGTACCACGAGTGAAACAGCCCGAAGTTATGTCCCAGTTCATGGGCCAGCACGCCCGGATTGAAATCGCCGAGCACCCAGGCGCCCTTCCCGCCCAGCATCCCGAAACCGGCCGGCATTCCGGCGAGGTCGCCGGAGGCGACGACGTCGAACTCGTAGTCCGATCCGTAGCCCGCGTCACGGGCCGCGGCGCGGGCGGCGCTCAGAACCGCCCCGGGATCGAGCTCTCCGTCGTCGGTCAGGGTGAGCACTTCCGTGATATGTATCGTCGTAAACGCGAACTGCTGAAACGAATTCGCGCGCAGAAAATCGTTCACTTCCCCGGTCCCGGAAATAATGGCTTCTTCGCTTGGAGCGGCGACCGCTTCCCCCTCGTCATCTTCCGGTTCGAACGCCACCCGCATCACCAGAACCCGCTTGTTTCCCCGGGTCTCGTAGGGCCGCGGCATCCGATCGTCATCAACATCCACGAGGTAGTCGTCCGACAACGCCATAAAATGATCCGTCCCGCACGCGCCTTCTCCGCAAAGCAGGAACACTTCGTCCCGGGACACCGCGGCAACTTCCTCCGGCGCGACCCTGGCCGGGGCGTCCGATACCTCGGCAAAGTCTGCTTCCGCGCAGTCCACCCGGTAGGCCGGCAACGCCGGATCGATCGGCTCCCCGGCACCCATCAGACGCAGAGGATTTTCGTGCAGCGCGAGACGGCCCTCCAGGGCCACACCGTGCAACCCGGCGTCGGGACCCGAAGGCTGTTCCAGGCGCCGGCCGTAAACGAACGCTTCGTAGCGGTCCTCCCCGATGCGGACGTAACGGACAAAACGGTGGCGACCGCCGGAATCCTCCGCCGCGGCCGTTACCCCGTAGACCTCGAGATCTCCCGGCCCTCCGACCCATTCCTCGAGGCTCCCGGCGACCGATTCCGGCAACCCCTCCCGCTCTTCCGGAGCGAGCGCGCGCAACAGGGCCTCCTCGGGATCCTCGCGAATCAACCGTTTCATGACCTGCCGCCGCTCCCCGGCCAACCCCCTGCCTACTTCCGCCAGGGCTCCGCGCCGGGCGGGCGGAGTCGCCTCATAACGCGCCCGCCACCGGGCAAACGCCTCGAAAACCGTCGTCTCGGAATCGCGCGGAGCCGCGCCGGCCCTCGCGGTAACGGGGGCTCCGGCACCGGCGAGGAGAAACTCCGGGGTCCCCGCCCCGTCAGTCCCCGGTTGCCCGGAGGTCGCCTCCCCTTTCTCGAGGCCCGGAATTCCCGCGGAATCCTCCGCGCCCGGCCGCCCCTCCCACAGGACCAACCAGCAAAAAAGAACCGCTGCGATCATCGCCGCACCGGCCGGGAAACAGATTTTCAAAAAGAACGGGGATTTCATAGTTGTGCGGCTTGGCGTGTTACTCCGGCCGCCCTGCAGAAATTTCAGCAGGGCAACAAGAGGAGAGGACACATGACAAAGGACGGATGCCCGAAGACAGCCGCGGGAAGACTGGCGGCGGCGGATGGAAAAGCCAATCTCAAAATCCGCCGGGTTCGCCACCCTGCAGTCCGGCGACTCACTCCCCTTCCTTTTCCGACCTCAGCTCGACCAGCCGGTAAAGGGAATCGATATTCTCATTCAGGCTGCCGCCGCTGTTAATGCGCCCGATCAGGGTGCGGAAAATATCCTGCTTGGACCATTTCAAGTCCTGGATCCGTTCTTCGATCGTCCCGCCGGTCAGCAGGCGGTAAACAAACACTGTATTGGTTTGCCCGATACGGTGTACCCGGTCGATCGCCTGCTCCTCCACCGCGGGATTCCACCACGGATCGAGCAGGAACACGTAATCGGCGGCATGCAGAGTGATCCCGGTGCCTCCCGCGCGCAAACTCACCAGAATGACGCCGGCCCCCTCCTGTTCCTGGAACGCCCTCACGGGCTCGTCCCGCCGCCGTGTCGAACCGTTCAGGGCGAACCTCGGAATATCGGGAAACGTCCCCTCCAGCGCCCGGTCGATCCGGTCCAGGAGCCGCACGAACTGGCTGAAAACAACCACCTTGTGACCGGCTTCGAGAATTTCCGGAAGCTTTTCCAGCAGCAGATTGATCTTGCCGCTCTCCGCCAACGGAGCGCTTAACCAGGGAAGCAAATCGGGATCGCAACAGACCTGCCGCAGCCGGGTCAGCAGCGAGAACAGCGTGAACGAACGGTCCCGCATCGCGCCCTGGGCCTCCTCCCCCGTGGTCAAGCGTTGAATGCCTTCACGGCAAATGCCCGCATACTCCTCGCGCTGCGTACCGGTGAGCGGGGCGGTCAAGGTCGTCTCCACCTTTCCGGGAAGCTCCCGGGCCACCACTTTCTTCGTCCGTCGAAGAATGAACGGGGCGAGCTGTACGCGAAGCTGTTCGAGGCAGTCTTCCGGGTTCTGCTGTACCCGCTGCTCGAACTCGGCTCGCGATCCGAGCAAGCCCGGCATGAGGTAGCGGAAGAGCGACCAGAGATCGAGCTGCCGGTTCTCCAACGGGGTACCCGTCAAAACCATCCGGTGCCGGGCCTGGATCGAATAGCAGGCCCGGGCAACCTTCGAGTCCGGATTCTTGATCCATTGCCCTTCGTCCAGCACGGCATACCCGAAGCGCGTCTTCCCCAGTAATTCAGCGTGCCGGCGCAGCTGGGCGTAACTGGCGAGCCAGACGCCCGGCTCGCGATTCGAAACGAAGTCGTTTCCGGATTTGAGCACGTGCACCGGCATATCCGGAGAGAAACGCCGCCACTCGTTTTCCCAGACCGGCACCACGCTGGCCGGCCCGACCACCAGGTGGGTCGCCTCCTCGACCGGACGGGAGGCGAGAAGGGAAATCACTTGAAGGGTTTTTCCCAGCCCCATTTCGTCGGCCAGCAACGGGTGACACTCGTGATCGGCCAGGTGACCCAGCCATTCGACCCCCTTCCTCTGGTAGGGGCGGAGCACTTCGGGCAGGTTTTTGAGCGCTTCCGGTTCGCCCCGGAAGCTTTCGCGCCATTTTTCGATCGCCGGGCTGAGTTGAAGCCCGATGCGGCTCTCCAGGGAAAACAGCGAAAAGAGCAGGTATCGATGACGAAGGTCGCCCTTGCCGTTCCCCTCTTCGCGACGCCAGGCCTTGACTGTTTCCAGGGTTTCACGGGACAACTCCACCAGCCCCAAATCGGGAAGAAACACGGGACCGCCCTGCCCCCGGAAGAGGCGCTCGGCCTCCTTGTCCCCGAGCAACCGCTCTCCGGAACGAAAGATCCACCGGAGGCTCAATCCGGCCCCGCTGTCGCGCTTGCCGCGAACCTCCCTGGCCTCGACACTGACCTCCACGGCCCGAACCCCGTCAAACATACGCCGGGCGACGGGACTGAGCTCAACCTGGAAATACCGTCGCCAGGACGGCAGGTCGTGATTCAGAAACGCGGGAATCCGCGCCAGGTCGAGCAGCGCGTAAGCATTCCGTTCCTTGTCGAAGCTGAACTGCGCCTTCCGGGCCAGGGAAGCCAGCCGGATGAGTTTCTCACGCTCGGCGTCGACCAGGCCGCCGTTGCCGTTCCCGTACAATACCGCCCGCTGGTCGCCGCCGGACTCCTTCCAGAAAGCCTGGAACTGAAGCTTTTCGGAATGCCCGTCAAAGCGCAGGCACAACGGGCGGGCGGGCCTCTGGGTCTGCCGGATCTCGACGGCGGGGGCCGGTTTCCGGGCATTCGAACCGCGACTCAGGGTATCCTCCTCCAGCGGTTCGATCTCGTCGGCGACCAGTTCCTCGATTTCGTACAAGCCCGCCACAGCGATCGCCTGGCCAACCTCCGAATCGTCCAGCGACGCGCGGACCTTGACGACGGAATCCTCCCATTCGATCACCGAATAACAGGCCTTGCCCTCAATCTTCATATGGACAATGCCCTGCCCGTTCTCGAGCTCGATCTCGCGAATCAACCCCTCGCGATACCAATTGCGGCCCAGGTGCAAAACGGAATCGGAAAACGAGCGCTCCCAGTCATCGGTCAGCTTTTCAAACCAGAACTCCAGGGAATGTGGATTGTATATACGCTTAGGTCCGTGCACCTGCATAAAGCCTGCGAGGATCTCACTTGGGGCACATGAGGGGCAATCTCTTTTTTCCACTAAACGTGTCTAAAAAGTATAAAAAAACCTTGCCAAAGCCCGCAACCTCGGGGGCAACCGGCCTGTCGGACCGCCTGCGGCGCCTCACAACCGCCGGCGCCGTAGCCCAACGAGCACCAGCCTGGGCAGCAAAGCCAGCGAGGCCGCCAGCATCAAACTGATCAGGATGGCTGGAACCAGTTTGTCCCGGTCTCCCCCGGCCAGGTCCATCCAGCTCACCACGCTCCGCCAGGTAAACACGCACGCCAGTAACAGGGTGGTCCCCACCCCGGCCCAAAGCCCCCAATCTATCTTTTTGAGAACCAACAGCCCCCAGAACGCCGAAACGCCTCCACACACCGTGCCGGAAATCAGCGCCGTCTTGGCCTCCTGCGGATTCGAAGCGTAGCCGATCAGCCCGACCACGAACAGGAATCCCCCGTAAGACATCAAGTAACGTCCCGCCTTCTCGTACATCCCTCACGTTCTTCACCACCTTTTCCGCAATGGCGATAAAAAATGGATCGATCGTCCCGAACATTCCCCCGCGACACGCTGAGGCCTGAGCGGCTCAAGGCCCCGGCAAGCCGTGCTTCCGGCATGCGGGTGTTGTCGCAACCCGTACACCCATCCCCTCGCGGGCCAAATCCCGTTCCCGCATCAATCCCCCGGCCTCCCACCCTAAATCCTTGCTCTCCTCCGAGAACGTCCCAGATAAAGAGCTCATGGCGAAAGAAAAGGCGAAAACCAAGGCGACGCCCATGATGGAGCAGTACACCGAAGTGAAGCAGGGGCTGCCCCCCGACACCCTGCTGCTCTTCCGCCTCGGCGACTTTTACGAGATGTTCCACGAGGATGCCGAAGAAGGGGCCCGTCTGCTCGGGATCACACTGACCCAACGCCAGGGAACCCCCATGGCGGGCATCCCCTACCACGCCGCCGAAAGCTACATCGCCAAGGTCCTGGCCGCGGGCAAGAAGGTCGCCTTCTGCGACCAGGTCGAGACGCCGCGGCCGGGAAAGCTCGTCAAACGCTCCCTCACCCGCATCGTCACTCCCGGCACCGCGATCGAACCAGCCCAGGTCGAGGCGAATGAAAACCGCTTCATCCTCGCCCTCGAACGGGACAAAGAGGGGTGGCAGGCGGCCTGGATGGACCTTTCAACCGGCGATTTCGTCCTCTCCTCCAACCGCAAGCTTCCCGACCTGCTCCCCGTCATCACCGCGATCCAACCCCGCGAATGGGTACTTCCGGAAGACCGGCGGCGGGAGTGGGAACAACTCGCCGAGGAGGAGGTGCCCGGCGTCGACGACCTGCTTCACCTGTTACAAGGCCGTCCCGCAACCGAACTCCCCGCGTTTCACTTCGATCCGGGCTCCGGCGCCCGCGGAGTGACCGAAGCCCTGAAGGTTCTGAACCTCGAAGGGTTCGGCCTCGACCATTCCCACCCCGCTCTCGGCGCCGCCGGCGCTCTCGTTCATTACGTCACCGAAAACCTCTGCGCACGGCCGGAAAACCTGCGCCGGATCCGCGAGTACCGCTGCGACCGCGCCCTCCTGCTCGATCCGGCCACCCTTCGCAACCTGGAGATTTTCAACGCGGCCTCCGGGGGGCGCGCGGGCTCGCTCGCCGGAGCCATCGACGAAACCGTGACCGCGGCCGGCACCCGTCTTCTCAACGAGTTCCTCTCCGGCCCGCCCCTCGATCTGGAGGAACTCTCGCGCCGCCAGGCATGCGTGGGCGAACTTCTCGAAACCCCGGGGGAAGCACGGCGCCTGCGGGAACGTCTCAAGGAGGTCCGCGATATTCCCCGCATCCTCGGCCGCCTCCAGAATCGCCTCCGCAATCCGCGGGAGCTCGGGGGTATCCGCGAAACCCTCCGTCAACTGCCGGAAATACGGGAGACCCTGGGGGCCGTTCCGGGAACCTCGCTCGACTCGATCCGCTCCCCCCTCGCCGACTTCCCCGGCCTGCGCGCGCTCCTCGAACGCGCCCTGCAGGACGAACTCCCCGGGCAACTGAATGACGGCGGCTATATCCGTCCCGGCTATGACGCAGAACTCGACCGCCTGTTGAGCCTCACCTCCGACAACAAGACCTGGCTCGCGGAACTCGAGCGCACCGAGCAGGAGAAAACGGGCATCAAAAAGCTCCGGGTCCGCTTCAACAACGCGTTCGGGTACTACATCGAGGTGACCAAAGCCAACCTTCACCTTGTACCGGATAACTACATACGCAAACAGACCACCGTCAACACGGAACGCTTTTATACCGAAGAGCTGAAACAAAAGGAAAAGGAAATCTTCCACGCCGAAGAAAATGCCAGGGCCCGCGAAATGGAACTCTTTGCCGGGCTCGTCGACGCCGTCCTTGCCGAGGATTCCCCCCTTCGCGAAACGGCGACAGCACTCGCCGAACTCGACCTCTTCCTCGGCTGGACCGTCCTCGCCCGGGAATGGAACTACTGCCGCCCCGAACTGCACCAGGGAACCGGCCTCGAAATCAAAGAAGGGCGCCACCCGGTCGTCGAACAGACCATTAGGCAGACCCCGGCCGGTCTCGCCGGCAGTTTCGCGTTCGTTCCCAACGACACCGCGCTCGACGCCTCGGGCGACCAGATTATGCTTATCACCGGCCCCAACATGGCCGGCAAGTCCACCTACATCCGCCAGGTCTCCCTGATCACCCTCATGGCGCAAATCGGCTGCTGGGTGCCGGCCACCGAATGCCGCATCGGGCTGGTCGACCGTATCTTTTCCCGCGTCGGGGCCAGCGACGAACTCGCCCGCGGCAACTCCACCTTCATGGTGGAAATGAACGAAACGGCCAACATCCTCAACAACGCCACCGGCCGCAGTCTCATTATACTCGACGAGATCGGTCGGGGCACCAGCACCTACGACGGGCTGAGCATCGCCTGGGCGGTGGTCGAAAATCTCCACCGTCCCGACGGCTCCGGCCCCCGCACCCTCTTTGCCACCCACTACCACGAGCTCACCCAGCTCGAACACTCCCTTGAACGCCTCCGCAACTTTTCGGTCTCGGTCAAGGAGTGGAACGAAGAGATCATCTTCGTCCGGCAGGTCGTCCCGGGTCCGGCCGACAGGAGTTACGGCATCCAGGTCGCCCGCCTCGCCGGGCTCCCCCTCCCCGTCATCGACCGGGCCAAGGAGATTTTAGAGAAACTCGAATCCGACGACACTTCCGCCATCGCTCCGCCCGCCTCCACAGCCGCCACCCCGAAACGCAAGCCGTCCGTTAAGAAAAAAGAGCCCGACGACGAGCAGCTTTCGCTCTTTTAACTTTTTCCTTCTAATGTCACGTCCAACTTTTACCTTTTAACTTCTAACTTCCCCTCCCCTTGCCGGTTGCACGCTCCCGCTGTAAGCTTATATCCAGCGAGGCGGCGCCTCAAAGCAAAGTAGCGTACGCATCCTGCGTGCGAAACCCACGCTGGAAGCGTGAGCTACTTTTCCTGCGGCGAGTTCCAAAAACGTGACTCAATCACAACAACTTTTCGGTTTTAGAACTCCAGAACCAGGAACCAAGATCCCAAAACAAAGAATCAACCAACCACCCAAGTCCAAAATCCAGAATCCAAAATCTTCAATATTCAATCTTCAATCTTCAATCTTCAATCTGAAATCCCGAATCCCTCCATGCAACTTCCTCTCGAGATGCCCGCTCAGCCGACGGAATCGACCTGCGGGCCCACCTGCCTCCACGCGATCTACCGTTTCTATCACCGAGACTACCCCCTCGATAGATTGATCAGCGAGATTGAACGCGACGAAGACGGCGGCACCGTCTCGGTTCACCTCGCCCTCCACGCGCTGGCCGAGGGCTTCATCGCCACCACCTACTCCTACAACCTGAAGGTGTTCGATCCGACATGGCGGAATCTCGAACCGGGCGAACTGGTCGATAAACTGCAGCGACGGATTCCCCTGCTGGAGGATCCGAAACTGATCAAAACCCATCAGGCCTACGTTGAATTCCTCCGCCTGGGCGGACGGCTCCGATTCCACGACCTGACGCCACAGCTCGTCCAGAGCCTCCTCCGAAAAGGCGTCCCCATCCTCACCGGCCTCAGCGCCACCTATCTTTACGAAACCGTTCGCGAGCTTCCCGACGGCAGCGAAGACGACGTGGCCGGATTTCCGGCCGGTCATTTCGTCGTCATCAACGGTTTCGAAGAAGAAACCGGCCAGGTTTTGATCTCCGACCCCTACAAAGGCAACCCGTACAACCCCCGCGGCATCTACCGCGTCGACGCTCACCGGTTTATCAACGCGGTCATGCTCGGCATCGTCACCTACGACGCCAACCTCCTGACCGTCTCCCCGCCGTCATCGACATCCTCGACCCCCGGCAACCCATAGTTCCTGCCTTTTGCCGATAACCTATCAACCAATCACCAATCACGAATCACCTCCACCCGCGTGAAGCCCGCTCGCCACCTCATCATTGTAGATCACCTGAAAGACTGGTCCCCGGACTGGACAGGCTACAACGTTGTTTCCGCCGAGGAGTTTTTCATTAATGACGCGTATACCGTTTCCGGATACAAGATTATAAATCTCTGCCGCCCCGGCCATAATCTCAGCACCGGGTACTTTATCTCGCTGCTGGCAGAAGCGCGACGCCACCGGGTCATGGCCACGGCCGGCACGCTGCACAACCTCTCCAGCAAACGCATTTATACCGAAGAACTCGACGACCTCAATGCCCTGATCCAGAAGAGCCTCGCCCGGATTACCCAGGAAAGCTTTACGCTCAGCGTATACTTCGGCCGGAACCTGGCGGAACGCCACAAGCGGTTGTCACAGCAGCTTTTCTCCCTCTTTCCCTGTCCGCTCTTCCGGGTTGAATTCCGTTTTCGCCGCGGGGGCGAATGGGAGATACAGTCGCTTAAACCCATCGGTCTCAGCGAGGTTCCGGCGAACCATCTTGACTATCTCCGCGGGGCCATCGACCGGTTTCTCAACAAACGCTGGATCGCCGGACGAAGCCGCAACAGTTCCGGTTACGATCTGGCCATCCTCCACGATCCGAAGGAAAAACACCCTCCTTCCGACAGCGGGGCTCTCAGGCGTTTCGTCAGGGCAGGACGCGCCCTCGGGCTCAACGTCGAGCTGATCGGGCGGACCGAGTATCCCCGCCTGCTGGAATTCGACGCCCTGTTTATACGTGAGACCACCTCGATGACCAACCACACCTACCGCTTTGCCGCGAAGGCTCAGCGCGAGGGAATGGCCGTCATTGACGATCCGGACTCCATCCGGCACTGCTGCAACAAGGTGTACCTGCATGAACTCCTCCGCAAAAATCGTATCCGAACGCCGAGGACAGCTGTTCTGTACGCGAAAAACATCGAGCAGGTGGCTGAAACGCTCGGCTTTCCCATCGTGGTCAAGGTACCCGACAGCGCGTTTTCCCTCGGCGTCTTCAAGGTCGACAATCTGAAGGACCTCCACAGGACCGCCCAGCGCCTGCTCAAGTCGTCCGACCTTCTGCTTGCCCAGGAGTTCCTCCCGACCGAGTTCGACTGGCGGGTAGGTCTTCTCAACGGCGAGCCGCTCTTTGTGTGCCGCTACTACATGACGAAGGAGCACTGGCAGATTTACAATCACGCCAAAGGGGGCCGGTTTGAAGAAGGGAATTTCGACGCCCTGGCCGTCAAGAACGCCCCGCCCGAGGTCGTCAAAACCGCCGTCGCCGCCGCCGGGCTGATCGGGCGCGGCCTCTACGGCGTGGATCTCAAACAGCGCGGCAAGGCGATTTACGTGATCGAAGTCAACGACAATCCGAATATCGATGCGGGCGTCGAAGACTCCTTTCTCGGAGACGAACTCTACACCCGGATCATGCACGCGTTCCTCAACCGCATCGAGAAAACCAAGCATCCTCACTAACCGCTACGCCGCCCACCGGTCGATTTCGTCCAGGTTTTCCCCGTAGGCACGTACCGTAACTTTGTCCACCCCGGGAGCCGCACTCTTGCGCAGCTCCTGATAGCAGAAGGCTCAGGTTCGAATCTGGAGGTAAAAGCAACCACCGGATGGGTGGTGAGTATGTTGTTCCCGGGTAGGAAGGCAAGGTTCTTCCGGATGGGGAAGACTTCAATTCTTCAATAAGGTGTTCATGGATTCTTCGCTCTTGCGTTTGATCCATAAGGCCGACCTGACGGCTCACTCCATTGGGAACTCCCATGTTCAGTCTTTCCGCAATCCAGGGATTCGATGCCTGGGTTTTCCTCTTCAAGAACGCGGCTGCCGCCACCTTTCACGGAACCGATTTCGGTTCCGAAGCAATCTCCAGCGAACCTTCGCCCAACGACGCCAGACATCGATTCGCCACCTCCTCCCATTGAAGCCGGCGCAATTCCCGGACATCATCCTCGCCGAGGTCCATACGCCCCAAAACGTTCCCGGTGCTCCTTGAGCAGTTCCGTTTTGAAATCTTTTCCGCCCAATGCCCAACCACGGCTCATCGCATCAAAGCCCGCCTCCAGGTTCCCCTGCGGGGTCTCAATCGCCAAGTGGTCATGATTGCCCATCAGGCTGTAGGCATGTATTCCGTGCGTCATCAAGTTTTCGTATTTTGCTTGGTTCGAACGGAGCGCGGACTTTGCATCGGTTCCGCAAATGGATTCCACCAAGCCCTCCGCCATCTCCGCCACGCTCCGTCCAGTCCGCGCCGAAGCGGGTTAAAACCCCGCTCTCCTGTTTTCCGAAAACTTGACGACGGCAAGTATAGTCAATGCAGGAATTGAAGTCTGATTCTTTTTCCTCTATTCTTTATTGAGGGTTGAGGCCAAGGGGGACCGCGGGAGAACCCCGGGTATGGACAACCTGCTGACGGATGCTTCACCTTTT
Organism: Opitutia bacterium; assembly: GCA_003558065.1. Lineage (GTDB taxonomy): Bacteria > Verrucomicrobiota > Verrucomicrobiia > Opitutales > T3Sed10-336 > PXDC01. Next base: position 3,708 of record PWMU01000189.1, on the reverse strand, counting down.
TGAAAAGTTCGGAATCGAGCTCGAGTACATGATCGTCCGAGAGGACGACCACAGCGTCGCGCCCATCGCCGACAGGCTGATAGCCGATTTCTGCGGGGCTCCGCTCAATGAATGCGAGGTCGAGTCCTGCGGCGTTTCCAACGAGCTCGCCGCCCACGTGATCGAATTGAAGACCCCGGAACCGGCCGCCGATTTCGCGGCCATGGAAGCGGGGTTCACAGCGGCCGTCGGACGGATCAACAAAACCCTCTCCCTCCACTCGGCCCGCCTGCTTCCCGGCCCCATGCATCCGACCCTGGATCCCGCCACGGAGTCCTTCACCTGGCCGCACGAGGGACAGGAAATCTACTCCCTTTACGACTCGATCTTCAACTGCCGCGGGCACGGCTGGTTCAACCTCCAGAGTTGCCACATCAATCTTCCATTCGCCGGCGACCGCGAGTTCGCCCTGCTCCATTCGGCCGTCATTCTGCTGCTGCCGCTAATGCCCGCCCTCACCGCCGGCAGCCCGTTCCTCGACGGCCGGATCTCGGGGCTGGCAGACACCCGGCTCGATATCTACCAGCACAACCAGGACCGCTGCCCCTCAATCACCGGCCTCGTGATCCCCGAACCGGCCTTTTCCCAAACCGACTACCGGAAAACCATCCTGGAGCCCATGTACCGGGAGATCGCCCCCTTCGATCCGTCCGGCATCCTGGGGCACGAATGGCTCAATTCGCGGGGAGCGATCGCCCGCTTCGACCGGAACGCCATCGAAATCCGCCTGCTCGACGTGCAGGAATGCCCCGCCGCCGACCTCGCCCTGGCACAGTTCATCATCGCCGCTCTTCGCCGACTGGCGGAAGACCGCGGGAGTTCCCTCGGAAAACTGGTTCTCCGTTCGCCCACCCGCGAAAAAAAACGACAGCTTCAGGAGGTTATCCGGAACGGAATGGACGCGCCTCTCATCATCCCCGAGCTGCGTGACGCCTTTGACCTCCCCGGTCACGTGACCACCGCCGGAGGTTTCTGGCGATACCTGTTTGATTCCGGCCATCCTGACGCGCTCCCGGAGGACGCCCGCGCCATCGTGGACCGGATCCTGCGCGTCGGCAACCTGAGCACCCGGCTGATTGCCGCCCACCGGCAGCGGGACGCCCCCGCCGGTTTCCGGCCGATCACGGACTCCCTGGCCGCATGCCTCGCCGAAAACCGCCTTTTCGATGCCTCCCCCCATCGCCTGTCAATCCCCTTTCCCGTTGACGGGGTCCGGAAATAAGGTACCTTGAATCACGGAATTAATGAATGTTTGAGGTCAAAGAAAAACCCAGACAGGTTGAAAGCGCCTTATTGATCGGGATTCAGCGTCCCGGCATGGATGCGAACGAGGGCGATCAACTCCTGGATGAGCTGAACGACTTGGTGGAAACACTGGGAATCGAGATTCGTGGACGGCGCATGCTAACCCTGCGCGAACCGAATCCCCACTACCTGATCGGTAAAGGGAATGCCATCAAAATCATTGAACAGGTCAAAGCCGAGAAAATCGAGCTGATTGTGTTCGACGACGACCTCTCTCCCGCCCAGCAACGTAACTGGGAGAGCGAATCCGGAGTTTGCGTGATCGACCGGCAGGAGGGGATTCTCGATATTTTCGGACAGCGCGCCACGACACGCGAAGCGAAGCTCCAAGTCACTTTGGCTCAGCTCAACTACTCGCTCCCCCGGTTGAAGCGGGCGTGGACCCACCTTCACCGGCAGCGCGGCGGCGGCACGCTGATGCGGGGCCAGGGGGAAACCCAGCTTGAAGCCGACCGGCGAATGGTGCAGACCCGTATCGCGCGCGTACGAAAGGATCTGGCGAGCGTTCTCAAACAGCGCAGCATCCAGCGGAAAAAGCGTCTAAAGAAGCCGGTTCCCACCACGGCCATCGTCGGTTATACCAACGCCGGAAAATCCTCGCTTCTCAACGCCATTACCGGCGCCTCCGTCCTGGCGGAAGACAAGCTTTTCGCCACGCTCGACCCGACCACGCGTCAATGCCACCTCCCCACCGGGCAGAAACTCCTCCTGTCCGACACCGTCGGCTTCCTGCGTCGCCTGCCGCACGACCTGGTCGACGCCTTTCGCGCCACCCTGGAGGAGGCCGTCGTATCCGACTTTTTGATTCACGTGCTCGATCTGACCCATCCGGAGGTCGAAAAACACCACGAGACCACCATGGAGGTCCTGACCAGCCTCGGGGCTCACGAAAAACGCATCATCACCGTCTTCAACAAGGTTGACCTCTGCGAGGGCAACGACTTGCGCCTCCACTCCCTGCGCCTGCAGGCTCCCAACTCCTGCTTCGTCAGCGCCAGCTCCGGCAAGGGAATTGATGAGCTTCTGCAGAAATGCGCGACTATGATCGCCGACGAAGTCGTCAAGCTCGACCTTCTCGTCCCCCACGATCGTTACGACGTCATCAATAAACTGCACGAGGTCGACTGCATTCGCGACAAGCAAACCGAACCGGACGGCGTTCACCTTCAGTGCCTCCTCCCTGTACAACTTCGCAAGGAGGTTTCAGAGTTTATTATCAACGGCGAATCCGCCCTCGCGATCTGAACCCGGCCGGCCGGAGCGATCCTCAGCCCTCGGTCACACGGAAATCATCTTATGGATACCGTTATCGCTTTTTTCTCCCGGTTTATCGTGACCCTCAGCGCCGCCATACTCGTCGGCAAGGTCGTTTACTTCAATTTCTTCGTCTCACCGGTCCTCAACAAGATCCTGGAAACGCAGACGCGCATCAAAGTGACCGGCGCCCTGTTTCCGCGCTATTACTATCTGGGCATTGCGTGCGGGGTCATTATCGCCCTGGCCGGAATGCAGCTCGAACTGCAATTCCAGCGCTGGATCGCGACCGGAACCGGTCTCCTGGTCGTCGCCATCGATGCAACCTGCCGGTTCTATTTCCTGCCTCGACTCAACAGCCTCAAATCCGTCATCGAACAGCTCCCCGAAGACGAACGCAAGGGATCCCGGGAACAACAGGAGTGGAAAAAGCTCCAGAAATTCGCCCTCCGCCTCAATATCGTTGTCCTGATAGCCGGCCTGATTCTGATCGGAAGGATGAGCTAGCAGCCTGTCGGACTTGGGTACCGCCCAAGTCCGACAGGCTGCTAAATGAGGGTAAGTTGCGACGCGGCAAAAAAACTGCCCGGCAAGGATTGACTCGCACGCTTCGCGTCCTCGGGGCTTCGCCCCGCCGCCTGCGGCGGCGCCCATCTCCATCCCGCAAGCGGGATTCCGTCAAACCTCTTCGAGGTTCTCATCCTGGCCGGGGTTCTTGCTTCGCAAAACTGCCCGGCAAGGATTCGAACCTCGACTAGATGGACCAAAACCACCTGTGCTACCTTTACACCACCGGGCAATCGGCAATAGTTAACACTCCTAGGGCTCCGATTTGATTCGTCAAGCGATTATCCCGGATTTTCCGGCTTTGCGGAAGGATCGCGGCGGTAGCGGGGAATTCCCGCCATCTTAACCTTTTTAATGGGGGGATTTCGTGGTAAAAAAATCCCCCATGAACCATATCCTCGCTCTCGACCAGGGAACCACCAGCTCGCGCGCCATCCTGTTCGACCACGCCGGCACAATCGTCCAGGTCGCGCAGAAGGAATTCAGCCAGATTTTCCCGCAATCCGGCTGGGTCGAGCACAAGCCCGACGAGATCTGGTCGTC
>PWMU01000194.1 GCA_003558065.1 Opitutia bacterium | reverse complement strand
TGTTTGTTCACCGCAAGTACCGAATATCATCGGCGGTTTTTCATAACTCTTAGGGGGGCCGAATTGTTACTGGAGCACCCGAATCGTTCCCTAATCCCGGAAATCCCGGGAAAATGGAGCAATTTTGCTCCCTAATTCCTGTTACTGGAGCAGTTTTTGCTCCCCTAATTGCTGGAGGGAGCAGTTTTGTTTTTGGGAATTTTCTTGATGAGCGGGCGGGAAACCCCGTAAAGTGAACAAATGAGCACCTTAACCCATTCCCCTGTTTGTTGGTCCACTGTCAAAGCGGCGGTCGAGGGTCTGAAATGGCTGAAGCAGAATCAGCGTCCTCACTTCTTTCGCTGGATCAAGCGTTTCGCCCTGTCTGAGGCATCGGGTATCAAGTGTACGGAGGAAGCTAAAACAACATTCCTGAAGTCGCTTCGAGAGCAGGGTTCATTCGAGGATTGGCAGCTTGAACAGGCTGAAAAAGCGGTCGAGTGGTACCAGAGAGCATTCCTTTCGGGTGATGGAGGCAATACCCCGACAGCCGCTGCCCTCTCTGACCGCGCCGATTGGAGCGATGTGTTCGAGGCGGCACGGATCCGCTTTCGCCAGCGCGGCTATGCTCTGCGTACCGAGGAGAGCTACCTGGCCTGGATCAAACGCTTTGGCGACTTTTTCGAACGACGTGCCCCGCACTCTCTGGAAAGCACCGAGGCCGGCAAATACCTGACTCATCTGGCCGTGGGTCAGGAGGTTCGTGCCTCCACCCAGAACCAGGCCTTTCACTCCCTGCGGTTTCTGTTTGTTGAGCTGCTGGGAAAAGACTTCTCTGATATGGAGGGTACCATTCGCGCTCAACACAGCCGGAAGATTCCGGTTGTCCTCAGTCGGCAGGAAATCAAACGGCTGCTTGATAATACCGCTCCGGGTTATCAACTGATGGTCGAACTCCTCTACGGCACCGGGATGCGGGTCGGTGAATGTATGCGGCTGAGGGTGAAGGATCCGGATTTCGCCAATGGGTACATTACCGTGCGGGAGGGCAAAGGTTCCAAAGACCGCCGCGTTCCTTTGCCCGCCAGGCTGAAGGCGCCGTTGGAAAGGCGGCTGGAGTGTTTGCGGGAGCTCCATCAACAAGACCGCAAGAACGGGGTCCCGGGCGTGGCTTTACCCGGCGCACTGGAGAGGAAATATCCCCATGCCGGCAAAGAGCTTGCCTGGCAGTGGTTCTGGCCGATGAAAAATCTTTCCTTCGATCCCAGAAGCGGTGTTCGCCGGCGGCACCATGTTCACGTGAAGCTGGTTCAAAGGGCCATTCGCCAAGCGACTCTGGCCTGCGAATTTTCAAAACGGGTAACCCCCCATGTGCTCCGCCACAGCTTCGCCACTCATCTGCTTTCCAGCGGAACCGACATCCGCACTCTCCAGGAACTCCTCGGCCACAGCAACGTGGAAACGACCATGATTTACACCCATGTTCTCCAACGCGGAGGTGTCGGGGCAACCAGTCCACTGGATGAGCTTGATTCAGGAAGTTGAACCCGCCGCCAAGGCTTCGCCCCGTCACTTCTACACGGGAAAAGTGGGCAAGTCTTTCCTTTGTAATTATTTCGGGCAGAATTTACGAGGAGTAACCGCCGCAAAACGACTCTCCTTTTTATCCGGTAACTCACGCGAGTTCAATGAAAAAGGCCAAAAACCCGGGTGCCACGGCCTATTTCCGCCATGCATGTTGTCCGGTTTCTTGTATTTCAGCCTCCTCAGATTTATTGCAAATTCCTAGCTATATTTGCAACCAACTGTTGATTAGGCTCTAATGCAGCGCGGCAGGAGGGACTTGAACCCCCAACCAGCGGTTTAGAAAACCGCTGCTCTGTCCGGTTGAGCTACTGCCGCGAAATCCTGGTAGGAACCGCCGGTTCCTTCAATCCGGCGAGCCAAACAAATCCTGGCGCGGGTGGCAAGTCCCGGATTGCCTGTTCGGAGAGGGCACGCCGTCGTGGGCGGCGCGTTACCCGTGGCGGCCCAAGCCTGGTGACGAATCATCCTATACGGCAGTTCTCGGGACGGTTGAGTTGTTTCGAGTCGGCACCGTAACCGGGTACGATTCCCACATCCCGCTCGTTTTACTATTGAACGCCGGGGCTGACGGGGAAAGATGAACACACTGTGGCCGAGCGACGCGCGAACATACTCCTTATCACCAGCGACCAGCAGCACGCCCTGGCCCTGGGGTGCAGGAATCCGGCTGTCAAGACACCGAACCTCGATCGTCTTGCCCGCGGGGGCACGTTGTTCAACCGCGCCTACTGCCCGAACCCGACCTGCACACCGACTCGTGCGTCAATAATCACCGGGCTCTATCCGAGCCAGCACGGTGCATGGAGTCTGGGAACAAAACTGGATGAATCGGTTCCCACCGTCGGGGATGCTCTCCGGACTTCCGGCTACCGCACCGCCCTTATCGGCAAGGCGCATTTCCAACCGTTGGCGGGCACCGCCGACTATTCCTCTCTCGAATCTCCGCCGGTGCTCCAGGATCTGGAATTCTGGCGGCACTACCAGGGTTCGTTTTACGGATTCGAGCATTTCGAGCTTCTCCGGAACCATGCGGACGAGCAACTGGTTGGACAGCACTACGCGATCTGGATGGAAGAGCGGGGATTTACGGAATGGCGCGACTGTTTCCGGAAACCCGCGGGGACTGCCGAGCCGCAGTTTCATACCTGGAATCTGCCGGAAAAATATCACTACAACACCTGGATTGCCGAACGCACAGCGGCGGCGCTCGACCGGTACGCGGAGGAAGGTGATCCTTTTTTTCTCTGGGCCAGTTTTCCGGATCCTCACCCTCCCTACCTGGTACCGGAACCCTGGGCCTCGATGTACGATCCTGCCGACATGGTCCTTCCTGAGAAGCCGTTGCCCCGGGAACTGGAAAAGAACCCGCCCCACTTCGGCCTGACCCAGCAGCGGGATCCCGACTTTTCGGAGTGGCGAGAATCGGGACAGGGAATTCACGGGATGCACAGTCACCGTTACGACAACGCCACCTGTTACCCCGGGCATGAGGACGAGGCCACCGCCCGCAAGGCGGTGGCCGCCTACTACGGCATGATCAGCATGATGGATCATTACATCGGGCGAATTCTCGATCACTTGGAGCAGACGGGCCTTGTGGAGAACACACTCGTGGTGTTCACCTCCGATCACGGCCATTTCTACGGCCAGCATGGCCTTGTCGCAAAAGGGCCTTTTCACTACGAAGACCTGATCCGTGTTCCATTCATCACGCGAATGCCCGGCCAAAACAATCCCGGCGGGGAGTCGGATTCGCTGTTAAGCCTGGTCGACCTTGCCCCCACCTTCCTGCAGTACGCGGGACAGCCGGTCCCCTCTCGCATGTCCGGAATCAGTCAACTTCCCGTCCTGACAGGAGAGAAGGATTCGGTCCGCTCGCATGTCATTGTGGAGAACCGGCACGAACCCACGACCATTTACCTTCAAACCTACGTGGACGAGCGTTATAAATTGACTGTGTACTACAATCACGAATACGGCGAACTTTTCGACCTTCGTGATGATCCGGGCGAACTCGATAACCGCTGGGACGATCCGGCCTACGAGCGGATCAAAGAAAAGCTGTTGTTGAAATTTCTTCACGCCGAAATGGGCAAGGCTCCGCTCCCCATGCCCCGGATTGCCGGTGCCTGAGTTCCCGATCCACGCCTGATCCGACAGTTGACCCATTCACGGGCGGGGACAATGCTGACTTGGTGGGGTCACTCAAGGCACAACTATTTCTCTCATACGGCGTGATGGGAAGCATTTACCCGTTTCTCAGCATTTATTTGAAGCAGGCGCAAAACCTGACCGAGGCTCAGATCGGTCTCATTCTCGGGGTAGCCAGCCTCTCGGTGTTAATCACGCCGGTATTGATGACGCTCCTGGCGGACACTCGTTTTGATCCGCGGCGACTCGTCTCCGGGATTTTTCTGGTCAGTTCCCTGGCCCTGCTCATGCTCTACTTCTCCACCGGTTTCTGGCCGGTACTGCTGCTGCTCACCCTTCACAGTCTCGCCCATGCGGCCATGGTCCCGCTTCACGACGGGCTCACCTTCAGTACGTTGCGCCGCCGCGAGATGGAGAAGCGTCCCTCCGTGCCTTACCACCGGATTCGTGTCTGGGGCACGATGGGGTTCATCATTCCGAGCCTGATCCTCTTCTGGCTGATTCGAGGCTGGGACGTCAGCGTCATTATCCTGTGCGGCGTCGCTTATGGAATGCTTGCCCTTCTCCACGCCTTTCGTCTGCCCGACCCGCGACTGGGACCCGATGGAAACACCCTGCAGCGCTCACGCGGCGGACTGCCCACGGCTATGGCGCTTCGCACCCTGCTCCGTCCTCATATGAGGATTTTCTGCCTCGCCCTCTTTCTCGCCTACATGGGCCTCTCCGGGTTTGGAAGCTTTCAGCCTCTTTATCTGGTTGAGTACGTGGGGATCAACGCGGAATGGGTGGGGTTGATCATCTCTTTCGGTGTGGCCGTTGAGATTGTGTTTATGCTCGGGTTCGGTCGGCTTCAGGCCTGGCTGGGCTTTCGTCGGCTGATGATTGCCGGTATTGGGTGCCTGTTTATGCAGACTCTATTGATGGCCCTTTTCCCGGTCGCGGCAGTCGCTGTCGCCGTCCAGGTCGCACACGGCATGGTCATCCTGGCGATGTTTATTGCGCCGGTCATGTACATCAATCGGGCAGCCGGTGATCGTTTCCGAAACTCGATCCAGGGCCTCTACGCGATGGTCGTGCTCGGAGCCGCGCGTATCAGCGGGGTGGTGCTCGCAGGCCAACTGGCCGGAATCGGCCTGCACCTGATCCTTTTCACCGCCGCCGGCCTATGCTTCGTATCGGTGATCCTCTTTGTGTTCGCCTTCCGCGAGGAGCCCGTTACTGCAGAAGAAAGCGTTCCCGAACCCGGCACTTGACCGGTGTCTTCATCGCCGGGCAATCGGAGGCTGTCAACCCCCCTTTCTTCCCAAAACGCAGCCCCTCCTCAAAAGCATGAAGAAAACAACGCCCCCGGGTTGACTCCGGTCGCCGGTATATCTGTTTGACACGGTCAGTTTTGTGACCCTGCCAATCGCCAACTCGCCCGTACGGTGCATTGGCGCGAAGAAAGGGATATCATAAAACGATGGCCAGGGGATTTACACTTATCTTTTGGGGATTGATTCTGATCTTCATCGAGTTCCGGATCGACAGGTTCGAGATCGCTCCGGATTTTATCGGCTATGCGTTAATCGCACTCGGCGGCCATTCACTGTGGCAGTACACCCATGAATTTCGGATCGTACGAAATCTCGCTGCTCCCCTGATTCTAATCTCGTTACCGGCCTTCGGTCAGCCGGTCCCCCTGCCCCAGGTGCTCATGATACCGCATGCCGTGCTGACGTTTCTCCTTGTCTGGTTTCTTCTCAAGGCAGTGATCGTATTTTGCGAAGAACGCGGACGCACCGACTTCGCGGATCACACCCGCCTCTATAGGTGGGTGTACGCCGGCATCGCGATTTTCGCCTTCCTGCTGGACCAGGCGGCGCGGTTCGAACCCGAGGCGGCCGCTGATTTTATCAATCTCATCCACTTTGCGGGCCTCGTGTTACTGTGCTTCATTCTGCGCCTGCTTTACGTGGTCCGGCATGAGTTCGACCCGGACTCGCCCGTCACATCTCATTAATCGCCAGCTGGAAATCGCCGATATTTATATAGCCATTCTTTAGAACCAGCCTCGTACCCCGCAGTCATTCGAACAGGCGTCGGTCCTCGCCGAAACGTTCGCACGCCAGTTACCCATGCGCAAGCTGAGAGCGATTCGTCGCAGGCAGCCTGAGAGGTCCGGTCGGGAGTCATCACGACTATTGAACCGCCTCCGCATACTTCAGGCCCCCCGGAAACGAAAGCCGCTCACCCCAGGCCGGCCGAGAGTCCGCTTGGTAATCCAGGTCTTCCTTCATCTGCTCAAGCCTGGTTTCGGTTTCCGCCAATTCCTGTCCTTTTGCTTCGAGCAGCGATTCGCTCTCTTCCACAAATCGGAGGCGCTCGGCGAGCAGTTGCTCTCCTTCGCGGAGCAACTCCTCCCTCCTTTCCAGCTCGGCCTTGAGTTCCTCGAGCTCGGCATTGGTAGCTGAATGAATTTTCCGTTCGCTCAGAAAATTTTCGTTATACTCCATTCGGCTGGAGTTTTCCCGTTCGTGACTGACTGTGGTTGTCTCGTTCATACTGGTTGTCTATTGTTTGATGGTGTTCGACGGCCTTACGCCTGTTTTGCTTATTTATGAATCCGTTGGACCTGCGGTTGCTTGAAGCGAAAGTCGCTTTTACGCGAAAAGGCCTGATGTCATTCCAGGTGATTCGCTTCGTAATTAATCGGATTAAACGCGCTCATCATGCCACCTTTGGTTTATCTCCACAATCGGGGTAACGCTCCACAACTATTAGTATTTTGGTTCATAATAGTATCAGGAAAACCCTTAATGCCACCCCCCCCTCGCAGCGATACAAGGGTGTCGCCATCGGAACGGAAATCCGGTTTTGCCGCGGTGCGGTCGGCCGAGCACGCAGGTTACAAACTTTTGAAGCGGGACACCCGCCGAAGAGGCTTGCTGCCGGATGTGGTCGCGTTTAGACTTCCGTTATTCAATCAGACAGCAAACGAGGACATCCCCCCGGTCCATGGATGTTCACCGGGAAATTCAGAATAGGGGGCGAGAAACGCCGGTGCGTGGAGGAACCTCCGTTGCGGGCGGAGCTTTTCAGTGGCGATCAGCTCACCCGGCATGCTCGCGACCTGGCCGAGAGCCAGACGATTGCCGCCCGGCCGAAGCCGAACGGCCTGTTGGACCGCCTGGACGAGAATGAGCGCAAACTCCGGGCATTCAATCGAGCGACCGCGGCTACGATCTCAGGATCGGGGCGCATCACGCCTGCCGCCGAATGGCTGCTGGACAATTTCCATTTGATCGAAGAGCAGGTACAGATGGCCAGGCGGCATCTACCCCGGGGTTACAGCAGGGAATTGCCCTGCCTGGACCAGGGCCCTTCCGCAGGGTTGCCGCGCGTGTACGATCTCGTTCTCGAACTTATCTCGCACGTGGACGCCCAGATGGATGCGGGCACCCTGAACGCCTTCGTCACCGCCTACCAGTCAGTCTGTCCTCTGAAAGTGGGCGAACTTTGGGCGATTCCCATCATGATGCGGCTCGGATTGATCGAGAATCTCCAGCGAGTCACCACCCGCCTGACTCTGGCCTGGGATGATTACGAGCTCGCCGAGGTGTGGGTGGAGCGGCTCCGCGAGATGGCGGAGAAGAATCCGTCTCACCTGGTGGTGGTGGTCGCGGAGATGGCGCAAGCCGAGTTGCCCGTCACCAGTTCGTTCGTGGCTTCGTTCTGTCAGCGTCTGTCACGCCACAGTCCCGTACTGCATCTGGCTCGAACCTGGCTTGAGCAGCGTCTTGGCGAGCACGGATTGTCAATCGAACACCTCTGCCATCTGGAGAGTCAGAATCAGGCGGCCGACCAGGTTTCGGTCAGCCACAGCATCACTAGTCTGCGTTTCCTCAGCGCCATGGATTGGAAGGGCTTTGTGGATACGCAAAGCCGGATCGAATCCACCCTGCGGTCCGACCCGGCCGGGGTTTACGGATTGATGGATTTCGCCACTCGCGACAACTACCGCCATGCCGTCGAATCGCTGGCACGGCATAGCGGACTTCCGGAAACGGATGTCGCGCGGCGCACCGTGAACCTGGCAATTGAGGGCGCCCGCAGGGACGGGACCGATGGCCGGACCGCTCACGTCGGCTATTACCTGGTGGATAAAGGCCAACGGTTATTGGAACAAGCGACGAAGGTGCGATGGCCCTGGGGTAAATTTGTCGAACGGACAATCCGCCGGATTCCATTGATTTTCCATACCGGAGGAATCGCGACGTTGACTCTGCTTGGGGCATTCGGTTTCTTGCGGCACCTTCAGGCGCTCGGAGCGGAAGGCGGAATACTCGTCGGATTCACGTTCGTATTCCTGCTTGGCGCCAGCCAACTGGCGTCCGGAGTGATGAACTGGCTGTCCACCCTGTCGGTCAAACCGGGCGCGCTTCCGCGACTCGACTTCTCCTCGGGCATCACGCCGGATTGCCGCACGATGGTGGTGGTCCCGACTATGCTCAAGAGCACCGAAGGGATCAATCATCTCATCGAAACCATGGAGATCCATTTTCTGGCGAATCGCGACCGCTGCGTGCATTTTGCGCTGTTGACCGATTTCGCGGATGCCCGTGAGGAAGTGATGCCCGATGACAACGCCTTGCTTGAACAGGTGCGGGCCGGGATCGATAGTCTCAACCAAAAATACTCGCCGAAGCGGCCGGACCGTTTTTTCCTGTTTCACCGCCCGCGGCGCTGGAACGGCGGAGAAGCCGTCTGGATGGGGCTTGAGCGCAAGCGCGGGAAACTCGCGGACCTCAATTCCCTTTTGCGCGGGGGATCCCGCGACTGTTTTTCCGAGATAATCGGCGATATGTCGCTCCTGCCGTCGGTGAAATATATCATCACCCTCGACACCGACACTCAGCTTCCGCGCGATGCGGCCGGAAAACTGGTTGGCACAATGGCTCATCCGCTGAACCGTCCCGTGTTCGACACCGAACGCGGGATTGTTTCCGAGGGCTACGGGATTCTGCAGCCGCGTGTCGAGGTAAGCTTGCCCGGAGCGCGGCGATCCTGGTTTGTCAGACTCTTCGCCGGCGAAGTGGGAATGGACCCTTATACGCAGCAGGTATCGGATGTTTACCAGGATCTTTTCGGTGAAGGCTCGTTCATCGGAAAGGGCATTTACGACATCGATGCTTTCCGGGATACGATGGAGGGGCGCATTCCCGAAAACACCGTGCTGAGTCACGATCTGCTGGAAGGCTGCCACGCCCGTTCCGGACTTGTGAGCGATGTGGAGTTGTACGAGGAATATCCCTCCCGGTACTCGGTGGACGTCGCTCGTCGGCATCGCTGGGTGCGTGGAGATTGGCAGATCGGGCAATGGCTCCTGCCGCGTGTCTCCGGTACCGGGGGCCGCCGCCTGCGCAATCCCCTTTCCTTTCTATCCAAGTGGAAGATCTTTGATAACCTGAGGCGCAGCCTCGTGCCGGCTTCTCTTGTTCTGTTGCTGCTGGGCGGGTGGCTTCTTATGCCCGAACTTGGCCTGGTGCCGGCTCTTTCGGTTCTAACGATCCTTGCGCTTCCCGCCGTGCTTACGGCCGGTGTCGGCGTGCTGCGAAAACCGACCGATTTGCCGTGGGCGATTCACCTGCGGGGAGCGGCCGGGTCAGCAGGACGGCAGCTCGGCCAGATTTTTCTCGCCGTGGCGCTCCTTCCCTACGAGGCCTACATCAATCTCGACGCGATCGGACGGGCGCTCCCGAGGTTGCTGGTGACGCGCAAGCGGTTGCTGCAATGGCAAACCTCAAGCGACTCTGAGGGAATGACCCTCGCGCGACTACCCGACTTTTATGCGACGATGTCGATCGCTCCGGCGCTTGCCTTGGCGGCGGGACTGTTCATGACCGCCACACAATCGCCCCAATTGCTGCCGGCCCTTCCGTTCCTCGGGCTCTGGGCGGCCGCTCCGGCAATCGCCTGGTGGATCAGCAGGCCGATTGAACCCGCACCTCCATTACTCACTGCAGGGCAGAAGGCATTTCTCCGGCAATCGGCCCGCCGGCACTGGCATTATTTCGAAACCTTCGTCACCGAAGAGGAAAACTGGCTGCCTCCCGACAATTTCCAGGAAGCACCCACGCCCGTGATCGCCTCACGCACCTCACCTACAAACATCGGTCTGGCCCTGCTTGCCAACCTGGCCGCCCACGATCTGGGGTACCTTTCGACGGGGGGACTGATTCAACGCAGCCGAAACACAGTCACGACAATGCAGCGAATGGAACGCCATCGCGGCCATTTTTACAACTGGTATGAGACCCGGACTCTCAAGCCGCTACTGCCGTATTATGTATCGAGCGTCGACAGCGGCAACCTGGCGGGACATCTGATGACCCTTGCCGCCGGGCTGCGGGAGCAGGCCGATGAAAGAATCCACACCCCGGAAGTTTTCATCGGTCTGGGGGATACTGTTACGATACTCGCAGCCCTGGCCCCCGGGGAGGCCGGACTGAGCAAGCTGGAAGCGGGCCTGAAGCAGGCCCCGCCGGGTTTGCCAGGGGCGTTCTCGTTAATGGAATGGGCGACGGCCGAGGCCACCCGGGTTGCCGACTCGACCCTGAACCAAGGGGAGGAATTCAGTCGATGGGCCCAGACGCTGAAGCGAAATTGCGAAGACCATCTGGAAGAGCTGTTTTTCCTCGCGCCGTGGCTGGCCTTGTCCCGCCCGCATTCTCAAGGGTGGCGGCAGGGAGGTCCAACCTCCGTTCCCCCGAAGGTGATCCCGGACTTCGATCCAGGCGGCGGTGACGCTGTCCCCGGGGGGACACTCGACGAAGCGCTCGCCCGACTCAACAGCGAACCCCCGACTCTGCTTGAGGTCTCAAACTTCACCCAGACGCTTTGCCCGCTGATTGAAGCGGCTTTGGAGGAGCGCAACGGCGAGAACCCCTCCTCCCCGACAGACGCGTTCCGGCCGACAGCGGAACTCCTTTCCGCGGTACAGAGAGCTGCCAGGCATGCCACAGCGCGCCTGATCGAGCTGGAAAACCTGGCCCGTGAGATCGACGACCTGGCGGCGATGGATTTCGAATTCCTGTTTGACGCTTCGAGGAATCTGTTCACCACCGGGTTCAACGTCGGCGAATGCCGGACCGATCCCGGCTTCTACGACCTGCTTGCCTCGGAAGCGCGTCAATGCAGCTACGTGGCGATCGCCTTGGGGCAGGTCCCGCAGGACCATTGGTTCTCAATGGGCCGTTTGCTGGTCGCTTCGCGCGGCGAGCCCATCCTGGTTTCCTGGAGCGGCTCGATGTTCGAGTATCTCATGCCGCTCCTGGTAATGCCGAATTTCGAAAACACCCTGCTCGATCACACCTGCAAAGCGGCCGTACGCAAGCAGATCAAGTACGGAAAACTACGCGGCGTGCCCTGGGGTATTTCCGAATCGGCCTACAACCGGACGGACGTCCACCTGAACTACCAGTACCGCGCTTTCGGCGTACCCGGCCTCGGCTTGAAACGCGGGCTGGCTGAAGATCTGGTCATCGCTCCGTACGCCACGGTCATGGCGCTGATGGTCGCGCCGAAAGAGGCTTGTGAAAATCTCGAACGACTCGCCGAAGAAGGGCTCGAAGGCTCCTACGGATTCTATGAAGCCGTGGATTACACCCCGTCGCGCCTGCCGCCGGACGAATCCAGCTTCACCATCCGTTCGTTTATGGCACACCACCAGGGCATGAGTTTGCTGGCACTGGATAACCTGGTGCACGACCGCCCGATGCAGCGGCGTTTCATGGTTTGTCCCATTTTGAAAGCCACGGAGCTGCTGCTCCAGGAGCGCGTACCGAGAAAATCCGTCGGGGTGCTTTCGGAGAACCTGAAACTGGACGAATCACGGCTGCTTGCAGGCAACGGTGAAACCGGAATGCGCGTTTTCACCAATCCCACTCCCCCGGTGCCGGAGATTCATTTGCTTTCCAACGGCAATTATCATGTAATGATCAGCAGCGCCGGAGCCGGTTGCAGTCGATGGCGCGATCTGGCCGTGACACGCTGGCGCGAAGACAGCACGCGCGACTGTCGGGGCCTGTTTGTTTATCTGCGCGACCTGGAAACCGGAGAGTTTTGGTCCACCGCGTATCAGCCAACCCGGCGCGCAACGGATCGCTACGAAGCCATTTTCAGCCAGGCGCGCGCAGAGTTCCGGCAGCAACGGAAGGACATCGAAGTCCATACCCATATCAGTGTTTCTCCTGAGGACGACGTGGAGTTGCGCCGCATCACGATCACCAATCACTCCGACCACAAGCGGGTGATCGAGTTGACCAGTTACGCCGAAGTCGTGTTGGCCACACAGGCCTCGGACGAGGCGCATCCGGCCTTCAGCAATCTCTTCGTTCAAACCGAGTTCGCCCGGGAATTTTCCGCCCTTCTGGCCACCCGTCGCGCGCGATCGGAAGACGAGCAACCGCCGTGGCTGCTCCACATGATGCTGGACCCGAAAGGAGAGCCGGGAAGCCTTTCCTGCGAAACCGATCGCGGTCGTTTTATCGGACGCAGCGGATCTCCGGCCTTTCCCGCCGCCATGCGAACCGTTTCGGACTTGTCGAATACCGTCGGTTCGGTGCTCGATCCGATTGTGGCGCTTCGGCGCAAGGTCGTGCTGCCCGCACACGGAAAGGCCGTCATTGACCTGGTTCTCGGCGCGACCGAAAGCAGGGAGGCTGCACTTGCTCGACTGGGGAAATACCAGAACACGCGCATGGCCGAGCGCGCCTTCGACCTGGCCTGGGTTCACAGCCAGGTGGCCCTGCAGCAGCTCGATGCCAGCGAGGCGGACGCGCAGCTTTACTCGCGAATGGCCGGAGCACTCGTGTATGCCAATCCCGCCCTCCGGGCCAGTTCAACCGTACTTGCGAATAACCGGCGCGGCCAGAGCAGCCTTTGGAGTTACGGCATATCGGGCGACCTGCCGTTGGTCCTGGTGAGCATCAATGATCCGGCCCGAATCAAGCTGGTCAGGCAAATGGTCCGGGCGCATGCCTACTGGAGAATGAAAGGGCTGACAGTTGATCTGGTGATTTTGAACGAGAATGTTTCGATCTACCACGAAGCTCTTCACGACCGGGTCACCGACCTTATTGCCTCAGGAACCGAAGCCCATCTGCTGGACCGGCCGGGAGGCATTTTCGTCCGGCGTCTCGAACAGATTCCCCGCGAGGATCATCTGCTGTTACAGACCGCCGCCCGCATTGTGCTCGACGATGAAAAGGGCCCCCTGGAGGAACAACTGGGGGTACGCCGGGTGCCCGAACGGTCGGTGCCCGTGCTCAAACCGACCCGCAGCGGGCCCGTTGACACTGTCGGCAATCGAAGCGAACCGAAGGAAAACCAACGCACTCATCCCTCCGAAGGATCCTTGTCAGAGCCGCTGCCGTCGCGCGATCTGATCTTTCACAACGGATTGGGCGGCTTCACGCGGGACGGCCACGAATACGTCATCACCGTTGAGCCGGGAACAACGACACCTCTACCCTGGGTCAATGTTCTGGCCAATCCGCATTTTGGCACCGTCATCTCGGAAAGCGGAGCTGCCTACACCTGGGTGGAAAACGCCCGTGAATTCCGGCTCACCCCTTGGAACAACGACCCGGTCGAGGATACTCCCGGGGAAGCACTCTACATCCGCGATGAGGAAACAGGGCGCTATTGGTCGCCGACTCCGTCGCCCGCGGGCGGCACCACTCCTTATGTCATTCGCCACGGTTTCGGCTACACCGTATTCGAACATACTGAGGACGGCATCGTCTCCGAGTTATGGGTCTATGTGGCAATGGACGCGCCCGTAAAATACAGCGTCCTCAAGTGCCGCAACATTTCCGGACGCCCGCGCCGCCTGTCGGTAACCGGGTATTGCGAATGGGTTCTGGGCGATTTCCGGCGCAACAGCCTGTTGCACATCCAGACCGAAGTGGATCCCGAAACCGGAGCGTTGCTGGCGCGCAATCATTACAACAGCGAATTTCCCGACCGGATTGCATTCATCGATGTGCATGACCCGGCGCGGACCCTCACTGCCAACCGCGCGGAATTCATCGGAAGGAACCGGGATCTTTCCCGCCCTTCGGCACTCGACGGCGTGCGGCTTTCCGGCAGGGTCGGGGCCGGGCTCGACCCGTGCGGCGCGGTCCAGGTCGCACTCGAATTGCCCAACGGACAGGAAAAGGAAACTCGGTTTCGGCTGGGCGTGGGACGCAACCGCTCGGATGTGCACAACCTGATTCGGCGTTTTCGGGCCACAGGAGCCGCCCGCCGCACCCTCGAAGGGGTATGGGAATACTGGAACCGCACCCTCGGCGCAATCAACATGGACACCCCGGATGCCTCGGTAAATGTCATGGCCAACGGCTGGCTCCTGTACCAGACCCTGAGCTGCCGCATGTGGGGACGGACGGGATTTTATCAATCCGGGGGCGCTTACGGTTTCCGCGATCAGTTGCAGGACTCTATGGCCCTGGTCCACGCCGAACCGGCGCTGACACGCGAACATTTACTGCGGGCAGCCGGCCGGCAGTTCCGTGAAGGAGACGTCCAGCACTGGTGGCATCCGCCCGCCGGACGGGGCGTGCGGACCCACTTCTCCGACGACTTTCTCTGGTTGCCGTATGTAGCCTGTCATTACGTCTCTTCCGTTGGCGACACGGGCGTGCTCGACGAAACAGTCTCTTTCCTCGATGCAAGACAGCTCAAGCAGGAGGAGGAATCGTTTTATGAGCTGCCCAATCGTTCCGAGGAGTCCGCGACCCTGTATCAGCACTGTGTGCGCGCCATCGAGAACGGCCTGAGGTTCGGTAAACATGGATTGCCGCTGATCGGCTGCGGCGACTGGAATGATGGCATGAACCGCGTCGGCCACGAAGGCCGGGGCGAAAGCGTCTGGCTTGGATTTTTTCTCTACGAGGTCCTCAACCGATTCGCCAAACTCGCCGCCGCGCACAACGATCCCCGGTTCGCCGAACGCTGTCTCGCCCAGGCAAGTGAGCTTCAACGGAATATCGAGAAGCACGGCTGGGACGGCAACTGGTATCGCCGCGCCTATTTCGACGACGGGACCCCGCTGGGCTCACAGGAGAATCCGGAATGTCAGATCGACTCCCTGCCGCAGAGCTGGGCGGTGCTCAGCGGGGCCGCTGACTCCGGCCGCGCGTGCCAGGCGATGGAATCGGTCAACCGACGCCTCATTCGTCGGGAGGACCGGCTCATGCAGCTCTTCGATCCCCCGTTCGACAACTCTGACTTGAATCCCGGCTACATTAAGGGCTACATCCCGGGCGTACGCGAGAACGGCGGCCAATACACCCACGGTGCGATCTGGGCCGCGATGGCCTTTGCCAGGATGGGGCAAACCGACCGCGCCTGGGAGCTCTTCGGGCTGCTTAATCCTGTCCATCACGGCGGAACGCCCGAGCGAATCGCCACCTACCGGGCGGAGCCCTACGTCGTCGCGGCCGACGTCTACGGCGTGTCGCCACACACCGGACGCGGCGGCTGGTCCTGGTACACCGGATCCGCCGCCTGGATGTATCGGCTACTGACAGAGACGCTCCTCGGCATCCACCGTGAAGGGGATCACCTCCGGCTGATTCCACGCCCCCCCAGGAGCTGGAACACCTATAAAATCCACTACCGCTACCACCAAACCGTGTATCACATCACCCTGACACGCATTCCGGCCGATTCCACCTCCCCCGCCCTCACTCTGGACGGCCACGAGATCCCGGACAATCGTCTCCCTCTTCGCAACGACCACCGCGAACACAGCGCGGAAATGAGCTTCCGCTGAGGGAACGGGCGCCGGGATCGAACGGATGAAACTCCAGCCGCCGATCTTGTCGAGCTACCTTCGGAAAACTACGTGAACCGGTTCGAATGTGTCGGGGGCGATCCGATTTGTCGCTTGCCCGAACCGCGACGCCGACCGTTTCGTCGGGGGCGCCGGGGCGGACCTAAAACTCGTCGTCCTGCCCCCGGCCCTGGCCTCCGTTTGCCGGCAACTCATGAGGCAGCACAAGAAAATAAAACATAAGCCACCAGCTCCGTGAACTCCTGTAGAATACAAACGGGAAAGCAATCGCCCCCGCCAGACCAAGTCCGATACCAATATTGACGGGGATCCATCCCGCGGCGACCAGGAAGAGAACAGGCAGCAGGAATCCCAAAAGGGTCACTCCGTAGTTGATCGACATTGACCCAAGAAAAAAGCCCTCTCCCTGCTCCAGCCTCATCCCGCAATCGGGACATTCATGCCTGAGCCGAAACCAGCCCTCGAAAAGATCTGCTCCCCCGCAATTCGGACATCGATTGGCGACCCCGCGCCGGAAGATCGTTCTACGGTTTACCGCCATATCCGAATTTTGAATACGGCGGCGCGAAACCCCAACTATTCGCCAACCTGGAATCGTGCAAAGCGGGACACGACGATATTCTCACCGAGCTTGCCTACCTTTTCCTTGATCACTTCGTTCACAGTCTGGTCGGGATTTTTCACAAACGGCTGATAGAGCAGGCATATGCCGGCATAATACTTCTCCAGTTTCCCTTCGACGATCTTCTCGATCGCGTGCGCCGGCTTGCCCTCGGCCTGAGCGGCCGCAACTTCACGTTCCGCCTTCAGCGAATCTTCGTCGACTTCCTCCCGCCGGACAAACCGGGGGCTGGAAGCGGCGATATGCAGACAAATGTCCCTGGCAAGGGTCTTGAAGTCGTCGGTCTTCGCGACGAAATCCGTTTCGCAATTGATCTCGATCATTACGCCGACCTTCCCACCGAGATGGATGTAGGTCTCGATCAATCCCTCTTGCGTGGACCTCCCGGCCTTCTTGTCAGCCGAGGCAATGCCCTTTTTGCGAAGGTACTTTTCGGCTTGTTCCAAATCCGCCCCGGACTCGGTAAGCGCCTTCTTGCAATCCATCAGGCCCGCACCGGTCTTCTGACGCAGTTCCGAAACCATTTTCGCTGTAATCTCTATGCTCATTCTTCAAATCTCAAACTAAAAGGTTGTACGTCCCCGGTGAACGCGGTGCCTACTTTTCCTGCTTCTCTTCAGAAGCCGGTGACCCGGTCTCTTGGGGCTTCTCACTCTCTTCGCCGGCGCCTTCACCCGACGGTGCCGCAGCTTCGCCTTTCGATTCCGAAACTTCCTGAGCGGAATCGCGCTGGGGCCCGGACGGCTTCGACGTAGCGGAAGCGGAGTCCGAGGACAACGTCTGGCCTTCGATCGTCACTTCGTCGTCTTCAGGGTTTTCATAATTCTGCGACTGTTCAATCCGTTCGCGGGCTGCCGCGGAGACCGACTTGGCCGATGTGCGCGTCTCGCGCTGGGCCACTCCCGCCTGCAGGTATTCCATGACCGCATCCATGATGATACGGAGGGACTTAACCGCGTCGTCATTTCCCGGAATCGGGTAGTCCACGAGCGTGGGATTGGCATTGGTGTCGACAATACCGACAATGGGAATGCCGAGTCGCCTGGCTTCCGCCACCGCGATCTCCTCGTACTTTATATCAATCACAAAGAGGGCCGAGGGCAGCTTCTCCAACTCAAGGAGTCCCTCGAAATTGCGGTTCATGCGCGCCATTTCGCGGCGCACAGCAGCCTCCTCTTTCTTCGGCATCTTGCTCAGACTGCCGTCCTCCTCCATTGCCTTGTATTTCTTATACTTGGCAAGACTCCTTTTGATCGTCTGAAAATTGGTCAGCGCCCCGCCGAGCCAGCGATTGGCACAAAAAGGCATACCGGTGGAATGACCGGCTTCGCGAATAATCTCCTGAGCCTGGCGCTTCGTGCCGACGAGCAACACCTTTCCGCCGCCGGCGACCAGGTCCTCCATATATTTGCCCGCCTTTTCGAGGCTGGCATAAGTTTTCTCGAGGTCGATTACGGAAACCCCGTGCAGGTGTCCGAAAACGAATTCGCGGGATTTCGGGTTCCAACGGCGGCGTTGATGCCCGAAGTGTACGCCTGCGTCCAGCAGGTCTTTAAGCGTGATGTTCATAACGGTTGCCTTTCAGAATTAATCTCAATTCCAGGGCTCGCGGCCCTTCGAAGGTCAATCAGGACTGATTGATGGTTAGTGGTTAATGAGTGATCCCGTGCCTTGGCAGGGAGCGAAAAGGAAAAAACTGGCCGCCCCGCCGTACAAATGCAAGCAGGAACTGGTTGAAAAGTGAGATTTTCATTTCCAGCCAAACCCCGCCCGGGGCCGGCGCAGCCAAAAAAAGACCGGTCTCCTGGCGGAAGACCGGTCTTTAATCGGGGTGCAGGGGCCGGATTTGAACCGGCGACCTTCAGGTTATGAG
>PWMU01000088.1 GCA_003558065.1 Opitutia bacterium | reverse complement strand
TCACCAGGGTAAACGCCCCGCCGATGAGAAGGTTGCCGTCGGGCAGGACGGCCACGGCGTTCACAGACCACGAGCTGGCCCCGTCCAGTCCGTGGTCGAGCGTGCCGTCGGGGTGCAGCCGGGCAAACCCGTTTCGCCGCCGCTGGTTCACGCTGCTGAAGGGACCGGCCATCACGATCCGGCCGTCCGGTTGCACCGCCACCGCGTGTACGACTCCGTTCGCCCCGGCAAGACCGTCGCCAAAGGTTCCGTCGAGGGAGCCCTCCCAATGCAGGCGGGCGATCCCGTTGCGGGGCTCCCCGCGCACCTCGGTAAATCCGCCCCCGATGACCATACTGCCGTCGTTTTGCACCGCGATCGCGCGCACCCCGCCCGGACTGAACGAACCCGCCCCAAAGGAGGTGTTCAGGGTCCCGTTCGCGTGGAGGCGGGCGATATACTGCCGGGTCGTACCATTGACGGTTTGGAAGAACCCGCCGATCAGGATGCCGCCGTCATCCTCCACCACCACGTCGATCACCGTCGCGTCCGCGCCCGCCTGCCCGCTGCCGAAGCCGGTGTCCAGGGAGCCATCCGGATTCAGACGCGCGATTCGGTTGCGCGTCGCGCCGTTGACCGAAGTAAAGCCGCCGCCAATGACAACCTTCCCGTCCGGCTGCAGGGCCACCGCGCCCACCCGGCCGTCGGCCAGGGCAAGACCGTCCCCGAACGAGTCATCCAGGGTTCCATCGGCATGCAAGCGGGCGATCCGGTTGCGCGGCTCCCCGTTGACCGAGGTAAAATCCCCGGCCACCAGGATGCGACCGTCCGGTTGCACGGCCAGCGCCACGACCAACCCGTCCGCGCCGGCCAGGCCGGCGCCGAAGTCCGCATCGAGCGTCCCGTCGGCACCGAAGCGCGCGACCCGGCTGCGGGCCTCACCCTGCACGGTGGTAAAGGCGCCGCCGGCTAGCACGGACCCGTCGGTCGAGGGCACGACCGCGCGAATGCCGAGGTCGGGACCGGGCAGCCCGTTGGCAAATCCGTCGTCCGGGGTCCCGTCGGGGTTCAGCCGGGCGATACGCAGCCGCGGCTCGGTAAAGAACCCGGCCGCCAGGACCTTCCCGTCCTCCTGGAGCCCGAGCGCCGCCACCGCGCTGTTCGCTCCGCCGAGGCCGTCCGCAAAATCCGTATCCAGAACCCCGTTATTGTTCATCCGCGCCACGCGCCACCGCGACTCCCCGTCGACGTCGGTGAAGGCGCCGGAAATCAGGACTCGCCCGTCCGGCTGCACCACGATGGCGTCGACCCGGGCGTTCGGCCCGCCGGTATCGCTCCCGAATCCCTCGTCGAGGGACCCGTCCGCACGGAGCCGCGCCAGATTCGGGCGCGGCGTTCCGTTGACGCTCTCAAAGGTCCCGCCGATCAGCAGGGTCTGGTCGTCGTCGACCGCCACGGAAAACACCCCGCCGTCGACGCCACTCAAACCGGCCCCAAAGTCCCCGTCCACCGTGCCGTCCGGATTCAGCCGGGCGATGCCGTTGCGCGGCTGCCCGTGGAGGGACGTAAACGCGCCTCCGACCACGATCCCGCCGTCCGCCTGCATCGCCACCGAGGCGACCGGAGCGTCGGCCCCCGCCAGCCCCGCGCCGAAATCCATGTCGATCCCCCCGTCCGGGTGCAGCCGGGCGATGCGGGTTCGGGGGTGACCGTTGACACTGAAAAAATCACCGGCAATGACGATCTTCCCGTCGTCCTGGATGGCGATGGAACGCACCTCCGGAAAAGTGACCCCTCCCGGATAGACTTCCCCGATGAAGGAATCGTCCCGGGAACCGTCGGGGTGCAGGCGGGCGATCCGGCCCGCCGGTTCGCCGTGAATCGAGGTGAATCGCCCGCCGACCAGAATCCGGCCGTCCGCCTGCACCGCGATCGCCCGGACCCGGTCGTTGGCCCCGGCGAGGCCGTCCATGAATGTCGGATCCGTGCTGCCGTCCGTATTCAAGCGTGCGATACGACCCCGCGCCGCCCCGTGGACCGTAACAAAGTATCCGCCGATCAACCACCGACCGTCCGCCTGTTGCGCTAACGCCCGGACGGTGTCATTGATCGATGAGCCGGCGTCGAACGAGGGATCCAGGTGCATTTGGCCGCCGATCGGAACGGGATACACGGAGATCGTAAACGCCGCCTCCACAAACGCGCCGCCGGCATCCGTCGCCCGCACCCGCACGGTGTAGCTGTCCCGGACCGCGGCTTCGAAAACGGCCGCCGTCCGGAGAAAGGCGCCATCGATGGCAAACGACCCGTTGTCGTCGTCGCCTTCGCCCGTCACCAGCGAGAAGGCGTGGCTCCCGTCACCATCCGGATCGCTCGCGGTAAAGTATCCCACCCGGATCCCTTCCGGCTGCCCTTCAAAGGTCGACTGCGCACTCAGGAAAATCTGTTCCGGTTCCCCGCCCGACAGGGGAACGGCAAAGAAGCCGGATAGCACAAAACAAACCCCAAGGAAAAGCGGCCGGACGCCCCTTCCGATACCGAAGATCCCGCTCGACCGGCGGGCCTTCGCGACGTCCCCAATCGTCAAGCGGCCGGGTGCGCCCGTGAAGGCCGAGACGGAATAAGCGGGATATTTCATTGCACCTGAATTTTTTGTGAAACGACACCCTAAGCGGATTTTCCGGGGTCGGACAAGACTACAATTCCTGCGGTGCGGGAAGTCTTGTTATTCGTGATTAATGATACGTTACTCGTGATTCGTTATTTGTGATTCATGGTTCGGTACTCGTGCCTCAACCCTGGACACCCATCGGGTTCGCCCGGAATCGATGCGGGGCCGGCCGGTTTTTCAAAGGCGGGGAAACCGAGGTCATGAATTCGCCCCGGTTTGCCCCGCACGCCGGGTACTCTTCCGCTGGACAATCGGGCGGGTACGAGTATGCTGATTCTATCCATCAGCCCCGATTAAAATGAAACTGAAACCTCTCAAGTTCGATCGGCCGGTGTTTTTTTTCCGGAACACCCCGGACGCCGCCGAGCGAGGGCCGTTCGCGCTGGACGGTCTCCGCGACCTGGCCGAGTTCGGCCATATTACGCCCGAGATCCTGATCCGGAAGGATTCTGACGCCGATTTTCATTGTCTCCGCGACGACCCCGACCTCCTCCGCGAAATCTTTCCGGAACGCCGTCACCTCCACCTGGGCCATTACGAGGCCGAAACAAAAACCGAAGACCGTTTCCGCCCGGTAGACTTCGCCGACGCACGCCGGTGTTTCCCGGGCAAGGAAGAATCCGCCCCCGGCAATTCTGCCGGCGTGGCTCCGCGGTCCCGCGCGGCCGCCTCGGGAATCCGCCTGAATCCGCAGCGCGGAAACTACGAAGCGGTCTCGGAAACCAAGGCCGAAACTGCGGCCTCAGCCTTCGATCCCAGGCGAGCCCTCGAGGAAATCACGGAGAAATCCCGGAGCGAATTCACTGAACCTGAGAATAAGGAAACCCGGGCTGGAACGTGGCTCGTCTTCGGCGCACGTCTCGTCGGCGCCCTGCTGTTTGCAGGGTACGGCCTCTCGATTTTTCTGCTTGTCGACCTGGGCACCGGCCCTGCGGTGGTCATTCTCGATTTCCTCATCGGTGTGCTCCTCATCGTCCTGGGACTCGTCTTCGTCCTGCCGGAGGTCCTTCGGATTGTCACGGCGCCGTTTTGCGGAATGGTGGACGTTCTCCTGTTCGGTAGCGCCCGGGAAGACCGGAGAGCGGACTACGGCGCGGCGGAATTGTACCTCGCAAACGGAGACACCGAAGCCGCCCTCCGGGAGTACAGGAATATCGTTTCCCGCTTCCCGAAGGAAATTCCCGCCTACCTTCAGGGTATCCGCCTCTGCAGGAAACTCGGACGCAAAGGCGAATCGAAAGAGCTCTACAATCGAGCTCTGCGCCGCATCTCCAGCGCGCAGGACCGGAACCTCTTCATCGGCGCGGTCCGCCGTCTCGGCTCGGAATGACGGTCCGGCCCGGCGGCCCCCAACTTCTACGAAAACGATCCGTGGTTCAGCCGGAATGGCCGGGCGATCCAGGTCCAGGGGGAAGGATCCGCTGTGACCGTTGAAGAGGCTCTTCTTTTTATCCGGGAGGCGGTCCGCAGCGATGAACCCTTCTTTGCGGTCATCTGGTTCGGTGCGCCGCATACGCCTCATGACGCCGTAGAGGAACTTCAGGCCCTTTACCCGGACCTGCCCGCGATGCGATCCTCCAGGAACTGGATGCGCAGCAGCGGGCGGGCGAGCCCGAGGAGATCAACGAGGGCCGACTCTACGGGCCCGACCTCGACTACGACGAAGCCGACGACCTGCCGGGTGATGCGGTGTGGGTCGAAGGTGCCTGGAAATTCCATGGCCGCGCTGATCGCGAGCTTCTGCTGTTCCACCTCATCGACGATAAGGGGGAAGAAAACAACGTTATCGACCTGCATACGGAGAGGGCGGAGCAGATGGCAGCCGGGCTTCAGCAATGGCAGGAATCGGTCGTCCGCCGTGCCTCCGCCAGCGGAAGCCGTCGGACAGCCGTTGGGCAAGCAGCGTTCCGCGGCGCTGGATGCTCCATTGCTCGTTGAACGTGGCGCCCTCCGCTTCGCAGATCGGGGCGATCCGTGCTTGGGCGTGGCCGCGGAAAATAACCCCGTGCCGGCGATTCTGGCTGCTGATCGGAGGCAGTGTGGCCATCGCTGTATGCCTTCTCACGATACGTCGGCGCCTCTTTCAGGAATTTACTGAAATGCCAGACAGTGATTTCGCACATCGATGTTTTTTGATCAACCTCGGTTGTCAATCGGCATTTCCGTGAATCAATGGAAACAGGAGAGTCTTTAAATTGGAAGACTGAGACCGGAAAGAGCGCGAAGGGCTTCCCCGGGTTTCTCACTCAGGCTTCGGACTTGCCAATATTTTGGCTTTGGGCAGGATGGAGGCAACATGCGCGGAAGGAAGCCAAATGTCGTATTTCTGAATCAATCGGAACGTCCTGTGGAGTGGTTTATGCGCGGACCGTCTCTCGCCAAAATCGAAAAGCTCGGATGGGCTATCCGCCGGAATGAGACCGGAAGAAAGCTGGAGCCGGAGGAATGGGCCGAGGAAATAGCCGATGCGGATGCGGTGATGACCACCTGGAGCTCGCCGCGACTCGACGAGGTTGTCCTCGGGAAGAACAGGAACCTGAAGATCGTTGCCCATGTCGGCGGTTCCGTTGCGCCTTATATTGGTGGCGAGGTCTACCGCCGGGGAATCCGTGTGACTTCATCGAACAAGGCGATGGCCCGCACCGTCGCGGAATCCACCCTGATGCTGATCCTTATGGGCATGCGGCGGATTCATCTGCGCGGAAGCTTCGGCACGCGTTCGAAGCCGATGGAGTGGGGAAAGGACAAAAGCATCCGTGTTCCGCAGGATTGCCGGATCGGGATCTGGGGGTACGGCGATATTTCCGCGTGGCTGGTCAAACTGCTTCGGCCTTTCGAGCCGCGCGAGATCCTAGTCAACAGCGGACACCTCAGCGAAGAGGCCGCCCGCAGAGAGGGGATGCGCAAGGTCGAGTTCGATGACCTGTTCGCCGAATCACATGTGGTGGTCTGCCTGGCTGGAATGACCGTGGCAAATACAGGAAGGGTGGGTGAGGAGCAACTCGCGTCCATTCCCGACGATGGGGTGCTGGTCAATGTCGGCCGGGCGCCTCTGATCCAGCCCGATGCACTGATGGACGAGCTGCGCCGCCGGCGCATTACCGGTGTTTTCGACGTTTTTGAGGAGGAGCCGCTTCCCGAGGAGGATCCGCTCTATTCGCTCGATAATGTGATCCTGACGCCGCATTGCGCCGGTTCCGGCCGGGATGCAAGCTATATGGCCGAGATGCTGGAGGAAATCGAGCGCTGTCTGGAGGGGAAGCAGCTCAAATATGAAATCCCGCGGGAAAGGGCGAGAACGATGACGGATCTCGGCACGGTGCGCGAGGCCCAGAAGAAAGGGCGGAACTCCTAGGATTGGGAATCCTTCCAGGCCGATGCGTCCGTCGGGCAATAACGGCAGTGTCCGGAGTCCGCCAACAAATATATCTTTAGCCCTGCCGCCTGGGCGGCAAACCCGTAAGAGGGAGCGTCCGTTCCGGTTGGAGGATCCTGGAAGGACCTGTGACGTGACCATCACGGCTTACTAATGATCTCACAATTGTACGGACACGGGAATATCAATTTGAATCGCGTTCTTTCTTTCCAGTCGCTGTAGGAGCGGGTTTACCCCGCGATTACGTGTAAAACAATCCCGTGTGTAGGAGCGGGCGGGTTTACCCCGGGATCAAACATCAGCGAAGACATGAAAAATATTTATTCAATTCCGCAACGACTGGCAACCGCGTGGCATTCGTTTGAATGCAGCGTTCAGGAAGAGTGCCAAGAGAACGGGCTCGCCGAGGGCCGGAAGCTGGCTTATTTATGATAATGCTCGTGTTTTTCCAAAGGGGATGCAAGATGATGCCTGTGATCATGATTCAAAAAAGTTGTGCCCATTGTTTAAAAATCATTTTCAATCGGAAGGCAGATAAAATGAGAAAGTCCATAACCTCCGCAAAAGCACTGATCGTGTTTCTTTCGAGCGCAGCCACACCCCTTTTGCCGGCGAATGAAAACTCTTTCCAATCGCCTTACGACGGAATTGATTGGGAAACCCACAGGCTACACCTTTTCGACGGACACGTTCATACCCGCGGCAATACGGTCGAAGAGATGGTCGCTGCGTACCACAATATGGGTTACGCCGCCATAGCATTTGCCGATGCCCGGCTTCATTACCCGATGGAAGACTATCTCGAAGATCCGGAAAAGTACGACATCACGGTTTTGCCCGGACAGGGGAACCGTCACTATAGCGCCGAGGCGCCCTATTCGCAGCACCATAAGGTCTGGTTCTCCGAAGTGGATTATGATCACACGGAACTCGCGTTTGCGGAAGCCATCGCTCGAGTGGGCGAGGACGGCGGCCTTCTGGAATTCGCCCATCCGGCTTCACATATATATCCGATGTACTCGGACGCCGTGGGTGCCGAATGGTATATTGAATACTTTGACGGGTACGACCATGTTATCGGGATCGAGATCAACAATCATGACGGGCCGAGGAGTCTCCGCTTGTTCGACGATCTGCTCATGCACTACGGGCCCGAGCGGCTGGTCGTCGGCTTTGGAGTAAGCGATACTCAAGGTTTGCGGGATGACGGAAGCATCGGCAGCGCCGGGGGGGATTTCGGGTTTTCGCTGTTGATCAGCGAAGAGCGTGATCGGGAAGGTTTGCGCGAAGCGATCGAAGCCGGCCGCGTCCTGTGGGTCGACATGGAAGAGCCGGACGCTGACACGGAAGAGTTGATCTTTCCCAGGGTAACCTCCATTGACGTCGAACCCGGTAAAATTACGCTTCGCGTTGAAGAAGGATACGAGCGCATTGACTGGATCTACGACCACAAGGTGATCCACGGGGGAAAAACCTTTACCCTGGAAGACACGGCAACCCCGCGACAAAATTATGTGCGCTTCGAAATCCATGCCGCCGATGGAGCGACAGTAGGCTCCCAGGCCTTCTACATCACCGAAATTAACTGAGAATCGATCGCTACGGCTCACGGAGGATCCGAAGGTGCCGAACGGATCGAAAAGGTGGAGCGGCATCAGTGTGGCCGACATCGAATCCCCCTGGAACCCCCACGGCAACAGTACGCTGACTCAGGTTGCTGCCGAAGGGGACAATCAGTATCTGAACAACGGCTGGAACAGCAATTTCCGGTCCGGTTCCCGCGCGCTTCCCGAAGGCACGTAGATCGGTCCGGGAGAGCAGGCGACGTTTTTCCTCCAGTTCCGGGCGGGCAGCGACGACCTGGTGGCGAGTTTTGGTCTGGCCCATGAGCCGGACGTGGGAAATCACTTTCTCTTTGAAGACTTCCGGGTCGAGGTGAGGCTGGAAGTGGGGGATTCGGAGGGTCTCCCGGACCTGGCCCTGCGCGACGGCGAGACCGTCGACAGCTTCGCCTTCCGCGACGACGGCACGCCGGACGACGTGGTGGGCCACGTGATGGTCACCGGCAACACGCAGCCCAGCCTGCAGATGACACTGGCTGAGCTTGAGGCCGGCGTCCTTCAAGGAAGCCGGTCGGCCGCGCCCACATCAAATGCATCGATTCTACTCCGAAATACTCCGAAGGCCTTCCGCTATCGTTAGGAATAACCGGTCGACGTGAGCGCCATGGTCGTCACCGGGACGGAAGCGGCCCACTGCAATGACGAGGTCGTTGTCGAAATCCACTCGAAATACAGTGCCCGAAAAGGACCCGTGTCCGACGGTGCGGGGGCTCAGAATGGTGGCGTCCTCCGGCAGCCCCCCATCGCCGGCTCGGGGATGAGCCCTTGCGGCCCACCGGATGCCGAACCCGTAGTCGCGCCGATCCGACGCGAGGCTCGGGAAGTGGTCTTCATAGGCAACGGGCAGGATTTGCGAAAGGGTGGCTTCGCTGAAGAACCCGTGTTCTCCGTACGAGCCGCCGTTGAGCATGAGCTGCCCCAGCCGGGCGAGGTCCAACGCACGCATATGGGCTCCGATACCGAGGCCGCTGATCCGGGCATTCTCCATCCCCAAGGGCTGAAAGAGGTGTTCCTGAAAAAGGCGCGGAATGGTCTTCCCGGATGTAACCTGCATCGCCATGCCGACGAGGTCGTAGGCGACTCCGGAATACCGGTGGGCAGGGCGGACGGTATGCAGCGCGTTGGCGGCGACGTTGTCGAGCCACGGATTCTCCAATCCCCGCCAGCGGACCTGTCCTTCCAGGCCGGTTACGTGCATCAGGCACCCGCGAAGGGTGACGGCGGTGGCGGGGTCGGTCGGCAGATCCGGGAGGATGTTTCCCAGGGGAGCGTCCGGTTCGAGCAGTCCCTGGTCGACGAACAACGCCGCCATCAGGCCGGTCAGGCTTTTGCTGATCGAAAAAAGCGGGTAAGCGGTGTTGCGGTCGACCGGTTGGCCCTCGTGTTCGCCGAAAGCCTCGTGAAAAAACACCAGGCCCCTGCGGGCCGCCACGGCGGTGAACGGTTCTCCGGTCTCGCGTTCCCATTTTCGGCAAAGGGCACGGAGGCGATCGGGAAGGTCGTCGTCGACTCCCGCGTCCTCCGCGGATCCTTCTTCAAGCACGGGGGCGGGTGTCTCCCGTTTCCACGGCCGCTCGAGCGGAGGAAACCGGTCGCTGGCACCGAGGATGTCGCGCTTTAATTCGAGGTGGTAGTCCTGGTGGCGGATGGACGGGGTATCCAGCGGATCGTCCGCGGCCTGGTCCCATTCGGCGATACCCGCAACCAGTATGGCGGCCTTTTCATCCTTGATCAACGCCTGGACGATCGCGTCCTTTCCGAAATCCTCCAGGGTCTCCCGGTGCGTTTCCCAGGCCGCTTCGGACATACCGAAGAGGGGGGCGTCCGGGAGGTCGAAACGAATTTCGTCGCCGGTTCCGGCCGCCGTCGCCGGATCGAAACGGAAAAAAGTCTTCGCGCGGCGGAACGTCGGACCATCCGGGGACTGCCCTTCGATGTAGGCGCCGTAGCGTCCGGTGCCCTCCGGTTTTTCGACTTCATGGCCGTCGGCGTCGAACCAACGCACCGCCAGGGGAAACGTGCCCCAAAGTTCACGAACCAGGTAGGGCTGTTCCCAGCGGAGGCGGGGAAAATCGTCCCCGGCGAACAGAAATCCGCCACTTTCCGGAACAATGCGCAGTTCCAGAAAGGCGTTCATCAGCTCTTCTTGCTCCGTTTCGTCGTCCGCATTGGCGGTGCCCGCAAGAACAGCGGTCAACCCCGCCGCGAGCGAGCACCGCCCGAACGCGCTCGCCCGCCGTCGAAAAACCTCACTCGGGCTCCGGGCCGGGTTCTCGCCCGAAACGAACCACCGCATCGGCGCCCGGCACGAACGGATGGAGAGATCGGTGCCGCCCGGTGATCGGTGCTCACGACTGGAGGAACGCCGCGACCGGCCTCGGAAACGGGAATAGGCGAACATTGCAGGGGTATTCTTTATTGGTTTCCTTCAACTCTGCAACACCGGTTTGCCCGGCCTGTTTGCCTTTTCGTAATACCGGTGCGCACCGGCCTTCGGGAAACGCTTTCAAATTGCATGAGAGGCGACAGTACACGATCTATAAAGCAAAGAAGTCCGATTGTGTCGGTTGTCCCCTGCGGGCTCAATGCACCCGCTCTAAGAGCGGCCGTACGATCAACCGCTATGTCGATCAGGAACTGATTGATCTGGGAAGAAAACAAGCGGCAAGCAGGGCCGCACGCCTGGACCGTCGACGAAGGAGGTACCTGGGTGAAGGAAGTTTTGCCGATGCAACACGACATCACTTCAAACGAGCACGTTGGCGACGACTCAAGCGCCATCGTTTTCAAGACCTGCTGATTGCATCGATCCAGATTCTGCCGGTTTTCGTTTTCGGATTTATCTTCGGCTACGGGTTGGTCGGGCTGTACGGATAACGCCTCCCCCAATACCACAACCTTGCCTCTCCAACCGCCCCGCGAGCTCAAGGCGTCGAACCCCGGCGTTCCGTGTCCCTCCCGGGCCCCGGCCCCGTGGGGGGCGGTCCTTCTCCTTTTCGCAAAATACCGTTTGCCCATTCGGGCGGAGGCGCTAATATTAGGGATTAGAACGCGTAATCGACGCGCGTTTTTCCCACACATCACACTAAACTCGAACCAGGAAACTGATGATGAAACGAACCCTCTCAATTCTCGTGTCATCGGCGTTGTTGCCGGTGGCGTTTCTCGGTGCGGATGAAATGTCCGATGTCCCCTATCACGGTGACGGGCACCTGATGCTCAATGATTGCTGCCTGGAATGGGGAGACATCGGTTCCATGGCGGCCCCGGCGCAGATGGCGGTCATCGAGGGTGACCTGAGTACGGAGGCCCCCTTCACGTTCCGCCTGAAGCTCCCGGACGACTACGAGATCCGGCCTCACATCCACCCCGCCTTCGAGCGCGTCACGGTGCTCTCGGGCACCCTCCATTTCGCTCACGGCGAGGAGTTCGACCGGGACGACACCATGGCGCTCCGGACGGGCGGCGTCGCCATCATGCCGCCGGGTGCGCCGATGTACGGCTATACCGAAGGAGAGGTGATCATACAGATCCACGGGACCGGCCCCTGGGGAATCGAGTACCTCGATCCCGCGGACGATCCCCGCAATTAAGGCACGCTGCCACCGCCCGGGCGCCGGCCTGCCCGGGCGGTGGAGAAAAGCGCTGACGTTTTCGGCCCGTGGTCCCATGCTCGCGGGATCATGGGCGAGACGCCGGTTCCATTCGAATATCACCGGGGGATTTATTTGCCGGAGGCGGGCCTCTGGCTCGATCCGCAGCGCCGGACGCCACTGGCGTTCGTCTCCCATGCGCACTCCGACCACGCGCGGCGTCACGACCGGGTCCTGGCGACTCCCGAGACGCTGGAATTGATGCGTGTTCGGCGATTGGTCCGGGACGAAGCGACGGCACTGCCCTTCGGCCGGCAAGGCGGTCTCAAAAACCCGGAAGCAAAATCAGGAAACATTGGGCCGACCCTTTTAATCCTTATCGAAAAGACGGAGCGAAATCTGGAGTGAAAACGAACAAAGTTAATCGGAGAATTCCGGAGGAGCGGACTTTGGGGCGGACGCGGTGCCGTCCCGGTCGGGGAACCGTTCCCGGAGGGTTTGCGGGAATGCTTCGATGGAGACCGCCGCGAGGACTTCTTCCCGGAAGGCATCTTCCGCCGAACGCCGGTGCCGGAGCAGAAGCCGGCGCCGAAGGGCCGGCGCCGCGTCTTCCAGAGACGGCGCCGCCGCCTCGACCCTTTCGATCAGGCGAATCAAATAGACCGTTTTTCCCGCCTGGATCACCGGGGAAAGTGCGCCGGGATCGGTAAGCCGGGACGCCTCCTCCAGAATTTCGGGCGGCCAGCGGGTGGATGGGTCATCCAACTCAATCCACCCAATCTCGCCTCCCCGATAACGGCCGGCCTGGTCTTCCGAGTGACGAATGGCCAGCGCGCCGAACCCGTCCTCGGCGGGGATGTCCCGCGCTTCGTCGCGCGCCTGGTTCAAGCGCTCCAGAATGGCGTCTTGTTCCAATCTCCCCATCCCCGCCGGCACCTGCAGGAGGGCGAGTCGGACGCGGGCCGGACGCCGATTGTTCTCCGCCTCGGCCCGATAAAGAGCCGAGATGTCTTCGTCCTCCACAACGATGCCATTCAAGCGCGGTTCCAGCTCGCGTTGCCGCAGGGCGCCGAGGAGGACGTTTTCCATCGTCCGCCGGACGTCCGGATCCGCATCGATCTCCAAGCGCCGGGCCAGCGCCAACAAGGCTTCGCGCTCGATCATCTCGTCAAGCAACGCCTCGAGATCGATGGCGTGAGCGTTCCCGCCGGCCCGCCGGTCCAACTCGCGCTCGAAGTCCGCCACCCGGATTTCCCGCCCCTCGACAACAGCCAGGACATCATCGCCGGTCGCTGCTTCCGGCGGGGAGCAGGCGGAAACCAGGACGGCAACCGTCGAAAGAAGCACCAAAACACCGTATCCTTTCCTCCGGGCCGGAAAAAATCCAATGCCCCGATCATGAATCGTGTTTCTCATACGCAAGCGCATCATGGGTTCACGAGTTCGACCCTCACCCGCACGAATCGCCACTCGGTTACGTCGACGGTCTCCAGCGCGCGGAAAGCCCGGACATTGCCCGCATCGTACTCCGGAAGGGTCACCGGCTCCAGGAATCCCTCCGCCGGCACCCAGAATTCCAGCTCCGGCGATACCTCGACCACGTAGCGGAGATCCGTCGCGGCGACGTTGTAGTCAAATACCGCGTGCAGGAGGTCGTCTCTTACGAACACTCGAGGCGGACGGATTCCTTCGGACGCATCGCCGGGAAAGGCGTAGTCCAACAGGTGGACGATGCCGTATTCGTTCGTGTGCAAGGCGAGTTCGGACGGGGCGTCCGGCAGGACGCCGAGTCGCTCGGCGATCCATTCCTCGAAGGTCTCCGAATATCCCAACAGGGCGATCTCGACGCCACATCCCGCCTGCTCCGGATTCGTTGGATCGTTGGAAGGGATCGTGATCGACAACGAGTGCGTGCTTTCCATGTCGTCAGTCGGCAGGATCACGACAGCGAGATCGAGCGAAGTATCACCCGGGGCGGCAAGAAACGGAATCTCGTCGCCTTCAATTGCAACCGTCTCGTAGGACAGGCGCTCCTCGTCCCATAGCTCACCAACGACGGTGTAATGCTTCTCGCGCTCCGCGGTTCCACCGAAAGAGAAAGAAACTGCCTCGCCGTCCTCCGGAGGCACCTCGTCGAAATGAATGGTCACCGGAATCACCCGTCCCGGCCGGCGGGACACCTCCGTTTCCGCAACGGCGATACAGATTGCCACGGGGTCATTGGAATCCACCCATGGATCCAATCCCTCCTCGTAAGCTTCAAGCGCCGTGATTCCGTCGCCGCTGAAATCCGTATTGGCGTCCCAGTCGTCGGGATTGAGACCATGATGCCTCTTCCACCAATCGGGAATCCCGTCGCCGCTGGAGTCGGTCATGTCGAAATCCACTTCGAGATCGATCCGATGCGTCGCCGACCGGGCCCGCTGGAACACGTTAACCTCCCCTCCGTTCCTCGAAACCAGTCTTGCCGGGCGCCCGTCGACTGCAATCGTCACGTTGGTGTAGGTTTCAGGATCATAGCCAAGCGCCAAGTGTTCGGCATCGACCTCGATTCCGGCGGCGAGCGCCTGGTGGGGAATGCCCATGCGATAGGAAAACCGTCCGTCACCGAGCGAACCCATTTCGGTTGAAAAACCGCGCTCGCCACCGTCGGAATCGAGGAGGGTCCACGTCAGCCTTCCCTCGGTCGCGGGAATCTTGTATTGACCGTCCCGCTGAATCACCTGTCCGTAAAGGATCGTTTCCGGTTCGGGAACGGACGCGAGCGCCGGGACGGCGGGGAAAAGGACGGCGGCAACGGCAAAAAGAAACCTTACAGGCGTCTTGTTCGCCACGTACGAGTGGATACGATCGTGCCTGGTTAAACGTGCTTTCATGGGTTTCCCTCGTTCGGGAGATTCGCGTTGTGAACGGGGATCCATTGGATCACTCCGTTTGCCGTTATTTTCAGAACCGCGCCGGCCGAATCGGCCACGCCGGAGGGCGAACGGCCGTAAAGACGCAGAACGGCGCCGTCTCCGGGCGCCAGACCGGCCCAATCCGCGCTTTCAATGATCGGATGGCGCTCCGTATCAAATCCATCGGCACGCACTTCCATTAGGGGCAGGCTGCCGCCCGCCACGGCGAGCCCTATGTCAGTCATGCCCGCGCCGGTATTTTGAATGGCAATACGAGTTTCTCCCGTGGCCGGCGACAACCGGAGCGCCCCGCCAGCCAGGCCATGGACCGTGACCGGCCCCTGGTAATCGGTCCGGCCGCGACTGTGTATCCAATAGGCCTCGCCCGGCCGCAGGCGCGTCAGCGTCGGGTTGTTGACCGGACGCCATTCGCCGTTGAGGAGACGGTAAACCCTTCCGCCGACTCGTCCTTCGGCGCCGGCGAAAAACTCCGCGAATGTCGGCGGAGCGGCGGGATCGACATTGAAGCCCTGAAGATTAAAGGAGCCCGCCTGCCACCGGATCGGACGGTGGCGCACCCCCCCCTCGATCTCCCATTGGAACGCCTCGCTCGCCTTCACGAGATACGCCTGCTGTCCGCGGATGGCGTAGAGCGACGACAGGAAGGCATCCTCACGCTCCGGGGCAAACCACACGCTCCAGCCCGGCAGGTTCCAGGGCTCGGATTCCGGATTCGCAATGTATTCCACGGTGGATACGGGACGCAGCCACGCCGCCGCGATCTCGACCGGCGTGCCTTCAAAGACGGTGTCGGGAGAGGAGTCCCGCGGCTCCACCTCGAGAAACACCGCATTCCAGCCCGACTGGAGCTCGATCGTTTGCGTTCGCAGAAAATCGGTGCCTCCACTCGCTACCAGCGGCGCCAGGCCCAGCAATGCGGCCAGGGCGCCGAGAGGAAGCGTACGTTGGAGACCCACTGTGTTCATATCAATTTCCCGAGTGACTGTAGGTTTGGAAAAAGAGGCGGATGTCGCGGATGCCGTCGCCGTCGCGTTCACCATCCTCGGTTCCCGGCAGGAGACGCCCATGGATCGCCGCATCGAGGCCCTCTTCGCCGTCTTCGAGAAAGGTGCCCCCGGGGATGATCAGGAGCCATTTTGTGTTCCAGACCGAACGACCGATCAGACGGCTGTCAAACGTCATCTCGGCGGGGTCGAAGAAGCCGCTGTCGCCGTAGGCGCGGAGGCTGGAATGCCGACGTATCTCCGCCAGCGGCCCGCCGAGACTGTCCCGGACCGGAAGCCACTCGGGATTGTCGAGGTGCGATTGACCGACGGCATGCGGAACGGGAATGCGCTGATCGACGACGTTCCAGGACCGCACGCGCAGATCGCCGGCGGTCGGAACGGTCATCACGTCGTAGCCGACGGGAACCAGGTAAACCCGGGGCGTCGCCGCCAGCGTCCATGAATCGTAATTGTCGAACCAGACCCCGACGGAACGGATCTTGGTCGCGAAATGGGTCGGATCGTAGGCGTTGTCGCCGCCGCCGAGCGAGCGTCCGAAGAAATTCCTTCCGAAAACCACTTCGGACGAAAACGGGATCACCAGGCCGGGCAGAGGCCCGTCGGACCGCGGGGCGGGCGGACGGAGGTATCGCCGAAACTCGGGAATGAGCCAGAGGTCGTCGACCCGGGCGTCCTCGAGGACCGCCCGCCACGCGGCGTCGCTTTCGCTCCCTTCATGAATGCGGAACAACTCGCGGCGCAGGGAAAAGCGCCCGGTTTCGGTCTGCGGATTGTTGAAGCCGAGTTGCCCCTGAAGCACGTCGAAGTTGTCCCCCATCACCGCGAGTATTCCGGCAAGGCCGCCTTGCCCGACAACCGGTTCGCCGTTCTGAATCTCTCCGATCAGACGTTCGCGAACAATCTCTTCCAGGAGCCTTTGCGCCGATCCGGCGTGATTGGCATCGAGATTCGTCTCATAGTCGTAGGCCTTGGCCGCGAGGTAGGTGTAACGGGCGGCGAGGTCGAAGGCGGCCCGGTACTTCTGAAGCGCGTCGTTGCGCGCGATGCGGAAGGTCATGTCGCGGTAGCGCTGGCGCTGGGTAACACCGGCGACCTTGATATTGAAGTCGCGCCGCTCGTCGATCAGGCGAATGCCTTCCTGGAGCTTCGCCCGGAACTTGTCCGCCACGTCGCGGAGCACCTCCTGCCGCTTGAAAATCTCGATACGGCCGGACGCCTCGTTGCGGAAGAGCTGTTCCAGTTCCTTCAGGTGTTCGCGCAACGCGTACTCAAGGTCTTCCTTCATGATCTTGATCTCGGTGTCCAACCCCTCCAGAGTGATCCAATCATCATTTCTTCGGGCTCCGTGCTCCAGGCCCGCGGCCACAGTGTTTAACGCCGTGGATCCGATGAGCCCGACGCTCTTCGCAATTAGGCGGACCGGAAAAGTGACGTCGTTGGACGTTCCAACCATTTTAGGCACGCCTTCGGCCACAAAATCTCCCGCGCCCTTGACATAATCGGCGCTCACGGATGCCAACGCCGCGGCTAATCGAAGCCTGCGTGCCGTCCGGGCAAAGGATTCCACTTCCGTTCGTTCGCCTTCCTTGATCTCGATCTTGACGGCGCCTATATCGTGCCTTGCCTCAATCAGATCCATGGTGTCGGCGATCCGCCCGACCAGGCTGCCGTAATCGCCTATCGCCAGCAGAAGATCGGCCTCGGCCAGAAGGATCTCGTGGAGAATCCGTTGCAAGTCACCCGGTGCGTCGCGTTCTCCCCAATCGGCCGGCGCCTGGAACGAATAACTTCCCGAAGTCGCCGGCAGATCCAGCTCCACGATGCCCGCTTCCAGAAACTCGACGTCCTCGATCTCCGACGTGTCGGCATAATCGTTGAGAAAATACGTGGTGAAAACGTCCTGAAAATCCCCGTCGACATTGGCAATGTGCTGGCGAAACCCCTGGAACGCCGCACGAAACGTGAAGTCCTCGTTGGAATCGGGCGCCCCGGGAACGGTTTGGTTGTTGACGGCATTGACGCCCACATACATCCAGAGCGCGAGATCCGGCCCCCGGTAACCGGCCGGATAGGCCCGTCCCGTGCCGATGGTGCCGGCGTACGGCGTACCGAACACTTCGATCAGGCGGTTTCGGTAGTCGGTGTCCTGCTGGCGGACCTGATGCCGAAACGCTTCTTCCGTATCGGCGATTTCCCGTATCCGGTTTTCATGACGATTGGCATGATCGAAAACCGTGCGCGCATTCCGGAGGGCCTTCACGGCTCGCTCATGGATCTGTTCAAAATGGGTCGCCCCGGCAACTTCCCGGTCAATCCGGATCGGATCGATATCGAACGGAACGACATCGGAATCAAGCCCCAACGGGTTGAGGCCGCGATCCGCCCGGTCGAGTTCCGCCTGGACCTCGCCGAGATTGGCGGCGACGGCGTCGATATCGGTCACCGTGGTTCGATCGATCCGTTGGATGCCGCCGTCGTGGACCGGATCCTCGCTCGGCAGGATGGCGTTGGCCACCGCCCAGTCGAAATAGGCGCCTTGCCCGGCGCGCCGCGCCCAGCCGGTCACGCCCCAGGCGCGGTCTTCGTCGGTATCGGTATACCCTTGCCATTGTCCGGCGGGATCCTCGACGTAGCGCTGCCGGTAGGTCAGATTGACGATTTCGCGCCCGGCCTTTGCCCGCGCCGAAGCCGCCTGGGCAAAGCGACGCTCATCCATGTAGTCGACGTCGATGAC
This sequence comes from Opitutia bacterium, assembly GCA_003558065.1. GTDB lineage: Bacteria > Verrucomicrobiota > Verrucomicrobiia > Opitutales > T3Sed10-336 > PXDC01. The sequence goes on along the minus strand of PWMU01000088.1, from coordinate 250 downwards.
GGTATCGAGGACGTTGTAGAGCTCGCTTCGCGGCTCCCAGAAGAAGTGGCTGTGCCGAAGAAGATCGTAATGATAACGGATGGCGGTGAGGTAATGGCCCCAGGCATCGCCGTGACCTTGCGGGTACAGGATCATGGCGTCGTGGGCGTCGACGAATCCGTCGAGGTTCACATCGGTGATGTTGTATGCCATGGCGTAAGCGGCCTCGCCCAGCCCCCCGGTGAAATTCCACATCAGGCGGTTGTAAACG
>PWMU01000090.1 GCA_003558065.1 Opitutia bacterium | reverse complement strand
CTCGAACCCACCGTTACCTCACCGGCGTAACCGAATCAATCGCCGCGCAACTTGAATTGTTGAAATCGCGAGGCGCAACCGGAATTCGCCGTTCTTGGTTGTCGCCCGCGACCCTCGCGGGGTAAACCCGCTCCTGCAAGCCGTTGTGTGGGAAGACGGCGAATTCGCAAGAAAAGTCGTCCCTGATATCACATTACTCGCAGCCGACGCATGACAAGGCGATACCGGGGTGTGACCGTATCTAATTAAACCATCGAACCGTGAACGCTGACGCCGACAGGGATTTTTCCGGCCGACCGGTGACCATGAAAGAGGTCGCACGCGAGGCTGGTGTGACCCCGGCCACCGTTTCCCTGGTCTTCAAACGGAGTCCCCAGATTCCGGAAGGTACGCGCAAGCGAATTCTAAAAATCGCCGACCGCCTGGGCTACCGGAAAAGTCCCTACATCTCGGCGCACATGACCAGCCGCCGCAAGGGACATCTTCCGGCTTCGAGCCCGGTCCTCGCGTTTGTTGCCGCCGAGACAAAAGGGGGGTCCGGCCCGCCGGCGGACTTCGACATCGCAGAAGCCTATTTCGAAGGCGCGGCCGAACGGGCGGCCGCCCGCGGCTACCGCCTTCAACGGTTTCCGCTCGCTGATCCGGGGCCCTCGGCCCGCCGCCTCAGCGAGATTCTCCACACCCGCAACGTCGCCGGCATCCTGGTCGCTCCGCTGCCGGAAGGATGGACGACGCTCGATCTCGAATGGAGGCGCTTTCCCGTTGTCGGGTTGGGCTTCACACTTTCCGAGCCGGTCCTGAACCGCGTGGCCTGCGATGCGTTCCAGGCAATGACCGTCGCCATCGAACACGGACACCGCCTCGGCTACCGCCGCATGGGGCTCGCGCTGACGGCGAACACCGATGCCCGCGTGGACCGGCGCTGGCTTGCGGCGTACCTGATGGAACAAAGCAACCTTCCGGAGATGGAAAGTCTACCGCCTCTGCTGCTTCAACGGTGGAATGAACAGGCTCTTTTCTCTTGGCTCAAGAAGCGGCGCCCGGACCTCCTGGTCACACCCTGGTCCTCCTGGTTGGCGAAACGCCTGAAGGAGCGGGGCTGGCGAATACCGGAGGATATCGGCCTGTTGACCCTCGACAGCCCGTCGCCGGAGGCCCCGGTGGCGGGCGTTTTTCAGAATCGCCCGCTGCTCGGATCGCGGGCCGTGGACCTGCTGGCCGGCGCGATCGAGAGGAACGAGTGGGGAGTTCCCCGGTTTCCGAACGCCCTTGTGATCGACGGGGTTTGGTGTCCGGGCGCCTCCGTCCGGGAGGCAACCCCGCCCCGGAAGCGCCGGCGGGCCGGGGGGAAAGCACGGGCGGAGATGGCGCGCGCTGCTTCGATGCGAGATGTGGCCCGGCAGGTCGGAGTGCATGTGTCCACGGTGTCGCTGAGCCTGCGCGACAGTCCGGTGGTCTCGGAAAAAACCCGCAAACGGGTCCGGAAAGCGGCGGAGGAAATGGGCTTTTCGCCCAATCCGTTTGTGGCAAAGCTCATGAAAGCCCGGCGCGAGGGGCGTCTGCCCGCCGAACATCCCCCGCTCGCTTTCGTGACCGCCTTTCCGACCCCCGACGGCTGGCGCAGAAAATCGCAGATTTTCGCCCAGTACTATGCCGGCGCCCGCGACCGGGCCGCGGCGAAGAGCTTTCGTCTCGAGGAGGTCTGGGTGCCTCCGCATTCGGCGGGAGGTGACGAGATCAGCCGGGAGCTGCGTCGACGCTCGGTCCAGGGGATTCTCCTCGCTCCTCTCCCGGCGGCCGGGACGCACCTTTCCTTGCGCTGGGAATGGTTTTGTGTGGTCGGGTTCGGATTCACCCTCAACACCCCGCGCATCCACCGGGTCGCCAACGATCATTACAGCGCAATGAGGCGCGCCGTACGCGAATGCTATCGCCTCGGCTATCGCCGGATCGGCCTGGCGCTCAGCGCAAAGGCCTCGGCCAGGGTGCAGAACCGCTGGCTGGCGTCCTACCTCATGCAACAGCGGGAACTGGAACACATCGTCCCCGTGGAACCTTTGATCGCCCGGCGGTGGACGAAGGGCGCCGTGGCGCGCTGGCTGCGCGACTCGCGGCCGGAAGTGATCATCGCTTCCTCCCCGACCGTTCTTCTCGGCTGGCTCGGATCACTGGACTATTCCGTTCCGGACGATATCGGGCTCGTCGGACTCGGTTCCCCGGAGCTCGGCGGTCCGGTTTCAGGGCCCCACGAGCGCGCGGAGCTGCTCGGGGCGCGCGCGGCCGACGTGTTGATCGGCCTCATCGAACGCGGGAAATACGGGATCTCCGAGCACCCCAATACCCTCCTGGTGGACGGGATCTGGAATACCGGGACGACCGTCCGGTCGCCCAGGTGAGTCGGGCCGTATCCGGCTTCGCCGGCGGCTTGTCATCGGCGATCATCGCAGATCATCGGCGAAGCGCCGATGCAACAAAATCGCGGACCCCGTTTGGTTTTCCGAAAACCTGACGACGGGGAGCGGGGTCGGAAATTCGGATTTTGTAATTTGGATTGCTGTGTGGCGCTTCGCGCGATCGAGGGAATACCCGCTCCTCACGGAGCGAGCTACGCGAGCGATTCCGCAACGTAGGCCCGTCCGTGAGGACGGGGAGCGATTCCCCAACGCAGGCCCGTCCGTGAGGACGGGGAGTCTACAACGACGCGAATACCCGGGACCGCGGGACCGGGAACCCCGACTTTCCTTCTGGTCAGCCGGCGGGTGGGCTGGAATAATGCTCCGGCATGTTCAGGAAAATCCACACGCTTCTTACTGCCGCCGTGTTCTTCGGCCTCTCAATCGCGTCCGCCGGCAACGGCGGGAACTCCGCTCATACGGACCAGCCGGGGGATCCGGTACGCGCGCTCAACGAGGATCTGACCGTGAGGATCCCCGGAGACTACCCAACGCTTCAGCAGGCGATCGATGAACTGAGCGGCAGTCTTCTCCCGGCGCAGGGAACCAAAATCATACTCAAAATCGAAGCCGGGCACCGCCCTTCCTCCGGCCTCGTGGTTGAGGGCGGCGACTTCGGCCATTTCTGGATTCGCAGTGAGGATGAAGAGGTCGTCGTCGCCGAGGACTTCGAGGGCGAGTTCCTTCGCGGCACCTACGCCCGCCTGCCCGTGCTCGACGCGCTGATCGACATGGACGGCCGCGGGGGCGACGGCGTGCACGCCCGCGAGTCCTCGTCGGCCCGGATCGCCGAAGGTGCCGGCATCCGCAACGCCGGTGAGAACGGCGTTTTCGGCTGGGTGAGCTCGATCTACATGGAGCGGAGCATCGTGACCGGATCGGGAGTCGACAACCTGAGGATATCAACTTCGCACGTGCACGCCCGTTTCAGCGATCTGTCCGGCGCGACCCGCAACAACGTCCGCGCCAGCTACGGGTCGAGCGTTCGTTCAACATTCTGCGATCTGAGCGATGCGGGTTCCCGCGGGGTGTACGCGGTCCGGTCGCGGATCATCGCGGAGGCCTCCGATATCACCAACGCCGGCCAATACGCGGTGTTCTCCAATCGGGGAAGCACGGTTCACCTGACCTACAACCACGGTCCGACGGATCTCTCGAACGCCGGCATTCGGGGCATCTTCGCCACCAATGCCAGCACCGTAGAAGGCCAGGAAGTCATCATTCACAACGCCGGCCAGGAAGGCGTGCGGGCGCAACAGCATTCGAATGTCTCGATTCGCGAGGCGGATATCCGGGGCTGCGACCGCGCGATTGTCTCGACCGGCGGCTCGCGCGTCGAGATTCTCAACGGCACCGCCAAAGATTCCACGGGCGACTACGATCTGGTCGCAGAGAACGGCGGCATCCTGATCGCCACGGGAACGGAAACCACCCGCGGTTCCCCGGCACTGGCCGATACAAACGTCGAGGCGTTCAACGTCCACACCGCCACAGGCATCATTTACGACTGATTGCAAAATACGCTCCGGCGCCACGATCGTGCTCAGGGATCGCGCCTGTGGCGCCGGGTCTCGGTGAAGTGCAGGTACTCGGTTTCGTCGACTCTCAGCCGGTGAACCGTTACTTCGTAATCGAGTGAACCGTCGTCATCCAGTCGGGTCCGGGCGGTGATTGAGCGCTCGGCGACAGAGACCTCGGCGGACTCCGGGCCGTCCCGGAGCAGTTCGTGCAGCACCCGGCCCTCCATCGAGTCTGCTGGAGAAACGCCCAGCAGATAACAAATTGTCGGCGCCAGGTCGATATTGCCCGTCGGCACGTCGCTCCGTTTTCCCTGCCTGATATCCGGGCCGGCGGCGACCAGGTGGATTCCGATATCAAAAGGGCTGGCGCTGCCGTGACTCGCCGGGTAACGGGTCTGGGTGGTGTGGCCGGCGAATCCGTATTCATTTTTCCGATCGCTCCAGTCGGCGTCGAACAGGATGTCCGGAGCCCGGTCGTGATCGTAGAAAACACTGTCCAGGGAAAGCGTCCCCGGAACCGCGCCAAACGGGTCCCCGGGGTTGCCGGCCCGGGTAAACACCGCACCCACGGTTTCATCGCGCTGCAGGGTTTGCGCGATCCGGCGTATGATCTCCGGGTCGCTGTTCTTCACGTAGACTTTCGGCCGGTCCGGAACGACCATGTATTGTTCGGGGTCGACGCCCGAGGCGGCCACCGCCTCCTCCGGATCCATTTCGTTGGTCAGGGTCGAAAACCCGTGGTCGGTCGTCACGAAGATGTTGATACGGTCCTCCAGGCCGCGCTCCCGGATGCCGTCGATGAGCCGGCCCAATTCCTCGTCCACGTGACGAACCGCCTCCAGCGTAAGGGGCGCGCCGACGCCTTCCCGGTGGGTGGTGAAGTCCGGATCGGTGATCCACAGAAAGGCGGCCTGGGGCTGAAATTCATCCAGACCGACTTTGAGCAGCGCCTCGAACGCCCAACGGTTCCGCTGCCGGTAGGGCGGCTCCGCGTCGGCCGGGGCGAGCTCCTCCATGATCCCGAGGATCCGTCTCCCGGACGATTGCGGCGCCAAAAAGCCGCGGGCGCTCGCCGCGCCATAGCCGCTGAGGCGGTGATTGAGCAGGTACGTGGTCCCGTTGCCGGAAGAACCCGCCGCCCAGAGACGTTTGCCCGCCGCTTCCAGCGTTTCTCCCAGGGTCGCCGCGGTCAGCAACCGGTCGCCGGTCCGTTTGCCGGCGCGTTGGAGCATCTCCAGATCGGCGCTGCTGAAAGCCTGCTCGGAGACCTCGGGGAGATAAATGGTATTGTGCAGCATCCCGTGTGTCCCGGGGGTGGCCCCGGTGGAAAGCGAGGCGGCATTCACGCGGGTCACCGTGGGATAAACCGCGTGATGCCGTTCGGCCACGACCCCTTTTTCACCGAGCGCATGGAGATTCGGCATCCGTTCCGGTGAAATGTACTCCGGTCGCAATCCGTCGAAAATCAGCACCAGAACCGGGTTCTCGGAACGCGCCGTCGGGTCCTTCGCGAAAAGCGCGACCGGGCCCGCAACGAGGAGGATAAGGACGGATATAAAGGCTTTCATAGGGGACCGTGATGGAGGATAATTTTTCGACAAGCCGGGATCGCCGGTCGAAATGCGGGGCGCGGCACCGCGGTCCAACGCGCTTCGCGCAAAAGACCGCCCGGACTCCAACCCGCATAAACACGGAAGTTTCACAAGCATAAGATAAAACCCATCGTCCGCCGGCACGGATGATACCGGAGTGCCTGCATTCATGGCACAATCGAAACTTGCATGTAAAGAAATAAAGTTTACAAATGGGAAAGCTTCCGCAGACTTTGATCGATATATGAACCGTCACCCCTCTCTTTCGGCCCACTCCCCCGCCCTCGCCCCCCGCGGGTTGTCCCGCGCTCTTGCGGCGCGATCGCGAATGCCTCTTGCACTCTTGTTGGCCGCCGCCCCGGCGGCCTGGTTTGCCGGGTGCGATCCGGGAGCGGCCCGGGTGGAATGGCAGGTCGAAGCGGGAGACGTGGTCGCCACCTCCCCCGCCCTGGCGCCCGACGGAACCGTCTATTTCGGGTCGGACGACTTTCACATTCATGCCATCGACGCCGGCGGAGAGCGTATATGGATGTTCCGGACCGGTTCGCCGGTACGTTCGTCGCCCGCGATCGGCGAAGACGGAACGATCCACGCGGGTTCGGATGACGGGTATCTTTACGCGCTTTCTCCCGAAGGGGAGGAAGTGTGGCGGTACGAGGCGGGAGCGGGGATCCGTTCATCACCGGCGATCGGCGGCGAGGGCAACGTGTACATCGCCTGCAGCGCGGGCCGGCTTCACGCGGTTTCACCCGAGGGCCGGGGGATCTGGACGTTCGACCTCGGCAGTTCGACGATGGCCGCGCCCGCCATCGGCCGCGAGGGCAGTCTGTTCGTGGGAACAGCGGAGGGTGTTTTTTACAGGTTGTCCCCCCGGGGGGCCAGAGAGTGGACGCATGAAGTTGATGGCGTGATCGGGACCGCCGCGGCTTTGGGGGCGGAAGGCGAGGTCTACTTCGGAACCGACGCCGGTGAGGCGGGCGCCTTTTTCGCCTTGAGCCCGGACGGCACGGTTCTTTGGGAGCTGGAGTTCGACGAGCCGGTTTACGGCTCGCCCGTCGTGGGAGCCGATGGCACAGTTTATTTCGGCGGCGACGACCGAAGGCTCCACGCGGTGAACGCCGACGGCACCCCCCGTTGGGTCTTCGAGACCGGCGCCCCCGTACGGGCCGCGCCCGCTCTCGGCGCGGACGGACGCGTCTTCGTCGGCGATTGGGCCGGCGCCCTCTGGGCCGTCGACGCCGGCGGCGAGGGTCGGCGCATCCGTCGCGGGCAATGGGAGTTCGAGTCGTCCCCGGCCATCGACGAGAGCGGAATCCTCTACATCGGCTCGGGCGACTACCTGCTCCATGCCCTCAAGGTCGGGACCTCCCTCGCCGAAGCACCGTGGCCGAAATACCGGGCCGACAATGCCGGGACGTCGCGGGTGGCCACCGGGCCGTAAGGCCTCCCGGATTGAAAAGGCTCACCCGCAATACCGGGAATCTCGGCGCATGAGCCGTGCTAATATGACTAATAATTTAGAGAAATTCTTGACAGGAATATTCAACGGGCGCATTTTTCCGTTCAGGTTGCTCCTTTCCGCAAACAATTGAGAGTAGCTTTCACCGCTTTCGCCAGGCGGCTGGCTTTCGATTTCGCCGCCTCCAATTGACCCTAATCAACCCTGAAAGGAAAATCCAGGCCATGAACCTGAAACGCTCCCTCCCCCTCGCTCTCCCTTCGGCAATTTTTGCGGTTGCCCCGGTGTGGCTCGTTGCCGACGAGCCCCCCCGGATTCCCGACATTCCCGACATGCAGCTCCACCTCGACGCCAGCGCCGAGGACACCCTGACCCTCGACGAAGAGGGACGGGTGCTTGAATGGCGCAGCACGGTCAACGACATCACCTTCCTCCCGGCCGACGAGTTCGTCGACGGCGAGTGGGCGCCGACGTGGGTATCCGGCGAGGACAACGTCGAGCGGCCGGCTAACAACCGGGCCGTGGTGCGCTTCGACGGGCAGTCTTCGCTTACCAGCGATTCGCCCGATGCGCGGGCGATGACCAACGAGATCGGTGGAGCTACGTTTTTCGGCGTGGGGTGGCAGGTGGCCAGCGGCGCCCAGAACTTCCTTCGTATTCGCGGCGGCTGGGGTACGGTACACTCGATGTTTTACCGGGCCACCAACGATCACCGCTTCGGAGGCCGCCGGAATTCCGGCGACGGGTTTGAAAGCGTGACCACTGATGAAAACGTGGACCAGGCGTGGAGCATCGATACAACCATTGTCGACTACCTGAATGACAACGTCTTCCTTCTCAGCAACGGGGAGGAACTCATTTCGGTCGACTCCTGGCAGTCCCCCGGCGAACCGACCCAGGCGATCGATTCGCTGGAAATGAGTGTGGGCTCGGACAACCGCTCCCCGCGCTCGCAGTTGTGGGACGGGGACATTGCCGAGATCATCTACTTCAACCGTATCCTGAGTCCGCAGGAAAGGTTCCAGGTCGGAAATTACCTGGCCGAGAAATACGACTTGGAATGGCCGGCGTTTGAAGAGGAAGTGATAGACATCGCGATCGACGGACCCGTGCGGGACGTGAGTTTTGAATCGGAGGCCGAGCGCGAGTACCTGTTCTATCATACCCAGGACGGCGGCGATACCTGGGAGAGAGTCACGGAGGACCCGATTCGCGGAACGGGGGAGACAATGATCACCCGGTTTCCCTTTGCCGGCGACGAGGAAAATTTCCGGCTGGTCGAATGGGGCTTTGAAGACGAACAGGGCTCCGGCGACACCGAGCTTCCGGTGACCGACGGGCTGGTGTTGCGCCTGGACCCCTCCGACGAGGACAGTGTCGTTCGCGACGGTTTGAGTGTCGAGGAGTGGCACAGCATTGCCGGCGAGGAGATGATCTTTACCCAGGACGATCCCGACGAGCAGCCGCTGTTTTTTGAAGATTTCCTAAACGGAGAACCGGTTTTGATTTTCGACGGCGATTCTTTTCTGTCGACCGAGTCCCCGGCGGCCCTGGCGATGGCCCGCGATATAGGCGCGCTGACCTTCTTCGGCGTGGGGTGGAACACCAGCGGCGGCGCGCAGAACTTCATGCGGCTCAGTCCGGGGGATTCGGATACGGCCGCGCGCGTTATGGTTTACCGCGCCACGAACGATCACCGTATGATCGGGCGGCGGGACGACGACGGGGGCACGCAGACGATTACCGGAACGCCCCGGCTTTCCGAAGAGTGGGGAATCGACTCCCGGGTCTTCGATTTCGAGAACGCCCGGGGCTTTCTTTACATCGAAGGCCGCGAGCAAGGCCGCAGCCTGCAGTTCCTCGATCCCGGCCGGACCAGCGATACGGACTCCCGGCGCTTCGCGATCGGCTCGAACACCGCCTTTCCCGACCCGGGCCAGCGCTGGGACGGAGATCTCGCCGAGATACTCGTCTACGACCGCGCCCTTACCCTGGAGGAGCGCAATCAGGTCGGCCGGTATCTTTCCGACAAGTATGGCGTCCCGTATTACGCGACCATCGAGGCGGACATCGACTTTGAGGCGACGGAAGGTATGGACATCGAATTCACCACCGAACTCGGCAATCTCTACCAGGTTGAGGAAAGCGACGACGTGATGAATTGGACGCCCATCGGCGACCCCATCGAAGGCGCCGGGGTCGAGGAAACGGTCTTTGTTCCCTTCAACGGCAAAGAGAGGTCGTTCCTGCGCGTCATCAGACTCGACGATTAAAACAGCATCATGAGGAGGATTGAAAACGTATGAGACCCTTATCAAATACGGACACCCGGAAAACCGAAACCCCCGGGCGTCCCACCGGCGCGTTTACCCTGATCGAACTTCTGACGGTGATCGCCATCATCGGGATCCTGGCCGCCATACTCATCCCGGTCACGAGCGCGGTGCGGGAGCGGGCCAACCGGGCGTCTTGCCAGAGCAATATCCGCCAACAACTCGTGGCGATGCACCTGTTTGCGGAAGACCACATGAACAATCCGGGAACGCCACCGGATCCCGTCCTCAGGGAAAGCGGCACCCCTGAGGCGGGATTCTGGTGGGTGACCGGGACTGCGGACGACAACGCGCCGCTCAGTCTTTATCCCGACTACGTCGAAGACCTTGACCTGTTCATTTGCCCGAGCACGCAGAACAGGATCCGGCACGAGTTGGTTTTCGCCGGGGTTTACCGCGATCTGGCGGACCATGCCCGCGGGCGCGAGGATTCTCGAGGGGGGCACAGTTACGAATATTTCGGGACCTATAGCCAGGAACACCCGCAGTACGGCGTGAGCCCGCTCACCAAGACGCCGACAACCGTTCAGGGCCTGGAAACCCGTACCGTGCTGATTCTCGACGCCGATGATGGGCCGGAGCTGAACAACTGCCCCGAACCTGCCAACAATCACGGGGAAGACGGCTGGAACTGGGGAATGGCCGACGGAAGCGTCAAATGGGTCACCCGCGCGCAAACGAACGAAGCCCTGCGACTCAGCCTGCAGCACTGGCCGCGGTGCCCGGAATGATCCGGCACAAGTGTAGCCCGCCAAGCGGTCTGTAACTTATTTGGAGGTTTCCGGCTGATCGAACGGTTCCATTGGGCCGCAAGCGCCGCGCAAATCGGTCTCGAATTTCACGCCGGTCCTTTTCGTAGGGAGGTCGCTTGCGACCTCCGTGGCGGATGCCGGCAAGCGGCATCCCTACGGGCTCTTGCCGCCGACTCCACAGGGTTGGATAATTTACATTATTTGTGGCGGGCTACACTAGACTCCCGCCGCCGAAAACGGTCCCCAGTCGGGCTGCCGCTCGCCGAGGCCTTCGACTTCGATCGTGCCGTCACCGGGAATCCTGACGATCCCCGCGGCTTTGTCGGAGCCGTTCACCGTGGCGACCAGGTTCACGTAATGGATTCCGTTGATATTGAAATACCCGCCCGCGTGCCGGTGTCCGTAAAAGGCCGCCGCGACGATTCGCTTGCTTTCCAATAGACTCCGTACCTCGGCGGAGTTTTTGATCCTGTGGTTCTCGGAGGCGTCGTCCAGGCACTGGTGAGAAAAGACGATCACCGGCAGCCCCTCTTCCTTGGCCGAATCCAGGGTCGCTTCGAGCCAGACCATCTGGGGCTCCGGGATAAAGGTGTCCGTCCAAGCAAAATTCCCCCGGTTGTAAGAGACGCCGTCCTGCCTGAAATTCGGATCGAGGACGATGAAACGGTAGCCGTGTTTATCGAAGTAATAGTGCGGCTCTTTAAAGGTGGAGGAGGTCGCCGAAAAGAACTCCTCTTTGGAGAGGTCGCCCAGGTCGTGGTTGCCGATCACGTAGTGCCGCGGCCCTTGAAAGCCTCCAAACGCCGCGTCCAGCTCCGCCATCCACGCGAGCGAGGTGGAGCGCTCATGGCTCTCCTGGATCACGTCCCCGACGTGGATGGCGAAGTCGAGCTGCCGCTCGTTGAAGGTCCGCACGGTCTCCTCGACGTTGCCCGCCGACGACCGGAAATACCGGGGCCGCGGGGTGTCGTCCAGGTCGCCGGAATGGGTATCGGCGATCACGCCGAAGGAAATCGGCCGCGGGCGGCCCTGGTCCTCCGGGAGCGAAACTTTGACCCGTAGGAAGAGTTTCTCCGCGTTGGCCCAGGCCGCGCCGGGGACCAAAGTGACCAGGCCGCACGCCGCCGCCTGTTTGAGGAAGCGCCGTCGGTCGATTCTGTGATTGGGTCGGCTCATCGTGTTCGTGCTTGCTGCCGGATCGTCCGCCAGGTTCCTAACGGTCGGGGATCTCCACTCTGAGAACCTGAAGGTCGGCGCGGTCCAGGAGGACCGTGGCTTCTCCCGGTTCCCATTCAATCAAATCCGAACTGACCTCCACGGCCAAATTCACGTTTTCCGCTTCCGGATTTCTCGAAATGGTTACCGTCACGAAATCCCCGTTCGCGTCGCTTTGGGGCCCCGAAACCTCCGGCAGTCCTTCCCGCCGGGTTTCGGTGGGATCCAGGCCGAAGGCGTACGATTCGAGATTGGTGACCCCGTTGCCGCCGGGGTCGGCTTCCGGAAGGAGAAGGTCGTGTGGAATTTCAAAGCCGTCGATCCATGCCTCGTAGCCGGCGTGGCGGAAACCTCCGATCAAATCGGGAGAGGTCATCTGCAACAGCTCGATCTCCCGGTGACTGAGGACCCGGTCCCACACGGCCACTTCATCGATCCAGCCCTCCCAGTTGCGTCCGGTCCCGCCGCGATGCCCGCCGATATTCAGGTAATCGGACGGAGAAATCGTAGTGGCGTCGGAACGCAACGCCCGCACGGCAATGGCCTCACCGTCCAGGTAGGCTTTCAGCCTGAGCGTCTCCGCATTGTAAGTGACCGCGATGTGACGCCACTCTCCCGGCTCACCGGCAGGAAACGAGGTGTTCGGAGTTCCCCCCGTGATCCCGTCGTCGTGAGTAAAAACCTGACCCACCGGCTCCCCGTCACTCCTTCGCAGCCCGTAGGAGGCCGGCCAGGTGTTTCCGTCTGAAGCCTCCAATACAAAGTAACGATCGCTGCCGTCCATCGACTCGAGGTCCAGGTTATACCAGGCCGCGTAGGTGTGGCTGCCCTGGGAAATCGGCGATTTGGGGATATGAATAAAGTGCTCCTCGTTCCGGATGAACCGGGCGGATCCTCCATCGAAGCGCGAGACCGACGGATCAATGACCGGCCCGTTCGCGGGGACGCCATCGTATTCGGGCCCGCCGATCGTGGCGGTAAAGTCCTCGTTGAACGACCAATACGCCACCGGTTCAGCGCCGGTCTGCGGAGCGAAAGCCGCCACAATCAGCAACACGGCCCCCACCAACGGACCTGTCCTGATTTTCTGGCGCATCCGGTTTAAATTCATTTTTTTGGAGTAAAAAAAGGCCGCGCCCCACCCTCACCCAAGGGCTGCAGGTTTGCCCGGGACGATCCAATCAACATGGCTGAAATGTTGCGGATTGCAATGCCGAAACGGGTTTGGAATGCTTGCCGGATGCGGCGACGGAAGTCTCCAGGTCAGGTAACCGATCTCCTTTTCGTCTACGGAACGCTCCGGGTTGGATTCGAAAACGCCTTTGCCCGGCGGTTGCACCTTGAAGCCGAGTACCTCGGCGCGGCGGTCGCCGCCGGGGGTGTTCTCGTCGACCTTGGATGGTACCCCGGTTTCGTGCCGGTGGCGAACGAACGCGCGACCGTGCGGGGCGATCTCTTTCGCCTCCCCGCCAACGGAAAACTGCTGTCCCTCCTCGACGAGTACGAGGGTTGTTCCGGCAATCCGGCCAATCCGGAAGAATACCGCCGCGAACGGCGGCAGGTTCGCCGCGGGAACGCGGGGAGCGAAACCGCCCTCATTTACATTTTAAACCGGCCCGCCGGGAATTTTCCGGTTGTCCCGGACGGCGATTACCTGGCGTACCAGAGGTCAAAACAGCGCGGGCCGGACCTCAGGGCGGATTGACTTTGATCGGTTCTCCCCCCGGATCGCCGTTACAGCAATGGGGTTGATAGCGGTTGTAAAGGAATTTCACGATGCCTTTCCGCGTCTCCGGATCATCCACCCGCGCATACTCGAACCCGCAGAGAAACTCCGCTACCTGCTCCGCGATGCAGGTATTCTCTTCCTCCCCGGACAAATGCTTCAGAAGGCGCTTTTCCAGGTGGTCCGCTTCTCCCAGATAGAAGCACCGCCACTTCCTGTTTTTCATTCTGACCCAGAGCAGGTACACACCGCCCTCCGTGGGAACGTATTCACGAACCTCGTCTACCGTAAAGTCTCTGTGAAATGCCGACCAATGGATTTTCATCACAGCTCCTGGCGCCACAATGCCGGAAAACCTTCAGCATCCTTGCAATCCCCTCCGGCTTGTCAAGTCCGGCCCCGGCCAATCCGGACCTTCACTTTACCGGAAGCTTTCCTTCCGCGGCGTACCCTATTAATGGATTGCATAAGAGGACCCGACTGTGCAACGGTGTTGTGTTTGAACGGGTGTCACGTGCCGCCACCCGAACGCCTCGGGACAGGACTTTACGGGTGATCGATCGATGTACCAGATAACTTTCAGCGAACAAAGTATGCGTGAGCTTTCCAAGATGGACGCGCGCGCGCAGATGCAGCTATTGGAACCTATCAGCGTCCTGACCGCCGAGGAACTGGCCCATCCCCGGGAACCGCTCGGAAAATTTCATCGTGAAGGGGTGACCTATTACCGCCTCCGCGCCGGGAATCACCGGATTTATTTCGAAATCAAGGGCGAAACCTTTTACAGTCATTATATCCTGGACAAGAATTCCCTGGCGGACTTTGTGTTTCGAACGAAACTGCCGATATCCGACCAGCAGATGATCGAGCAGCATCAGTCATTCTGGAAATACCTCGAAAGTCTCAAGAAATGATCCTCCCCGATCCTTCGCTATGAGCGAACCCAATTTTAACAAGGAGATCTTCGAGGCTACCCGGGCAAGCAGAATCTATCTCCTGCCGAACCTGATGACCGCGGGGAACCTCTTCTGCGGATTTGTCGCCGTGATCAAATGCATCCAGGCGCAGACCGCGGGGATGCTGGGCAACGAGGAGATTGCCGCGCTCTATTACACCCATGCAGTCGGGTTCATTCTCGTCGCGGTTATATTCGACGCTCTTGACGGACGTCTCGCCCGCCTCGGCGGACGGGAATCTCTCTTCGGGAAAGAATTCGACTCCATCGCGGACATCGTTTCATTCGGAATCGCGCCGGCCCTCATGGTGTTCTTCCTGATCCTCTCTCCCACCGATGAGTATCCTTTTTTCCAGCGGATCGGCTGGTTTATCGGGTTTGTCTACCTGCTGTGCGCCGCTGTCAGACTCTCCCGGTTCAATGTCATTACCCACCCGGCCGTGTTCTCGCGGTCGCGGGACAACCCCACCAAAAATTTTATCGGTTTGCCCGTTCCCGCCGCGGCCGGCACCATCGCATCGCTGGTCTTCTTCCTGAATTCCCACGAACTCCAACGCCTGTCCATCATCCTTCCGGTCCTCATGCTCCTGATAGCCTACCTGATGGTCAGCTCAATCCATTACCCGAGCTTCAAGGAGATCGATTGGAACACGAAAGCCCGTTTCCGCACCTTTATCCTCATTTTCGCCATCGGCGTGATGCTTTTCCTCTGGCGGGAAAACGGCCTGGTCCTCCTATTCCTGGGTTACATTTTTTACGGAATCTACGGCCATATTAAACGGCGGTCCATCCGCATGGAAAGAATCCGGAAATGGAGACAGAACCGGAAATCCCGGCAAACCGCCTCCGAATTAGCTGGGGAAAACCCTGGGGAAAAAAATGAATAACCTCCCGAATGCTCATAACCGGCCTTTTCTTCTTTTTTCCACCCGACTTGTTGTCACAAAGAAAAAGCTTCTTCCCCGTTTGTATAAGCGGGATGGACAAAGTCATTGCTGTTGTTCACACCCCTTAATAGGAAGAATAAATTCCCTATATTTTATCTCTATCAAAGCCTGTCAGTTAAATCTTGTTGTCACCGCAAAAACATTTCGCCTAAATCTGGTCCCAGCATGAAGTTCAAAATCAACCGCGATCATTTCAGTGTAGGCCTCCAGCAGGTTCTCAACGTAGTCGGCTCCCGGGCTACGATGCCGATCCTCAGCAATGTTTTGATCGAAGCGGAAGAAGGTCATATTTCCCTCAGCACCACGAACCTGGACATGGGGATTCGCTGTCGGATCAAGGCCGATATCACGGAACCCGGGGCGGTCACACTGCCTGTCCGGCGACTGACAACGATTGTCCGGGAGCTCCCTAATATCGATGTTTCACTCGACACCACGTCGAGCAACCAGACTAAAATTACCTCGGGCGGGTCGACTTTCAGGATCATGGGGATCGGAAAGGACGAATTTCCGCCCCTCCCGACTTTCACCGACGAACGGTCGTTCGTGATGGGTCAGCACGATCTCGTCCGGATGCTCAAAAGCGTCTCCTACGCCCAGTCCAGCGATGAAACCCGCTACATTCTCAACGGGGTGTATTTCAGTTTTCAGGAGGGGAAAATGACGCTGGTGGCGACTGACGGTCGCCGGCTGGCCCTGATCGGGAAAGAGTTGGAGTTTCCCGCCGAACACGCCGGGAATATAATCATTCCGGCAAAAACAGTGACCGAACTCTTGCGCCTGCTTGAGAAAGGGAAAGAGGTCAAAATCGCCTTCAATGAACGGCAGGTCGCATTCGAGATCAATACCGAGGAGGAACCGGAAGGTTTGGCCGACAGTATTTACCTGGTTTCCAAGATAGTCGAAGGGAGTTATCCGAATTATCAACAAGTTATTCCCAAGGAAACCCACCAGAGAATCAAGCTCGACCGGGAACTGCTGCTCCAATGTGTCCACCGGGCTGCGTTGGTTACCAGTGACAAATCCAACACTGTCAGAATCAAGGTTGCGGATAACCACCTTGAGATCACCGCTTCGAGTCCCGATTTCGGGGAATCCCATGAATCGATTGCGATCGAGTACACCGGTCCTGAAGTTCAAGTTGCTTTTAATCCGCAGTTTATGATGGATCCTCTGAAAGCTTTGCCGCATGACGAGGTTTTTCTGGAGATCAAAGACGAGCTTAGTCCCGGCGTTTTCAAGACATTGGACAGCTTTATCTGTGTAATAATGCCTTTGCGACTGAACTGAAGGGGGGTACCTGCTGTCAGAACCCTTCGGGCGCCTTTCGATTTTCCGGAAAGACGCCCATTAATTCGCAATGGACCAGCTGGCATATATAATCATTTCCGGAGCAGGATTGTCGGTGTTTCTGGCCTGGTGGAACACTCGTCAGGCGTCGCCTGTTCTGGCGATAGTCAACCGCTGGTTGAGGTGGGTCGTTTTCTCGATGGCCGCGGCTTACCTGATCCACTCGTTCGGATGGAGCACCCGTCCCTATTGGGTACTAGCGGCAACGGTATTTCTGGTGTGGTTTCTGTTTGAGACTTTGTATAACTGGTTTGCAATTAACGCATTAAGTAAAAGCGATATCCCCTTGTTTCCCCGTTTTTCCCCGAACGACAGCGGGCAGGAATGGCCGATGCAGAATCGGCTTACTCTGGTCCGTGACTGGTTGCACGACAACAACTTCAGAAAAGTCCAGGCACTTCAGGCAGACCTTGGGATAGGGATAAAGATCCGCAGCTGTGTTTACGAGAATACCGATCGGACCATTCGCCTGCAGGTTATCTTTATTCCGAACAGGACAGGCAGCGTGTCGGCCTGTTACAGCCTCGCGTCGTATACGGAAGGAGGCATTCGCTTGGTCACGGACAATCTCTTTCTCCCATTTGGAGGATTCTATCCTGAGAACTGGAGGGTAATGCGGAGTCCGTGGACCCGTGCGTTACCCAAACTCCTCGAGAAGCACAGGAATCGAATCGCCACCTCGGGCGAACGTGTCGTCCCCTTCGAGACGGATCCGGTTGACGAATTCAATCATCAGCAGTCGGTGCTTGAAAAGGTGAACACGGAGCTGGGTTTCCTCATTCCACATCACCTGCGCGACGAGCAGGGAAAGATTACCTGGGAGGGACGCTACCGGGTCTGGAAGGAAGTCTGGCTCCTCAGTTATTTCGGGGCGACCAACCGGTATTGATTTTTGGTTGAAACTATGAGGATTGATCGACTATCTCAACTGGGATGCCGGGTCCGCCATGCGCCTTCAGGCACGGCAACGGTCAATAACCGGGCAAGAGTGGGTTGCCGAGGCGGCCTGTCATGCTTACCGAGAACACGATGATTCCTTTCCGCACATTTGTTTCACTAGCAACCGCTATACTGTCGGCCGCCCTTTTAAGCGGTTGTCTTTTTGCGGGACCGAACAACCCGGGGAACCCCGGCGGTAATCCGCCCCGGGAGGGCGAGCGCACCCTGCAGGATCTGATCGACGAGGCTGAAGCGGGGGATCCGGGAGTACAGTTCTACCTGGGCTGGATGTACGAGACTCAGCGTGACGAGCCGCAAAGTAATTATGAAGCCAGGCGCTGGTACCGGATGGCCGCCGAACAGGATTATATTGAGGCCCAGTACCGGCTGGCTGTTCTTTACGATCTGGGCCGGGGGATCGAGCAGGACCATGAAAAAGCGGCCGAATGGTACCGCCGGGCGGGAAAACTCGGCGACGCCAAGTCCCAGTACAACCTGGCCATGATGTACGATTACGGGGAAGGCGTCGAACAGGATCAGTCAAGGGCGCTCCAGTGGTACCTTAAGGCGGCCGAACAGGGATACGCTCCGGCTCAGAACAATCTCGGCGTCTTGTACGCCAACAGAGAAGGCGTCGAGCTCGATTCGGCGGAAGCGGTCCGGTGGTACCGCCAGGCCGCCATGCAGAGTTACGCCCGGGCCCAGTACAACCTCGGGATGATGTACTACTACGGCCGGAGCGTCCGGCAGAGTTTTGTCGAAGCCTATGCCTGGTGTTATCTATCGATGGTTAACGGCGGCGATCCCGAGGCTCTTCGTTACATCGTCCAGTATATCGATTCAGATGATGTTCGCCGCGGCCTGCGCCGGGCGGGCGAACTGCAAAGGGAAATGCGCCGGCCCTGGCCT
>PWMU01000076.1 GCA_003558065.1 Opitutia bacterium | reverse complement strand
TGACCGCGGTGGTCGCTTCAGGTCTGGCGTTTGCCGGGTCGGTCGCCGGGCTCGTTTACTCGGCGGCACGGGGAGAAGTGCGTTACTATCTGGGCGGCTGGGAGCCCCCCATGGGCATCGAACTGGTCATGGATCCGCTCTCGGCGTTTTTCTGCGCGGTAGTGAGCGGAATGGCGTTCTTCGTGTTCATTCACGGGAAAACGGTGGTTCCGCGCGAGACCCCGGGGAAGGAGGCGCCCTTTTACAGCACGGCCCTCCTGCTGATCGGCGGGCTTATGGGCATCGTCCTGACCGGCGACCTTTTCAATCTCTACGTCTTTTTGGAAATCAGTTCCCTGGCCGGGTACGCCCTCGTGGCGATCGGCGACCGGCGCGCTCCTTTTTCCGCGTTCCGGTATCTGATTCTCGGCACGATCGGAGCGTCGTTCTATCTCCTGGGGGTCGCGTTTATCGCGATGGAAACGGGCTCGTTCAACATGGGCGATGTTGCCCGGGTGATTCCTGCGATCGGGGAATCGGCGCCCGCCACGGTCGGATTGATTCTGATTGTTTTCGGCATCGGATTGAAGATGGCGCTCTTTCCGATGCACGGATGGTTGTCCGACGCCTACACCTATGCGACTTCCACCAGCACGGCGATTATTGCGCCGATCGGCACCAAGGTGGCCGCCTACGTGCTCCTGCGGGGGTGTTTCTATATGTTTGATCCGGATTTCGTGCGCGAGGAGATCCCGCTCACCACGATAATCGGCGCTCTCGGAGCGGTGGGAATCATCTGGGGATCGGTTCTGGCGATCGCCCAGTCGGACCTCAAGCGTATGCTCGCCTTCAGCAGCGTTTCCCAGGTTGGATACATCGCACTGGGGATCGGCCTGGCCTCGCCTCTGGGAATGATCGGGGCGGTGCTGCACACCCTCAACCACGCCATAATGAAGGGCTGTCTCTTCCTGGTGAACAGCAATATTTTCGAGCGATTCGGGCACACTGACATCCGGCGCTTCGACCGGAGTTTTCGCATCCGCATGCCCTGGACTATGGCCGCGTTTACGGTTGCCGCGCTTTCCATGATCGGACTGCCGCCGACCGCCGGCTTTTTCAGTAAATGGTACCTGGTCCTGGGATCGTGGGAGAGTTCCAACTACGTGTTTCTGGCTGTGATCCTGATGAGCAGTCTGCTCAACGTGGTCTATTTCTTTCGCGTTCTCGAAAAGGTCTACCTGCGGACCGACGGGCAACCTTACGATGAGGCCGACGAACGGGAGGACGCGGCGGTGATGCGCGGGGACAGCCGCGGGTCGATGCTGTTTCCGACTCTGTTTCTCGCGGTGAGCCTCCTGGTGCTGGGCCTCGCCAACGCGTATATCGTGACCTGGTTCATCCGGCCGATGATTCCGGCCGGGCTGTGACGGGGCTTATCATATGATTCTTGAATTCTGAACATCCACCGTGGCACTGACCGAAACCTACAGTTCATCGATTCCCTTCTGGGCCGTCCTGGTCTCGCTGCTCGTCGTGCCGGCGATCCTGTGGTCGTCAAAGCGACCGAACCTGCGCGAATTCTGGACGCTGCTGGCGGCTGCGGTCAAATTCGGCCTGGTACTGACCCTGCTTCCGGACGCGCAGGAAGGGAAAGTCGCGGAGTTCGTGCTCCTGGAGATTGCCGAAGGCATCGAGCTGAGCCTTCGGGCCGACGCCTTCGGGATGTTTTTCGCCCTGATTGCATCCGGACTTTGGATACTGACCTCGTTTTACTCGATCGGGTACATGCGGGGGCATCACGAGAAGAAGCAGACCCGCTACTTCGCGAGTTTCGCCGTCAGTCTGTCCGCCACTATCGGCATCGCATTCGCGGGAAACCTGCTGACTTTCATTATTTTTTACGAATTGCTGACGCTGGCCACCTATCCTCTGGTGATCCATTCTGAAAACAAGCAGGCCATCCGGGCGGGACGCCAGTACCTGGCCTACGCCCTGACTGCGGGGCTCCTTATGGTGGCGGGTGCCGGGTGGATCTACGGGTTGACCGGCACACTGGATTTCACGCCGGGCGGCATTCTGGAAGAGGGGATGCTGAGCGCAGGCGGAATGCGGGTCCTCTTCTTCATGCTGATGATCGGCGTGGGGGTGAAGGGGGGGATCATGCCCCTGCATAGTTGGCTGCCGAACGCGATGGTGGCGCCGACGCCGGTCAGTGCGTTGCTGCATGCCGTCGCCGTGGTCAAGTCCGGCGTCTTCGGCGTCGTGCGGATGGTCGGGTTTGTGTTCGGCCCGGAGGTGATGGCCGCCTACGATCTCAACAGCATCCTGGCGGTCTTTGCCGGTCTCACGATTATCACCGCCTCGGTGATCGCCCTTCGGCAGGAGAACCTGAAACGGCGGTTGGCCTATTCCACGGTCGCTCACCTTTCCTATATCGCCATGGGCGCGGCGCTTTTGAACGCGGACGGTTTCACCGGCGGTATCCTCCACATTTCGACCCACGCAACCATGAAGATCACACTCTTCTTTTGCGCCGGTGCGATCCTTGTTCATGCACACAAAGAGAACGTGTCCGATCTCGACGGCCTGGGGCGGGCCATGCCCTGGACCTTCGCTTCTTTTACCATCGGCGCCATGGGGCTGACCGGTTTGCCTCCGATCAACGGATTTCTCAGCAAGTGGTTTCTCTGCCTGGGAAGCCTCGACGCGCAGCAATACGTGATACTCGGGGTCTTCCTGACCAGCGGGCTGCTCAATGCGGCCTACCTGTTCCCGGTGGTCTACCGCGGATTCTTCAGGAGTTCCGGAAAATTCAAGGGGCTGGGCGAAGCTTCGCCGTTTATGGTGGTGCCCCTTTGTGCGACCGCCGTGCTGTCGGTGGTTTTCTGTCTGTTTCCCAATCTTTTCTTCGGCCTGTTCGACCTCGCCGCTGCGACTGTGGAGGGGGTTCTCGGCTCGACGTGAGTTTGCTGTAATTATGCTATGAACCGGATTGCCTGGCTGTTTTTCGTTCTGATCCTGACCGTTACGTCGGTGGCTTCCTACCGTGCCGATCCCGGGGAATTCCCCGCGTTTTATTTTGTTTTCGGAGCGCTGGGTTGCCTGCTTATGCTGGGAATCACCAAGGGGGTGGCCAAGAAACTCCTCTCGCGAAAGGAGGGATACTATGAACGGTCTTGAGTTGCCTCCGGTGATTTTCTTTCTGGCGGGTGCCGCGCTCCTGCCGTTGCTGCCCGCCGCCGGGCGGGCGGGAGTGTGCGTGTTGTTTCCGATTCTTGCCTTGGTTCATATCGTGCTGCTCCCGGAGGGGGCGGAGTTCGAGGTTGCCTTCCTGCAGTACGACCTGGTGCTGCTCAAGGCGGACGGAATGGGGCGGATGTTCGGGATCGCTTTTGCCCTGGTTGCCGCGGTGGCCGGGATTTATGCCTGGCACATGCGGGAGCTGCGTCAGCAGCTGGCCGCGATGTCGTACGCCGGCGGCGCGATGGGCGTGGTTTTCGCCGGGGATTTTTTTACGCTGCTGGTGTTCTGGGAATTGATGGCGGTAGCCTCGGCGTTGCTGGTCTGGGCCGGCGGCACGTCCCGGGCCGGCGCTGCCGGCCTGCGGTACCTGATATTTCACCTTCTCGGCGGCAGCCTTTTGCTGGCGGGAATCGTGATGGAGGTTTCTGCCACCGGCGACCTGGCGCTGCGCGCGTTCGCCGAACAGGTGTCCGCCGGGAAAATCCTGATTCTCCTGGGGGTATTGGTCAACGCGGGAATGCCGGGCCTTCATGCCTGGCTGCCCGACAGCTATCCCAAATCGACCGTTACCGGCAGCATCTTCCTGAACGCGTTTACGACCAAGACGGCCGTTTACGTGCTGGCGGTCTGCTTCCCGGGGTGGGAGGTCCTGTTTGTCTGCGGATTGATCATGGCCCTTTACGCGGTTTCTTACGCTGTATTGGCAAACGACATACGCTTGATTCTCGCGTATCACATCATCAGCCAGGTGGGCTACATGGTTGCGGCTATCGGCATCGGCGGCGATTTCGCCCTTAACAGCGCCGCGGCCCACGCCTACAACAATATCCTCTACAAAACTCTGATGTTTATGGGAGCCGGAGCGGTGTTGTTTATGGTGAACGAGACCCGGCTCACCCATTTGGGGGGGCTGTTCCGGCGGATGCCCTGGGTGGTGGTGCTTTACCTGGTGGGAGGCGCGGCGATCTCGGGACTTCCTCTGTTCAACGGCTTCGTCAGCAAGAGCATGGTTATGGATGCGGTTTACGGGAGAGATCTCGGCTACTACCTGTTGGCCCTGGCTTCGGTCGGGACTTTCCTGAGTGTCGGGATCAAGCTTCCCTACTACACGTGGTTCTACCGCGAAACACCGCGGGAATTGAAAGTGCGCTGGAACGTTCCGGCCAATATGATCGTCGCCATGGCGATCCTGGCGGTGATCTGTGTGACCTACGGTGTCTGGCCGTCCCTCCAGTACGCGCAACTTCCTTTTCCCGAGGACTTCTCGGCCTACAGGACCGACTTCGTCGTCAAGGCGATTCAGATCCCGCTCGCGACCTTTCTCGTGTTCTGGTTCTTTCGTCACAAGATTCTGGGCGAGGCCAAGATCGTGCTCGATACGGACTGGTTTTACCGGAAGCCTTCCCCGTACATGGGGGCTTTCGTCCTCGACGGGGTCAACCGTTTCTTCGGCGCCTGTGAATCCGCACTCGATCGTCTGATCGAGCGCCGTATCGTTCCGCCGTTCCGGAATCCGCTCAAAACGCTGGGTTTTAAACCCGGAAGCGGCGACCATTTTGATCCGGACATGGACCGCACCTCCCTCGGGTCCGCCGTGGGGCTCACCCTCCTGGTTGTGGTGGTGGCGGTGGTGTTGAGTCTTTGAACCTTAACCGGGGGGCGGTTCCTGCCGATAACCGGTCTTATGATGGTTGGCTCGGGCCGCCCCCCTTTTCCCGCGTTCGTTGCCGCGCCGAAGAGATGCTTGTTCGACGCGTCCGCAGCGTATCTGGTAGTTCTTGAAACACCGCATCAAACAAGAAACGGATTGCCCGGGTTTTTATGCCGCCTGTCAAAACCATCGTGATACGACATCCCAAAGAGCGGTTGTCCAAATGCAGCCTCGCGCCCCTGCACGGCCGTCCCGATATCGTTTTTTATAAGGCCACGCCCGCCTTTCGCTTCGACGCCAACGGCTGTATTCTGCTGACACCGGATGCGCCGGTATTGTCGGAGGCCGATACCGGTTTTCCCCTTCTCGTGCTCGACGGGACCTGGCGCTACGCCCGGCAACTGGAGGATTCGCTTGAGGGAGAGCCCGTGCGACGCAGTCTTCCCGGGCGAATCGTCACCGCGTATCCGCGCAAGAGCAAACTATTCGAGGATCCTGGCACCGGGCTTGCCTCGGTCGAAGCTCTTTACGCAGCCAGAAGGATTCTGGGCGACGACGACCCCACGCTCCTCGACGGGTATCACTGGAAAGACGAGTTTCTGAAGAATTTCGAAGGCAGCCGCTGATCGGTCGGAATTGCTGGTTGGGCATCATCATTTGCCGGAACCGTCCGGGCCTTTGCCCCGCAGGGCTCTCGTTTCCGAGTTCCGCCAGCGGATTTCCGCCTTCATGCGGCCGGCCCGCAACCTCTTGATTTTTCCTCTACGTCTTCGGCGGTTCCCAGGAAAACCGGCTCGTACTGGCGCTGTCGACGATGCGGTAAAGATCGGTCCGGCGATCGTTCCAGTTGCGGGTGGTTCCCTTCAGGCGGTGACGGTTCAGGGTTTCCAGGTCCAGATCGTGTATCAGCACTGTTTCCGCGTCCGGGGTGCACTCCCCGGCCACGCCGTCACGGGCGAAAACGTAGTCGGTGGGAGTCAGAATGGCTGATTGCGCGTATTGGACGTCCATGTTCTTGACGTGCGGCAGGTTTCCGACCGTGCCGGCCGTGGCGATGTAGACCTGGTTCTCGATGCAGCGCGCCTGGGCGCAGTAGCGGACGCGCAGGTAGTCGTGGCGCTCGTCCGTGCAGAACGGCACAAAAATCAAGCGAGCGCCCTTCTCCACGGCAATCCGGCTCACCTCGGGAAACTCGACGTCGTAACCGGGCTGAATGGAGATTTTCCCACGGTCCGTATCAAAAACCTGGATTTCGTTCCCCGGAGTAACCCCCCACCATTCCCGTTCATTGGGCGTCACGTGTATCTTGTACTGTTTCTCGATCTCCCCGTTGCGTTTGAAGAGGAAGGCCACGTTGTACAGATAATCCTCCTCCTGGACGAAGGTGGAGCCGGCTATGATATTGACGTCGTAACGGATCGCCAGTCCTGAAAAGAGTTCCAGGTACTGGGGGGTGAAAGCCGCCAGCTTGCGCGCGGCCGTTTCAGGACGTTTGGCTTCAATGAATGAGAGGAGCTGCGAAGTGAATAGTTCCGGAAACAAAGCGAAATCACTTTTCCGGTCCGAGGCCACGTCGACGAAATATTCGCACTGCTGGGCGAAGTCGGAGAAGGTCGCGATGGGGCGCATCTGGTATTGAACGCAGCAAATGCGGAGCGGTTTGCTGGGGAGGTACCGTTTGGATACGTCCGGTGTATAATCAAGATTGGACCATTCCAGGAATACCGCATATCCCGAGGATTCCTTGTCTTCCCCGATGTAGTTCTTTATGATGCGCTTCAAAACAAACCCGTTGGCCATCTGGGTTGTCAGGACCGGATCGTACAGGGCCTTGCTGGTAACCTTCTCCACGTATTCGTGCACCGACATTTTGTCCTCGTACTTTCCGTATCCTGGTATCCGGCCACCGATGACAATCCGCATGAGGTTCTTCTCGATAACAAGCTCCTTGCGGCGGTCATAAAGGCGCCGGGCCAGTTTCATTCCGCGGAAGTCGGGGTCCACCATGATTTCTATTCCGTAGAGTGTATCGCCTTCGGGATTGTGGTTGCTGATGTAGCCGTGATCGCAGATCTGGTCCCAGCTGAGGCGTTCCGTGGTCGGATCGAAATCGATGACGAGACTCGATGAGGAGGCGACGATGCGGCCGTCGTACTCGATACAGATCTGGCCTTCCGGAAAATGGGCCAGCTGGCTTTCTATGTGCTGACGTTGCCAGGGGGTCATGCCGGGAAAGCATCGCTTCTGCAGTTCCACCAACTGCGGAAAATCCTCCAGGGTAATCCCGCGGACCTTGATGTGCTTCTGAATGGACTCCAGATCGAGTTCGGACATGGGAAGATGAAAAGGGTGGGTCGGAGGTTGGCTTGTGTGATGGTGTGGTGTGGGGATGAGCGTACGGGGATTTTTGAAACCGTTCAATCTCAATTCGGACCGGGCCGGCACCGGGGAGGACAGGCCGCGGCATCTCGCGTTTCGGGTCCTGCTTGTGGCGGGCGCCTGTCAGGGCCGGCACCGTCCCGGCGGCAGGAACGGCCCATGCCCGGCTTCCCGCAGCATTTGAAGGCAGACTTCGAGGAGCCGCTCCCGGATCGGATCGGCCTGACGGCTGAATTTCCTCTGAAGGGCGTCGTACTCCCGTTTGCCATCCGGTGTTTCGATTTTGATCGGCTCGAATCCGAGAGAACGGAGGTCGTAGGGACTCGCCCGCATGTCCGCCTCGCGAATCCGGCAGGCCAGCTCGAACGCGTCCGCCACCAGCTCGGAGGGCGTCCAGGGAGCGAGTTTGTAGGACCATTTATACAGATCCATGTTCGTATGCAGACAGCCTTTTTGTTCGAACTGGGTTCGAGTTTCTTTTCGCGGCCGCAACTGGTTGAGTGAACGGGCTGCGGGGGTAAAGAAACGGTAGGCGTCGTAATGCGAGCAACACACCGTGTGAGCCCGCAGGATCGCGCCAAGCTCCCTGCGGGAAAAGCGGAGCGGGTAGCTGTCGTGCCGGACTTCGTCGGCTTCGTAGACCATCGCCCATTCGTGCAGACCGTAACAGCCGAGGCGGGCGGGCCGGTCGCGGCAGGCCTTCAGCAGGCGGGCGATCCAATCGACCGCTTCGAGACGGGGGGGATCGAGCGTTGCCGAATCAAGAGTGACCCCTTCCGCGATCCGGGTGAACTCGCGGCGCCGGAGAAAACGCTCCGTTCCCTCACCCTCCAGGACCACGCCGATCCCCGGACTCCAGCGCCTGAGCAGACTCGGCCGGTGGGAATAGTAAGTGAAGAGAAAGTCGTAGACGGGGTGCTTTTGCCCTCTGGAGGTCCGGAGAATCCGGGACTCCACCCACGCGGAGACCCGTCGCTCGTGCGCGGCGATCCGGGCGCGCCATTCGGACGGAGCGAGAGGCTGCTTGCTGGCTGTGGTTTCGGTGTGCATTGGGTGCCGGGCGGCTCGATTTTTTTTCCCGGAAGCGGTGGGAATTGGTAGTATGCCTGCCGGGTCCTGAGCTTGTCAAAACAGTCGGAGGACCGGATTGGAAGGCCGCGTGCTTGCGGGAAAGTCGATGTTGTCCGAAGAAAACGATAAAGTTCGAATCGATAAGTGGTTGTGGGCGGTGCGGGTTTACAAGACGCGCTCGCTGGCGGCGGAAGCATGCGGCGCCGGAAAGGTGCTGATGCGTGAGCGGAAGGTAAAACCGTCCCGGGGAGTCGGGGTCGGGGAAGTGATTCGCATCAAGGGCGGGGGAATGGTCCGCACGCTGCGCGTCAAGGCACTTGCCGAAAGGCGGATGGGGGCCGGACGGGTGCCGGAGTTTATGGAGGACCTGACCTCCCCGGCCGAGTACGAACGGAAACGGGAGCAGGCGTCACGCGCCGGGCCGTTGGTCCGAAGCCGGGGTGAGGGACGGCCAACCAAGCGCGAGCGCAGGATCCTCGATCTGCTTCGCCGGATGGAGTGAGGTGCGGGAGAATCGCCCGCCCGGCCCGTCGGTCGATTCCTTGGGTTTTCCTCCACCCCGGCTCCGGCCGTTTTTTTATCTCGATTTGTCTGGGACGCGACTGGTACCCGCCTTTGAGCGGCGGAGATTTTTTTCCGGGAGTTTCGGGGAGGAAAAACCCCGCCGGCAGCCGGTTTCCGGCCCGCAACGGCCGTCCCGGTGATGATTGGGTTGATCTTTCCGGGTCCGGAAGGAAAATGAATCGCGAATCCCCGAGGAGGGTGCGATAAATCAATCGAATGACGATGAAGAAAAAGAGCCGGGAGACCGAAGAGGCATCCAGGAAAACGATGCACACCGCGAAACTGGAGGAGGTGCAGATGGAGACCCTCGAGGGGCTGTGCGAGGCCAGGATGTGGGAGCGGTTTGACGTCGATTACTCCCGGTTTGCGTTCAAGGGCCCAAATGTGAACGTCGTCGGCTACAAGAGCGGCAAAGTCGTGATCCAGGGAAAGGGGACCGAGGAGTTTATTGTCAACGTCCTCGAACCCGAAGTCACGGGCGAAGCGCGCTTCGGTTACGACGAAGTCTATCACCCCGAATGGTTCGAACCTCATGCGGGCCTCGATGAAAGCGGAAAAGGGGATTTTTTCGGCCCGATTGTTTGCGCCACGGTCATTGCGGACAAAGCCGCGGTGGAGGCGTGGTTGAAAGCGGGTATCCGCGACAGTAAAAAGATCTCCGACGGGCCGATTCTGAAACTCGACAAGATGATTCGCGAAACGGACGGCGTGGTTGCGGAAACCGTGTTTTGCGGGATGGGCAAGTACAACGAACTGATGGGGAAACCGGGCGGCAATGTTAACCGCCTGATGGCCTGGCAGCACGCCAAGGCCCTGGAGAAGGCGCTGGAGAAGAAACCGGTTCCCCGGGGCTTGTTGGACCAGTTTTCCAAGCAACCGCTGGTTCAACGTTATTTCAAGGATCGCGAGTTCGAACTCGAAATGCGGACCAAAGCCGAGTCCGATCCCGTGGTCGCGGCCGCGTCCATTGTCGCCCGGGCCGAGTACGTCCGCCAGATGAAAAAACTGTCCGACTGCTTCGGTGAGAAACTGCAGAAGGGGGCGAGCGCCCGGGTCAAGGAGCAGGCCGGCCGGATTATCCGCAAATTCGGTGCGGCCGCCCTGGCGGACTTCGCCAAACTTCACTTCCGGACCGCGCATGAAGTTGTCGAAGCCGAAGGCGTGCAGGGGCGGATCGAGCTCCCGCCGCTGAAGCCTGTGTTTCAACGCTCCAACGGCGGATGATTCCTTATGACCCGTCTTCCAGAACACTCACTCCACAGCTTCGATCTGGCAATGGAAGGGGATTGGAATTACCTGACCGGGGTGGACGAGGCGGGCCGCGGAGCCCTGGCCGGCCCCGTGGTTGCCGGAGCGGTCCTGTTGGAACGGGATTTTTACGACTCCCGCGAGTGCCGGGAGCTGCTGTCGTTTGTGAATGACTCCAAGCAGCTGACTGCCTGTGCTCGGGAAGCAGCTTTCAAGCAGATGGGTGCTCTCGAAGCAAAGGGTGGAATCCACTGGGCAACCGGGATTGCTTCGGTCGAGGAGATTGCCAGTTTGAACATTCTGGGAGCAACCCGACTGGCGATGCAGCGCGCCATTGAGCGTGTGACTTCCCGGAACAGTTTCAATGGCGGGTTTGAGTTTTGGACGGAAGCAGAGGAACTTTTTGCCCGTCGCGGCGGCGGAAAGAAGGTCATCAGACTTTTGATCGACGGACTCCCCCTGAAAAAATTCCCTTACCTTCATACCGCTGTCGTTAAAGGCGACGGAAAGTCGCTGGCCATCGGCATGGCTTCCATCCTGGCCAAAATAAAGCGGGACCAGTTGATGGAAAAACTCCACGACGAATACCCGGCTTTCGGTCTTGTGACTCATAAAGGGTACGGGACTCAAAACCACTTTCAAGCCCTCTGCCGGCACGGGCCCTCACCCATCCACCGGCGTGCCTTTCTGCGGAAATTCCAAAGCCTTGAAAATAAAATCCCGGTCTCATGATGAATGCGAAACCGATACTCTTAGGCGTTAATATTGATCATGTCGCAACACTGCGGCAGGCTCGTTATCGGCAGGTTGATCGTACCTGTGGCAGGACGATCGAGCCGGATCCGGTATTTTTGGCGCTCCTGGCGGAGCGGGCTGGAGCGGATGGTATTACGGTTCACCTGCGTGAAGACCGTCGCCATATTCAGGAGGACGATGTTCGCAGGCTCCGGGAATCCATGGCTACCCGCTTGAATCTGGAAATGGCCTGTACGCCGGAGATGGTGGACTACGCGCTGCAATTGGGACCCGAGTCGGTTTGTCTGGTGCCGGAAGGGCGCGATGAGGTCACTACGGAAGGCGGGCTGGATGTGGCGGGACAGAAGGAAAGGGTGAGAGAGGTGATCCACGCGATGCAGGGCGCCGGCATTACTACAAGTCTGTTTATTGAGGCCGATTTGGCACAGATTGAGGTGGCCGGCGAGTTGGGTGGCCCCTGGATTGAATTGCATACGGGCAGCTATGCCAACGCTTACCATTCCGACCGTCGCCGTTCCGAGTTCGACCGTTTGTGCGAGGGCAGCGAACAGGCTCACCGTGCGGGTTTGACCGTGAACGCCGGTCATGGGGTTAACTATGTGAATATTGCCGAGGTTCGGACCTTGCCCCATTTGCATGAGTTGAATATCGGCCACAGTATCATTTGCCGCTCGCTCTCGACCGGAATGGAAGCGGCCGTGCGTGAGATGAAGACGAGGATGGGGGGAGCCGGGGCCGGCGGCATTGCCTGATTCCCTGTCGCGGTCGGAAGAAAGTGCGGCTCCCTGTCGCCTTGCCGGACAGGGCGGGACTTCGCGTTATAGGCTTGCCTCTTGGCTCAAGCCGGCTCCGATATAGTGGCATATGGCGCTGGAATTGCCGACAGGAGGGTACCTGGTGGGACTGGGGACGGATATAGTCGATGTGGAACGGATCCGGCGGGTGATGGAGCGGCAAGGGGATCGCTTCCTCAAACGGGTCTATACCGAGGAGGAGCGGGACTATTGTTTTGGGATGAAGCACCCGCACAAACACCTGGCGGCACGCTTTGCCGCCAAGGA
This sequence comes from Opitutia bacterium, assembly GCA_003558065.1. GTDB lineage: Bacteria > Verrucomicrobiota > Verrucomicrobiia > Opitutales > T3Sed10-336 > PXDC01. The sequence goes on along the minus strand of PWMU01000076.1, from coordinate 6,339 downwards.
AGCGGTAGCGAAAGCATTTACCACGGGAATTGGGGCACAGTTGGGCTGGACGTCGGTTTCCGTCTATAACGGACCGCGGGGTGAGCCTTATGTGAGGCTGGACCGGAAGGGCAATGAGCTCCTGCGCGAAGTCGGGGCGTTCCGGGTGTGGGTCAGTCTTTCTCATACGGAAGCCCTGGCCCAGGCCGTGGCTGTCCTGCTGAGAGACTGAACCGCCGGCGGCGGATTGGTGAAAATCGGATCTGTCCAGGGGCGGAGCAGGGTGCCACCTACCTGGAGAGAGATTTCTCCGGGGCCGGCGCCGTGGCCTTCCAATGCTTGGCGGCTCCTGTCAGGAGGAGGATCACTCCCAGGAAAAGCAGTCCCAACCCGGCGAAGGTCGCCAGGTCGTGAATGAGGGCCAGTTGTTGGGTTTCCGGGTCCGCCTGACCGCCCCCGGGCCTTTCGCGGGTTCCGAAATAGAGGAAGAAAATAAGGCCGGAGGCCAGGGATAGGGCGCCGGTGCCGATCTGGATCTTATGTTTCATGAGCCTTTGAAGACGATAGACGACGACCGGCGGGGATGCAAAGGGAAAGCCGTTCGTTCCCGGGCTTCGGCGGGAGACGCTTCACGGAATTGAGATAGCCGCGCGTGCCGGCCGGGAGGGGGAGCAGGATCTGTGTTTATCGGGATTCCGGGAACGGATAGAGGGGGATCCGTGTCTTGGATTTGGTGACCCCCGGCAGGCCGGGAAAGCGGCTCTTTTTACGGGTGGGGCCCGCAGGGGACGGGGAAATGGGGTGCGATAGGACTGGGAAAAGGAAAGGGCTTGCTTTTTGACCGGGGCTCCCGTTGATTGGACTTTTGGAAGGAAAACAGAGAAGCCATGTTTGATAAGGCAAGTGATTTCGCAACGATTTTGATCTTGGCCCAGGACGCGCCCGGAGGCGGCGGTTTTGGTCCGGTTATCCTCATTTGGGGCCTGATTTTTGCCGCGATGTGGTTCCTCATTGTGGCTCCGCACAGGAAGCGCCAGAAAGATCTTCAGAAAATGATTTCCCAGGTTGCGAGCGGCGACGAGGTGCTCACGACGGGGGGGCTCTACGGAGTGGTGACGAACGTCAAGGACGATCGGTTTGTCGTGAGGGTTGCCGATAATACGAAAGTGGAAGTCAATAAAACCTTCATTCAGAGCGTCGAGAAGAAAGCCTCCTAACCCATTTTTGTTTAAATTTTTATGACAGGTAGTATGTACTGGAAGCTCATTGTCGCTTCGCTGGTTGTGACTTGGGCGATTGTGAATCTTATCCCCTTTCGTGACACCCCGTTTGAGGAGTATATCGCCGCGGAGGTCTCGGCGCAACAGGACGAGTTTGACCAGTTGATGGAGCGGGCTCACCGGAAGGTCGAGGACGGAGAGCAGCCCAGCGTATTCATGGCCATGAAGCGCATTGCCAGTGAGGAAGGCGTCGATATCTCGCGCTTCTTCCCTCATATCCCCTTGGAGCAGAGTCTGGTCAATGTGGACCGCCGGAACGACATTCTCATGGCCGAGCTGCTCAAGCGCTCCCAGCCGAAGCTTCAGCCCGGACTTGATTTGCGTGGCGGGGTGGCTTTTGTTCTCAGGGCGCCGGACTTGGACGAGGACGTGGATCCGCGTCAGCGGGAGGACCAGCTCCAGAAGGCGATCGAGATCATCCGCAGCCGGGCCGATGGACTCGGCGTGGCGGAGCCGGTTATCCGGCCGGTTGGGGATAGTCGCATTGAGGTTCAATTGCCGGGGCTGACCACCCGCGACAATCCCGATGCGGCGGACGAGCTGTCAAAGCCGGCACTGCTCGAATTCAGCATGGTTCACCGGGAACTGGACCCGAGAACGACTCCGGAAGACGAGCGTCCGGCGAACTACCGGGTGCTGACATTGGAGCGCTACAATCAGGAGGGGGAAGTGGAGGAGATTCCTCATTTCGTCCACCGCATTCCTGAATTGACGGGTGAGTCCGTGACCAACGCATTCGCGTCGATGGGCGAGATGACCGGCGGGTACGAAGTGATTCTTGAGTTCAACTCGGAAGGCGCCCGCCGATTTGCGGACCTGACGCGCCGGATTGCCGAGGAGAATGAGCGCACGGGCTCAATCGGCCAGCTGGCGATCGTTCTGGATGGAGAGCTTTATTCGGCGCCGACGGTGCGTCAGGAAATACGCGGCGGACGGGCGCAGATTACGGGGCGTTTCACCCAGCGCGAAGCGGAGGAGCTGGCGAACGTGCTGAACAATCCTCTGGATCTGCCCCTGGTCCTGGAGGAAATGTACGAGGTCGGGCCGACGCTGGCGGAGGATTCGATTCGCCAGGGAATCAACGCCGCCCTGTACGGGGCGGTTCTGGTCATCGCGTTCATGATAGCCTACTACATGTTTGCGGGATTGGTTGCCTGTGTCACGCTGGGTCTGAACCTGTTGATCATCCTCGGAGTGCTGTCCAGCCTGGGCGCGACCCTGACGCTTCCGGGAATCGCGGGGATCGTGCTGACGATGGGGATAGCCGTGGACGCCAACATTCTCGTTTTCGAGCGAATACGTGAAGAACTGAAGTTGGGTAAGAAATTGTCGACGGCTCTGACTTCGGGCTACGAAAAAGCGCTGTCGGCGATTGTCGACGCCAATATCACAACCTTGCTCACCGCGGGGATTTTGATTTATTTCGGGAGCGGACCGGTCAAAGGGTTCGGGGTGACTTTGGCGATCGGTGTTTTCACCTCGATGTTCGGGGCGCTGGTGATTACCCGGTTCTTCCTCGAACTGCTGGTGAACAGCGGTTTCCTGAAAAAACTGTCGATGCTTTCGGTGCTTCAGGACTCGAAGATTGATTTTCTGAAATACCGAAAGCCGGCCTTTGCCGCGTCCTGGGCGATCGTGTTCATGGGGCTTGCGGTGGTCGCCTATAAGGGCGAGCGGATTTACGGGATCGATTTTGTCGGCGGCGACGAGTTGATCATCCAGTTCGAAGAGCGGATTTCCACGGACGAGATTGAGCGGATTGTTGCTCAGGAAGGACTTGGCGAGGTGCTCCCTGTTTATCAGAGCCTCATAGGCGAAGAAGGGGAGACACTCCGCCTGCAAACCGAGCACGAAAGGGGAGGTGAAGTGTTCGCCGCGCTCGACGGAGCTTTTCCCGAGGCGGGGCTGACGGTCATCGGGGAAAACCGGATCGGTGCCGCTGTGGGAGCCGAGATCCAACGGAATGCCTTTATTGCCATCGGCGTGGCCCTGATCGGAATCCTGCTTTACGTGGCGTTGCGCTTCGAGATGGGCTACGGGGTCGGCGCCGTGGCCGCGGTGATCCACGATTTGCTCATGGTCATCGGGATTTTTGTGTTGAGCGGCCGTCAACTGTCCGCGCCGATGGTTGCGGCGATTCTCATGGTGGCGGGGTATTCGATCAATGACACGATTGTGGCCTTTGACCGAATGCGTGAGGAACTCGGTCTGGACCCGAATTCCTCGCTCAAGGACATCATCAACAAATCGATCAACCGGGTCCTGCCGCGAACGATCATTACCAGTGCCACCACACTGTTGGCGACCTCCGCCCTGTATATTTTCGGAGGGGGCGTGATCAACGATTTCTCGTTCACGTTCATTATTGGCATTCTGACCGGAACCTTTTCGTCGATCTTCATCGCCAGTCCTGTATTTTTCTGGTGGCACAAAGGCGACCGCAGGCATGTGGAGGAGCGAAAGGATGTTCTGCCGAACTACGAGTGGTCGTCATCGACCAAGGCGGCACGTTAGTTCTTCGGCCCGAGCCGGGCGGCGTGTACAGAGGAGGGACGGGCCGGAAGGAGTCGGTCAGCGTAGCTGGCTCTCCGGCTGAGCCGGACGGCCTGATGCGCGAGCTTACCTTCACAATGGCACCGCCGAAAAACCCGTCCGGCAAGAAACGCGCCTGAATCTCAGGGCCGCTTCAACACCGTTCCCTTTGACGGCCGCGTTACCCGGGAGGCCGTTTTTATTTGTCAATCCGGCGGGAATCGGATAAACGTTTGGACGAAGATCTGATCCCTGAAGGCTTTCATTTGCGCGGATTTGGTAAGTCCTGCAAATCGGGGCTCGGATTGTTGGGTCTCGACATCGGGCCGGTCCTCTCGACTCGAGACTGCTTTGACAGGAAATTTGGATTGATAGCGGAAGATTAAACTCAAACAGTGAAGGCGGCGATCTCGTCAGAGCAAATCATGCGATGGAAATACGTTCCCGTGGAGGAGGAACGGAAAGCAACCCTGAGCCGGGAGCTCGGGGTGAGCGCGGTTCTGGCCGAGGTGATCGGTCGCCTGGATCTTGCCGGGATCGAGACTATCCGCGGGTTTCTGCGCCCCAGGTTGAAGGAGCTTGGCGACCCGTTTTTATTGCCGAACCTTAAGGAGGCCGCTCAGCGGATTATAGAGGCCCGGGACAAAGGTGAGCACGTCGTGGTGTTCGGGGACTACGATGTCGACGGAGTTACCAGTACGACCTTGCTGGTCTCTGCATTCCGGCGCATGGGGATGAAGCCGGGATTTGTCGTGCCGCGCAGGATGGAGGAGGGGTATGGTTTGAGCGCGCAGGCGGTGGACCGGATGCTGAGCGACGAGCGACCGGATGTTCTGGTGGCGGTGGATTGCGGCACCAATTCCCGGGATGAAGCGGAGAAATTGCGGACGCAGGGAGTGGAGGTGATCATTGTGGATCACCATCGTGCGGTCGAAGGAATTCCCGAGGGATGTCTGATCGTCAATCCCCATTTGGAAACGGATACCGAGTACCCCTGGACCAACCTGAGCGCCGTCGGGCTGGCGTTCAAACTGGTACATGGAATATTGAAGGTGTTGCGCGAGAGGAATGATTCACAAGGCTGGGAGATTGAGCTCAAAGATTACCTGGACCTGGTCGCGATGGGGACAATCGCGGACCTGGTGCCTTTGCGGGAGGAGAACCGGATCCTGGCCCGTCACGGGTTGGCCGCCTTGAACGAGTCGCAGAGTGACGGATTGCGCGCGCTTCTGCGGGTCGCCGGCGTCAAGGACGGCGACCCGATTCGTCCGGTGGATATTTCCTTTCGTATGGGGCCGCGTATCAACGCGTGCGGGAGGTTGGCGGATGCGGCTTTGCCGGTAAAGATGCTCCTGAGCCAGGACGCCGAATTCTGCAGGGAGACCGCGCGACAGCTCGATGCCTACAACCGCGAGCGACAGGATATCGAGAGAAAGATCGTCGAAGAGGCCGACCGGAGAATCGCGGGCATTGTCGATCAGCTTTCGGGTATCGTCCTTTATGACAGCGACTGGCATCCGGGAGTGGTGGGGATCGTGGCCAGTCGGATTTCCCGCAAATACAATCGGCCGACGATCATATTGGGCAACGAGGGGGAATTGGCGAGGGGATCGGGCCGCGGGATCAAGGGGTTGAGCCTGGTGCGGGTTCTTGAGAAGTGCGACGATCTCCTGGAGAACTGGGGCGGGCATCCGGCCGCCGTGGGAGTTTCACTGAAAGAGGCTAATGTTCCGGAGTTTCAGGATCGTTTCGCGAGAACGGTGGACGGGTTTCTTTCGGAAGGGATCCCTGATCCGGAAATTGAGATTTCCGCCTGGCTCGACCTCGATGACATCAACGAGAATCTCCTCGCCGAGCTGGACCACCTGTATCCGTTCGGCCAGGGAAATCCCGAGCCGCTGTTCGGCGTTCGTGGCGTGGAAATACGCACGCCCCCGCAGGTGTTTCAGGATCTTCATTACCGGTTTCAGATTGAGAAACCCTCCGGCGGGCGGTTTTTCGGTGTGGCCTGGAAGAAGGCCGATTCCCTGCCGCCCCTGCATACGCCGCTGGATTTTGTTTTCCGGATCTACCGGAATTCCTACAACGGCAAACAGTATCTCCAGCTCGAAATGATCGACTGGCGGGTCGCGGAGTGAGGGGGCGTTGGTCCAAGGTCCATGGTCTTTTGTCCTTTGTCTATGGTCCTATGGGCTGTTCATGATGCTGGACACCTGATATGCTCTCCGTCATCAAGATTTTCGAAAACAGCGGCTATCCCGCGGTCGTGGGGACCGGGTTTATCCCGGGAGTTCCGGGGACCCGGAGAATCGGGGGATAAACCCCCTCGCTACGAAGAAATCCGAAACCTCGGCGACGGGGAGTGTATTGCCGAACGCTGATATGGCGGCTCGAACCCGGGTTGGGGGGAAGGTGACGGGTTTTCCCTTGAAACCTGAAACCGGACTGTCCGGAATCCCGTCATCGGCCGACTCGCCGCCGGCAGGGCTGATTCGAGGTAACGTTTGCCAAACCGGGCCGGAAAGGAGAGGGTGGGGCCGGGACTTTA
>PWMU01000118.1 GCA_003558065.1 Opitutia bacterium | reverse complement strand
ATCCAGAACAGGTGCTGCCAGAGGATGGGTTGGCCGCCGAAAACCGGTTCAAAGAAGCCGGTGCCGAACATGCGGTCCATCATGAGGCAGGCGAGGGCGATGGTTATGGCGGGAAAGGCGAGGATGATCAGGAACGAAGTCACCAGCACCATCCAGGTGAAGACCGGCAGGCGCATCATGGTCATGCCGGGAGCGCGCATGTTGATGATCGTGACAATGAAGTTCAGGGCCGCGACGATCGAGGCGATTCCGAGGATCTGGAGACCGAAGACCCAGAAGTCGGTGCCGACCCCGGAGAACTCCGCCGAAGTCAGGTTCGCGTAGCCGAACCAGCCGATTTTCGGGACGGCCTGGTCGATCGCCGGCAGGAGGTTGAGGAACCATCCCGTGTTGATGAAAATCCCGCCGGCAATGAAGGTCCAGAGGCTGAAGGCATTCAAGCGGGGAAAGGCGACGTCCCGCGCGCCGATCTGGAGGGGGATGATGTAATTGAAGAATGCGGCGCCCAGCGGCATGACGGCGAGAAAGATCATCGTCGTGCCGTGCATGGTAAAGAGCTCGTTGTAGAGCTGTGCCGAGATGAAGTCGCTGTTGGGCACGGCCAGCTGGAGCCGGATGAGCAGCGCTTCGACTCCGCCCACGATCAGAAAAAAGAGAGCGGCGAGCCCGTACATGATGCCGATCTTCTTGTGGTCGACCGTGGTCAGCCAGCCGATCACGCCGGTGGTGGCGGTAGGGCGGCTGAATACTCGGGCGAATCCGGAGGAAGGCTTCGTTTCCTCCTCCGCGGTGATCAAGTCGGTGCGAATTCCTTCGTGCGGCATGGGCGTCTTCTAGTTCAAGGATTTCAGGTAGGCAACCAGGGCATCGATCTCTTCGTCGGTCAGATTCTGCACCTGAGTGTCCAGGGCCATGAGGTTCCCCGGTTTGAATCCGTCGGGATCCCGCAGCCACTCGAACAGGTTCTCTTCCGTGTTGTCGGCCATGGCGGCCCCCAATGTCCTGCGGCTTCCGAAATGGGTGAGGTCCGGACCGGCGAGTCCCGCGGCGTCGTGGCCCCGGATGGTATGGCAGGCCACGCAGCCGCGCGAGCGGAAGAGCTCTTTGCCTTCGACGACCATCTGCTCCTCTTCGGGCGGATCCGCGGCCTCGGACCTCTGGTGCTCGATCCAGTCCTGGAATTCGTCCTCCTCGTAGGCGAAGACCCGGAATTTCATGTTGGCATGGGATTCTCCGCAGAATTCGGCGCATTGACCCCAGTACTGCCCGGGCTCGTCCGCCTGCAGCCACATCCAGTTGTCCCGGTTCGGGATCATATCGATCTTGCCTCCCAGCTTCGGCACCCAGAAGCTGTGAATGACGTCGAAGGTGCGCAGATTGAACTTCACCTTTCGACCGACCGGGATCGCGAATTCGTTCGCGGTCGTCACATCCTTGTCCGGGTATTCAAAAGCCCACCACCACTGGTAGGCGATTACGTCGATGACGAGCATGTCATCGTCTTCCGGAAGCTCGTAGATGTCGTAGATCGCGCGCACGGTCGGGACGGCAATAATCACCAGAAGAAAGACGGCGGCGGCGATCAGGCCGATCTCAATCAGAGGATGGCCGTGCGTCTGGGCGGGGGGCGGTTTTTCCGAATCGCCCGAACGCTGCCGGAAACGGAACGTGGCGTAGGCCAGAACACCTCCGACCGCGATGAAGATGAACAGAGTCACCCAGACGGTGATGTAAAACAGATGGAGCTGCTGCTCGGCGACCGGTCCCTTGACGTCGAACGTGGACTGGTTGGCGTCCCGGAACCACGACATGGGATCGTCCATTTGCCCGCAGCCCGATACGAGCAGAGCAAACAAGAGGAGGGCCGGAAGCCAACAAAGGTTGCGCAATGTCGAAAACACAGAAAACATGGTCGCTGAAAAAGAGAGAGTTTTCTCGCGAAAGGAACCGATTTGCGAGAAGGCCGAAAAGAAAGGCAATGCTAAATTTGTCCAATGAGCTGCAATTTCGAGCGACGATCCTTCGACGGCCCATTTATTAGAATCCGTCGCACCCTTTATTAGATGCTTTCGCGGACGGGAGGGGAGACCTTGAGAGTGTTTGCGTTTCGGGGCGGTTGGGTCCAGGGTTTTCCCGTCATGAGAAAGTTATGCTTTTGGGGATTTCGTTGGCTCGCCTCCTTGGCGGCAGCCTTTATTCTGGTCGCCTGTTCGCCCCAGGAGACCGCCGGTCCGGGGGTTCCGGTTGATGATGAGGAGGAGGCCGAAGCGGCGGAAACCGAAGCCGAGGAAGACGGGGAATCGGCCGCGATCGAAATCACGGCCGACGACAATATGCGATTCGGCCGGACAACGTTTGAGGTGGATCCGGGCGAGGAAGTTACTGTGATTCTGGAGAATGTCGGGAGCATGCCCAAGGAGTCGATGGGCCACAATTTTGTCCTTCTGGTGATGGGGACGGACAAGAACGCGTTCTCGAACGACGCGATCCCTCATGCCGGCAACGCCTACATTCCTCCCGGCCGCGAGGACGAAGTGATCGCGGCCACGGGTATTCTCGGTCCCGGAGAGAAGGAGGAGCTTACCTTCACCGCTCCGGAAATCGCCGGCGAGTACGATTATGTATGTTCGTTTCCCGGGCACACCGCCGCCGGCATGGTCGGGGTGATGACCGTTCGGGGCGAGCCTGAGGAAGCTGGCGAGGAGCCCGGGGATCCCGATCCGGAAGAAACCGACGAGGAAGAGGAAACGGAGGATGAGGCGAAGACCGGCGAAGCTGACGAGACCGATGCCGGGGCGGACGATCCGGATGCGGACGGTTAATCCAATGGGCCTGCCGCCCGGTTGAATCCGGCCAGGAATTCGCGGTTGCCGTCGGCGCCGCGGAGGGGGGAGTCGACCGTGCCGATCAGGGTGGCGCCCGGGAGGGTTTCGAGGGCGAAGGCGACGATCTCGTCCAGCACCCGCTCCTGGACGACCGGATCCTTGATCACCCCTCCCCAGCGGGCGGCCTCCCGGCGGGTTGCCTCGAACTGGGGTTTGACCAGAGCCACGAGCCACCCGCCCGTTGTCAGTAAGTTCCAGGCCGGCGGGAGCACGCGCCGGAGCGAGATGAAGGACAGGTCCATCACCACGCCGTCGTAGGCCGGCTCCGGCAGCATCTCCGCGGTCAGGTGCCGGGCGTTGAGTTTTTCCAGGTTGGTGACGCGGGGATCTCCGCGAAGCTTCGCATGGAGTTGTCCGTGACCGACATCGACGCAGGTGACGGCGGTCGCGCCCCGCTGAAGGACGCAGTCGGTGAATCCGCCGGTGGAAGCGCCGATATCCAGGATCCGCTTTCCTTCGACCTCAAGGGGAAAGGTTTCCAGGAAGTGTTCGAGTTTTTCCCCGCCCCGGCCCACGAATCGCGGCGGGGTTGCAAGGCTCAGGGCCGTGCTTTCGGGGTAGGTTTTTCCCGGTTTGTCCAGGACCTCGTCGCCGCGGCGGACCTTTCCGGCCATGATGAGGGCCCGCGCCTGCGATCGGCTCGGGGAGAGGCCCCGGCTTACCAGGAGTTCGTCCAGGCGGAGCTTGTTTTCACGAGGAGACGGCGGCATGATTTCGAAGTTGAAGCATTCAACGGCACCGGCCCGGGCCGGGGAGTTTCCAGGAGATTGTCGGAGTGTCAGGAAAGCAGACTACGCACCGCAACTCGATCCCAAATCGGGCACCCGGAGCCCCGATGCCTGATCGTTCAAACCCAACCTATTATTTATAAAGGAGAAAAGTGGGGTTTATACTTGACTTAGTGGGGCAAAATGGGGAGAAGTGGGGCGTTTTGGGGAATTTTTCAGTAAAGAGAACCGATGTCGAACCCAGCCAAGCCGCTTTATGTCGGGTCATTCCGGCATAGCCTGGACGCCAAGAATCGCCTCACGATTCCGTCCAAATGGCGTTTTGCGGGCGATGAGCAGGATGCCTATCTGGCCCTGCCGCACCCATCCGGCTACATTGCGGTGCTGCCCCCGCCTGAGATTGAGCGGCTTCAGCAGAAAGTCATGGAGGTGAGGCTCAGCGACCAAAACGGCCAGGATTTCATGAACAAATTTTTCGCGTCGGCGCATTCGCTCGGGTGCGACAAGCAGGGCCGAATCGGATTGGCGGATGAGCTGATCAGTCACGCGGGGATAGCCAAGGAGTGCCGTCTGGTGGGAACGATGACCAAGTTCGGCATTTGGAGTCCTGAGCGCTGGGAGGAACTCAATTCGCGAACCAGCGGTGAAGCTTTTGGAGACCTTATGCAACGGATCGACTTTTAGGCCGCATCGCGCGCCGGGATTTGAGAACAGCGCGCGACCCTCCAGGCAACAGAAACAAAAAAAACAGGAATCACGATGAAACTCACACGCATGCTATTCTCCTCTTCGACGCTCAATCGCGGCACGGTCCGGCACTTCTCGGACGGCGATTTCGCCCTCCCGATGAATGGGCGGGGCGGTTTGTCTTACGTCGACAGTATTCGGCTGAGACGTCCCGGAACTCTCCCCGCGGCGGCCCGCTCAGCCTGTCCCGGAGACCTTCAAACACCACGGCCCAAACGGGGACTCCGGGGACTCTGGTCGTATCTCAGGTGATGACAGTGAAAGAAAACAGCGGCGGGACGGATTATTCCCGCGGCACAACCTACCGGACATCAATATGCCAACAGCGACAGCACCCACACTCAGTGAAACACAGCAATCGGGAAAAGGTAGGATGCGGACCTTTCCCTGGCCGTTCGCGGTCCACGTACTGTACGGAGCCTTTTCGGGAATGAATCACCAGCCGGTCCTTCTGCAGGAAACCCTTCGTCTGCTCTCGCCGCGGCGGGGCGGGCGGTACCTCGACGCGACGTTCGGCGGCGGCGGCCACGCCAGGGCTCTTCTGGAAACCGCTCCGGATTCGACGCTTCATGCGATTGACCGGGATCCCGGGGCGCGGGAACGCGCCGACGATCTGGAGAGGGAAGTCGAGGGGGACTTCGAGTTTTTCCTCGGAAACTACGACAACCTTGAGGAGCTGCTCCCGGAAGGGGTGTACAACGGAATCCTGTTCGATCTGGGCGTGTCCTCGTTTCAGTTGGATGACCCCGAACGGGGATTTTCGTTCAAGAAAGGGGGGCCGCTCGATATGCGCATGAACCCCGAACAGGGGCCTTCCGCGGCGGAGTGGCTGCGCGCCGCGACCCGGGAGCAACTCGTTGAGGCCGTTCGGGACTTCGGTGAGGAGCGCGAGTGGCGGCGGGTGGTGGAGGCGATCCTCCTGGCCCGTGAAGAAGGCGGACTCGAAAGCACCGAGGATCTCGTCCGCGTGGTGGAAGGGGCGAAGGTGTACCGGTCCCGCCGGAGCGGTCCCGTGCTCCATCCGGCCACCCTGACTTTTCAGGGGATCCGCATCGCCGTCAACGACGAGCTGGGAGGGCTCAGCCGGGCGCTCCCTCAGGCGTTCGAGCGGCTGGCGCCCGGCGGGATCCTGGCGGTCATCAGTTTCCATTCACTGGAGGATCGCCTGGTCAAACGGCAGTTCCGGCGGCTCTGCGGCGAGCCGGAACACGCGGGGGATGCGTTGCCCCAACAGTTCCGCACACGGCGGGCCGGAGCCCTTGCCCGGCGGCCGATCACTCCGTCCGATCAGGAAATCTCCCGCAATCCCCGCAGCCGGTCGGCGAAGTTGCGGGCATTGAAAAAGCTCACACCCGATGAAGAACCCTAAAGTCGAATACACCAATCGTCTGATCTGTCTGACGTTCGCAATGATCTTTGTCGCCGGTGCGGTCGGACTGGGCACGGTCTGGATGCGGCACCTGATCGCGGAGGCCGCTTCGGAAACCCGCCAGATGGAAAACCGTCTCGCCGAGGTCGACCGTTCCCTGGCAAGGATCAATTCGGAAATCGCCTCGTCGCTGAACCCGAGCTTCCTGCAGCATCAGATGCGGCGCTTCGACCTCGAGCTGAAGCGGCCGGAAGAGGAACAGATCGTGCGTCTCGGAAAACCCCGGGATCTGGATTATTTTGCTGATCGCAGTGACTCCAACGGGAGCGATTCCTCGGGCGCCCTGGTCTACCGCCGGGATTCCGGAAGCAGTCATCGATGACCCCCGCCTTCGCATCATCGTTTCGTCTCGGATTACTCTGCCTGGTCGTTCTGGCGGGATTTTCGGGGATTGGGGTGCGTCTGTACCACCTGCAGGTACTCGAGCGGGAACCGCTGGCCCTCATTGCCGAAAGCAATCGCAAACAGGTGATTGTGCATGAGGCGAAGCGGGGCGGCATCGTGGATCGCCGGGGCAACCTGCTCGCGACCAACCGGACCTATGTCGAACTCGGTGTCGATCCCCAGGTCATCCGCGATGAAGACCGGGATAAATGGCCGGAACTGGCGGCCCTGATCGACGTGCCGCTCGAGGAGCTGGAACACAGGATGAGGACCCGCACCGCCGCGGGCGAGTCGGACTACGCCGAAGATGTTCGGCTCGTGCGGTGGCGCAGACTGCACCGGGGACTGGACGAGCCGACTTACGAACAGGTTCGCGAACTCGGCATTCGCGGAGTTTACGGAAACCGGACGTACCGCCGCGTGTATCCGTCGGGTGAGCTGGCCGCCCACATTGTTGGTTACGCCAACCGGGAAGGGCGGGGGACCATCGGGGTCGAACACGCGATGGATTTTTACCTGCGGGGCGAAGACGGCTGGATGGAGTCAGAACGGGACGGCCGCCGTCGCGAACTGATGCAGTTTCGGACCCGCGAGGTGCCCGCGACGGACGGATTGAATATCGAATTGACCCTGGACAGCATGGTTCAGCACGTGATCGAGGAGGAGTTGGGGCGCATCGTCGACGAGTTTTCTCCCAAGGGCGCCACTATCATTGTGAGCGAACCGGATACCGGGCATCTGCTGGGGCTTGGCAACTACCCGACGTTCGATCTCAATCACTACAATGTCGCGGACATTGCCCACCAGAGAAACCTCGCGGTCACCGATGTCCTCGAACCGGGATCGACCTTCAAGATCGTTCCCGTCGCAGCAGCTTTCAACGAGAATCTGATAGAGGAGGATCAGGTCTTTGATGCCGGTGTTTCCGTGGTCAAGTACAGGGGGCGGCGCGTGAGCCTTCCGCGGGATCACCGCGAGATGGGTGAGGTGACCGTCGAGGAGATCGTCAGGCAATCGAGCAATCGCGGTGTTGCCTACATGGGGTTGCTGCTCGGCGAACGGCGCCTGTATGACTACTCACGAGCCTTCGGGTTCGGCGAACGAACCGGTTTTCCGCTCATTGGAGAGCGTTCGGGGACCCTTCATTCAGTCGGCAACTGGGACGGCCTCACGATCACACGCCTGCCGATGGGGCATGCCCTGAGTGCCACCCCCCTGCAGATTCATTACGCGATGGGAGCGCTGGCCAACGAAGGCATGCTCATGGAGCCGCGGATTATCCGGCGTGCATTCAACGAGCGTGACGAGACCGTCTTTGAATTCACTCCCCAGGCGCGCCGCCGGGCGGTTTCCGAGCGCACCGCGGAAAGGGTGTCGCGTCTGCTCGTGCGCGCCGTTGCGCCGGGAGGAACCGCGCCGCAGGGCGAGATTCCCGGCTATGAGGTCGCCGGAAAAACCGGCACCACCCAGAAGATCGTCGATGGCCGGTATTCCCGCCAGCACCATGTGGCTTCGTTTTCAGGGTATTTTCCGGCTTCCAACCCGAAGGTGGTCATTACCGTTATCGTCGACGAACCGACCTCCGCCGGTCCGTCCTACGGAGGGGTGGTGGCGGCTCCCAGCTTCAGGAGGATCGGGGTTGAACTGATTCCCTACCTGGGAATCGAGCCGACCCGGCCGGGCCGGGAGCTGGCTCACAGAGGGGGGGGCGGCTTATGATCAGCTACGTGCCCACCCACCCGGCAGGCCGGGAGACCGGTGTTTTTAGTCGCTGGGATAGACAAAAGTGCAATCCTCGCAGAAGATCGATCATGGAGCAAACGCTCACAGACCTTTTTGACGGCATTGATATCGTCGCTACCAGCGGAACGATGGGGCGGACGGTGAGCTGTCTGACCACGGACAGCCGCCGGGCGATGCCGGGATGTCTGTTCTTCGCCCTGCCCGGCCAGCAGACCGACGGCAGCTTTTACATCGAGGAAGCCGTCGACCGCGGAGCGGCCACCATTGTCTCGGAGCAGGTCCGGCGCGCCCATGCCGGGGTGACTTTTATTCAAGTCCGCGACGCCCGCGTTGCCATGGCCCAGGTTTCCCGGCGCTTCTTTGGATACCCCGACCAGTCGCTCAATCTTTACGGGGTTACCGGCTCGCACGGCAAGACCACCACCGTCCACCTGATCAAACACCTCCTGGACGCCTCGGGGGGGCGTGCCGGGATGACCGGGAGTATTTCCTGCGACCTCGGATCCCGCCTTGTCCCGTCGTTCCGGACGACTCCCGAGTCCGTGGAACTGGTCGGAATGATGGCCCAGATGAAGAAGGCCGGGCTCCGCGACGCGGTTGTGGAAATCGATGCGAGGGGTATCCGGCAGCAGAACGTTCACGGGCTCGATTTCGGAGTGATTGCTTTCCTGAACCTGACGGAAGATACCGGGCGGGAGGAGGGGTCCGAAGAGGCCGCTTATGCCTCCATCAGGAGGATGTTCGATCGTGAAGCAGACGTACTGCCGCGCAAGGCGGTCATCCCCCTCGACAGTCCCTGGGGCCGGAAACTCCTTGAGGATCTCCCCGAAGGGGTGTCGGCGGTGACCTTTGGCACGAGTCCGGAAGCGGACGTCCGGGCTTCAGGGATACACGTCGATTGCCGCGGCACACGAATGCGGCTGACGTGGCCGGGGGGCAGCTCAAAAGTCACTCTCCCGCTGGTCGGAGAACACAATGCCCGGCATTTTTTGGCCGCGGTCGCGACGTGTTGCGCCGCGGGACGGAATCCCGGAACCTTCGGCAAAGCCATGAGGTCGTTTCCAGGCGTTCCCGGAAGGATGGAACGGATCGATGAAGGGCAGCCGTACGGCGTGTTCGTGGACCATGCACATACGGAGACGACCCTGGGCAACGGGCTTGACGCCCTTAAAGAGGCCGGCTGCGGGCGGGTATTGGCCGTGTTTGGATGCGGGGGCAACCGCGATCGCTCCCGGCGCGCATTCATGGTGAAGACCGTCCAGGAACGGGCGGATTTCGCGTGGGCCACCGCCGACAATCCCCGGGGGGAGTCTCTGGAACGGATTTTCGACGACATGAAAAAAGGAGTTGTTGAACACGCGAAGATCGATTTTGTGAACGATCGGCGCGAAGCGATACGTCTCGCTCTCGATACCGCCCGTGAGGGTGACTGCGTGTTGCTTGCCGGAAAGGGCCACGAGTCGTTTCAGGAGATGGGCGACACGCTTCTCCCGTTCGACGACCGGATGGTCGCCCGCGAACTGCTGTCAATCCGTACAACCGGAGATGTATGAATCAACCGATGCCAAGATTTAATCCAAGAGAATTAGCCGACTGGGCGCTGGGGACCTGGAAAAACGGGATGCCCACGATTATCGACAGTTTCCACAACGACTCGCGCGCCCTTAAGCCGGGTGCGATGTTCATTGCATTGCGGACCGAGAGCCGGGACGGCCACGACTTCGTGGAGCACGCGCGCGCCCAGGGGGCGACCTGTGCCATGGTCGCCCGTCACGTCGAATCCTGTCCGCTGCCGCAGTTGGTAACCGACGACCCCTTGGTGGCGCTCCAGCGCATGGCCGCCCGCTACCGGGTGCGCTTCCGGGGACCGGTGATAGGTATCACAGGCAGCTGCGGCAAGACCTCGACCAAGAACCTGCTGGCGGAAATGTTGAGGTTCCGCGGACCGGTTCTCAAGACCGAGGGCAACTTTAACAACTATATCGGCGTTCCGCTTACCCTGATGCGTCTCGATCCGGAGCACCACGCCACCGCGGTCATCGAGGCCGGAATCAACATGCCCGGAGAAATGGAAATGCTGGCGGACCTGATTCGCCCCACTCACGGAATCGTTACGAATATCGCGCCCGTTCACCTGGAACGCCTGAGGAATATGGATACGGTCGCCGCCGAGAAGTCCCTGTTGCTCCGGGCGATACCGCGTGATGGGATCGCGGTTTTCCCGGAGACCTGCCTGGCCTTTCCCCCGTTTCGCTCGATCAAGGCTTCCGTTCGCCTTATGGGAGCCGAGGGGGGCGCCGGCTCTCCGGGGCGCAAGCTGATGGAACGTTTGCTCCCGGCAAACGAGCGGCCGTTTTTCGGGCGCAGTCTGAGGCGGGTGCAGCATCGCCTGTCGCGGGACGGAGACGAGACCGAGCTGTTCGTGCGACACTCCGGTGAAGAAACGGAAACCGTGTTTCCGTTGCACCCGGTCAGCGCGGGAATGGCTGAAAACGCGGCGTTTGCCATCCTCTTGGCCGGCGAACTCGGAGCGAGTGTCGACGACATGCGGGAAGCGTTGCTCCGGTGGGAACCGGGCGCCTACAGGGGACAGGTTTTTTCCACCGACGAGGGATTCTATTACCTGGATTGTTACAATTCGAATCCGGTTGCGCTCGTCGACGCCCTGGAGGCCTTCGGGAACGCCTCGCCGCCCGAGTCTCCCCGCCTGTACATCCTGGGTTCGATGGAAGAACTCGGGGCTCAGGCCGAACTGTTTCACCGGGAGGCGCTGCGTTCGCTGAATCTCAGGGACGGGGATTTTGCATTCCTGATCGGGACCCATGCCGACGCAATGGCCCGCGGCCTCGAAGAAGGCGGGAACGCTCCCGACCGGTGGTCGGTGACCGAAGACCTCGGTCCCGTCCGGGAACGGCTCACGGAGTTTCGCGGAGCCGTCCTCCTCAAGGGGAGCCGCCGTTATGAGCTGGAGCGGCTCTGGAACGATCTGGGCCAGGAAATACCTTTGGGGAGGGAGATCGTATGCTGAGTTACCTGGCCGAACTCGAGCAATTTTTCGGCCCGTTTCGGCTATTTCGCTACATCACATTCAGGGGCCTGCTCGCTGCCGGGACCGCGATGGTGATCGGCCTCGTGCTGGGACCGTTGATGATCCGAAAGCTCAAGGAACTCAGCTTCCGGCAGAGCCTCAGGACCGAAACCGAGGTGGGCGAACTGGCCGGGCTGCATTCGAAGAAGAAAGATACCCCGACGATGGGCGGACTGCTGATCCTGGTCTCGGTCACGATCAGCACGCTCCTTTGGGCCAAGCCCAATGTGTGGGTGCTGGTGGCGCTGTTTGTCTTTGTTTCCCTGGGACTTCTGGGATTTGCCGACGATTATATGAAAGTTTCGCGCCGGAACAGCAAGGGCGTCGCGGGCCGGAAGAAACTGTTCTGGCAGGCATTGGTGGGGGTGGCGGCACTCACTGTCCTGTTGCTGCATCCGGAGAGCGGGGAGAAGGTCCGTGAATTGTGGGTGCCCTTTCTCAAGGAGGCGGTGATGACCGCCGCCCCGCTCTGGTTCCTCTTCCCGTTCTTCCTGCTGGTCCTGATCGGGTCGAGCAATGCCATCAACCTCACCGACGGGATCGACGGGCTCGCCGTCGGCTGTACCATCACGGTCGCGCTCGTGTACGCCATCATGTCGTACGCCTCCGGCAACGTCATCATCTCCGACTACCTCTTCATCAGCTACGTGCCCGGAACCGGGGAGCTGAGTGTGGTTTCCGGCGCGCTCGTAGGGGGCGGGCTCGCTTTTCTCTGGTATAACGCGCATCCCGCGGAGGTCTTTATGGGAGATACCGGGTCTCTGGCGCTCGGAGGAATCGTTGGCGCGGTTGCGTTTATGGTTCACCAGCCGTTGACTCTGATCGTCGTGGGAGGAATCTTCGTTATGGAGGCGGTTTCGGTTATCCTTCAAGTGCTTTCATTTAAGACCAGCGGGAAGCGGCTTTTCAGGATGGCACCGATTCATCACCATTTTGAGCTGAAGGGCTGGTTCGAGACCAAAGTAGTCATGCGTTTCTGGATACTTTCGCTCGTGTTCGGTATTATTGGACTGGGGACGCTGAGATTGAGATAAGTTAAAAACGGTAAAATTTGGTGAAAAAGCAACGGGTTACACAAAAACATTTCGATCAGGGCGGTTTTTGTTTGCGCCGGTCCGACTCCGTTTCGAAAATAAATCGAACATTCGCATTGCCGGTAACAGCCGCTGCAGATGGCCGTTAAGAAACCGGTCCTCGTTCGAGCGATGCACGAGGATGGGGAAAAACCAAGAAATTACTGTTAATGAAGATTTTGAAACATGAAACCTGCAATCAGCAACAGGGAGGAAAACGATCGATTATGAAGGCGCCAAAAGTATTCGCCGTTGTTCTAGTCGCTCACCTGCTGGCATTTTCGATTTTATTTGTCCAGCAGGGTTGCCAGACCATCCCGCCCGAAGAACGGGTGGACCGCACGCGTCCGGTGGGCCCCGGAGAAACCCAGCCGGCCCGAACTGATTACGAACGTGCCGCCCCCCGCGATGAGAGGCGGGAGGCGCCGGTCGAGCGAGCGGCGCCTGCCCGGCCGGACCGGCCCGTTACCGCTCCGGCCGAGGACGATGAGTTTGACAGGCCCGAATTCGTTGACGAGGAGTCCATTCTGAGTCCTTTGCCCCGCGATGCCGCCGATGAACCTGATTTCGAACCCGAGCCCGATCCGATCGAAGTGCCGTCGGCCGCTCCGGAGGACACCCGCACCTATGTCGTCCAGCAGGGGGACAATGTCTGGAATATTGCACGCCGGGAAAACGTGTCCATGGATGAGCTGCTGGAGATGAACAACCTGACCCGGGAGTCCGTTATCCAGCCCGGTCAGGAGCTGAGCATTCCCGCCGGCAGCGGTGAGCGCTCCGTGCAGCGGGACCGGGCGCCTGAACGTGAGATTCCCGAGCCCCCTGAAGGGGCCGAGACCTATACCGTGCAACGGGGGGATTCCCTTTCGGTGATCGCCCAGCGACACGGCACAACGGTTGCGGAACTCAAATCGATTAATAACCTCCAGAGCGACAATATCCGGATCGGTCAGGAACTGGCCCTGCCGGATGGCGAAAGTCCCCGTCCGCCAAGGGAAGACGCCGCGCCCGCCGAGCCGGAGGAACCCGCCGCGGAGGGGATTCGGCATACCGTTGTCAGCGGGGAAAGCCCGGGAGGCATTGCCAATCGTTACGGGGTTTCGGTCGAGGAGCTGATGCGCGTCAACAATATCAGCGACCCTCGCCGCGTGCGGGTCGGCCAGGAACTCGTTATTCCCGGAACCGAGGAAGAGGACGCCCGTGACGAGAGCGAAGAGGAAGAGACGGAGCCGGTCGATGAGGCGCTATCCGTGGTTCCGGATGAGCCCGAAGAGATGGAGTTCATTGAAGACGACGAAGATGATGGCGACGTGCCGCTGATCGATATTATTCCGGACGACGACGAGGAAGTAGACGACGAATAGGACGCCGGGATTTCCTGACACATCAATGGCTACCCGATCCGCAGAAGGTCTTTCATTCGCCAGGATCTTTCAGCCGGGAGTGATTATCCTGGTCTGCGTCGTCAGCCTCACTGTTTTTGGTGTTAGCGTCCTGTTCAGCGCCAGTGCTCATTCCGCGTCCGATCCGTATCACTATATACAGAGGCAACTGATCTGGCTGGTGGTTGCCGTCGCGGTCGGGATCTTCTTCTCACTGGTCAACCTCGATGGACTGAAACGCTTTGCCTGGCCGGCCCTGGGGGTGTCCCTGGCCGGCCTGGTGCTCGTGCTCATTCCGGGAATAGGCGTGGAAGTCAATGGTGCGCGGCGCTGGATCGACCTCGGCTTCATGCGGTTGCAGGTTTCCGAGTTCGCCAAGTTGGGGCTGGTGTTTACCCTGGCCTGTTATCTGGGAACCCATCAGCGGGCAATTCCGCGGTTTTGGGCGGGCTTCGTTTTTCCGTGTCTCTATATCGGCCTGTATGCCGGACTGATTTTTCTCGAGCCTGATTACGGCGCCGCCGCGCTTTGCGGCGCCGTCGGGCTGACCCTGCTGTTTCTGGCCGGTGTGCGAATGAGTTATCTCATTCCCGCCTGTATCGGGGCTTTGGCCGCATTCGCGTTCGCGGTTTTTACGAACCCGTTGAGGCGCGGACGGGTGATGTCGTTCATGGACATCGAGGGCAATCGCGGCGAGGGCGCGTACCAGCTTTGGCAAGCCATCCTTGCCTTCGGCGCGGGTGGCACGGAAGGAGTCGGGCTCGGTAACGGGCGTCAGCAGATGGCTTTCCTTCCCGAAGCCCACACCGACTTTATTTTTGCCGTGATCGGCGAGGAGCTCGGCTTCTTTGTGACTTCGGGGGTCCTCTTGCTGTTCATGGTGTTGTTCCTCGCAGGAATATTCCACCTTCGGCGGGCTCCGAACATGTACCAGTACCTCCTGGTCGCGGGAGGACTTCTCCTGATCAGCGTCCAGGCCTTGATCAATATGGGGGTGGTGACCGGTTGCCTGCCCACGAAGGGACTGTCCCTGCCGTTCATCAGCTACGGCGGGTCGAATCTGGTGGCCATGTTCGCGATTGTCGGGGTTTTGGTGAACACTTCGCTGGCCTGGTCGAAACCGCCCATGCGCAATACCCGTCGAAAGTTAAAGGAAATCGCAGCGTGATGAAGATCCTGATTTCGTGTGGGGGAACCGGAGGCCATCTTGCTCCCGGGATCGCGCTGGCGGAGGGCCTGATCTCAAGGGGGCATACCTGCTGGTTGCTGATCAGCGAAAAAAAGGTGGACAAACGTCTGATTCAGAAATACCCGAATCTCGATTTTGTCGCCGTGCCGGGGGCGCCGTTCTCGCTCCATCCATTGCGGTTCTGGTCCTTTGCCTGCCAGCAGGCCCGGGGGATTATTCAGTCGGTACGCATTATGTGCAAGCTCTCGCCTGATTTGCTGATTGGGTTCGGGGGATTCAGTACCGCGGGGGTCGCGGTGGCCGCTTTTTGGCGTGGAGTGCCGCTGGTATTGCACGAATCCAATCGTGTCGCCGGAAGGGCTACCCGGGCGCTGCAGCGGTTGGCTTACCGGATCTACCTTCCGCCCGGCGTGCGCCTTCGGAAGGTTTCACCGGAAACAGTGAGGCACTTCGGCTGTCCGGTGCGGCGCGAGATTCGCCGTCTGCCGGTCAAATCCAGCCGGGAAAAACTGCGAGTGGAGGCGGGCGGAAAGCTGCTGGTGGTTCTCGGGGGAAGCCAGGGAGCCGCGACCCTGAACGATTGGGTGCGCGAGCATTTCAAGTTTTTCGCGGACGAAGGGATTCACGTGTACTGCGTGACCGGAATGAACAAGGGGAATGCGGGCGTCGTTCAGCTCGAGTCCCGCGACGGGCAGCCGATCAAGGCTCATTTCGTGCCGTTCACCGACAATATTTCCGAGCTGCTGTCGGCCGCCGATCTTGTGGTAACCCGTGCCGGAGCCGGTACCATCAACGAGTTGATCCGTTGCCGGGTCCCGTCAATCCTGATTCCGTATCCATTCGCTGCCGACAATCACCAGTGGGCCAATGCGCTTTTTGTCGAACGGCAGGGCGGAGGCATTGTCATCGGTCACGATTATATCGGAGATCTTCACAGAGAGGTGGTGGATCTGATTTTCAACGATTGGTTGCTGCGCACCTTTCGGGGGAACCTTGAACGAATGGACCGGGAGGATTGTGTCGAGCGGATTATGAACGACCTGGAGAACATATGCGATGTCATCCGGAGCGACAGCAAACGGGTCTCTGGGGAGAGACTCATTAAAAGGAGTGCGAAAGCCGGCCATGAGTGATGCGGTGATGCATCAATCCGCGGTCGATGCGCCGATTTCGGAGTTTGTCAGGCGGCTTTCCGGCCGGCTCTCGCCGGACGCGGTTCTGCGTGAGAACGAGCCCCTCGCAAAGAAAACCACAATCGGTGTGGGCGGGCCGGCGCGCTGTTATTCAGAACCCGCCTCAATCGAGGATCTGCGCGTCCTGCTCCGCGAAGCACGGGGTTGCGGAGTGCCGGTTTTCCTTCTGGGCCGGGGCTCGAATGTTATCGTGCCCGACGACGGTGTTCCGGGCCTGGTTCTCCGGCTGCAATCATCCCGATGGCGCGAGATCGCCGCCCGTGAAGACGGGAGACTGTGGGCGGGGGCGGGGGCGCGATTGCGCAAACTCTGCGGCGAAGCCTGTCGGCTCGGATTGGGCGGGCTGGAATTTCTCGAGGGGATTCCCGGAACGGTCGGAGGGGCCCTGCGAATGAACGCCGGGGCCATGAATGGTTGGTTTTTTGACGTTGTTGAAGAGGTGCGCCTGATGACTTACGCCGGAGAGGAGAAGGTCTTTCTGAAAGACCAGTTGCATTACGACTATCGGGTGTGTCACGAATTGCTGAATACGATCGCTCTGGGGGCGGTTATTGCGGCTCCCGGCCGCGAGGAAGAGGCTGCAATCCGCCGCCGGCTCGCTGAGTTTCAGGAGAAGCGGACCGGGGCCCAGCCCAAGGAATCCAGTGCCGGGTGCATCTTTAAGAACCCGCCGGGGGTCAGCGCGGGACGAATCATCGACGAACTCGGGCTGAAAGGCAAACGGATCGGCGATGCGGAAGTTTCCTTGATGCACGGGAATTTCATTATCAACCGCGGCGCCGCGACCGCTTCCGAAGTGATTCAATTGGTGCGCGAACTGAGGGATGAAGTCCGCCGCCGCAAGAATTTCGAAATGGAGCCGGAAGTGCTTCTTTTCGGAAAACAGTGGAGCGACGTCTTTTGAGCACGCCGATTATAGCTGTATTTGCGGGAGGCGTGTCCCGTGAAAAGGAAGTCTCCCTGCGCTCCGCCGGTTTTGTGACCGAGGCGCTCGTCCTGCGTTTTCCGGTCGAGGTGTTCGAGGTCCGCTCCCGTGCGTTGCCGCCGGGCCTGAACCGCAGGAGGCATGTTGTGTTTTCGACCCTGCACGGGATTTTCGGGGAAGACGGAGGGATGCAACGGTTACTGGATCAGGATGGCATCTCCTATGCCGGCAGCGGCGTCGAATCGAGCCGCCTGTGCATGAATAAAGAGGAAACCAAGCAACGCGTCCGCGAGGGAGACGTGGTTACGCCGAACGGGATTCGTTTTCGAACCGGAATGGCTCCGTCTGCCCGCGAGATCGTTTCCCGGCTTGGGTCGCGGCTGGTTTTGAAGCCGAACGGCGAGGGGAGCAGTATTGGCCTTCAGTTTGTCGAGGGCCGGGAAGAGCTGGAACAGCGGTTGCCCGTGCTCGAATCCGGAGACTGGCTGGTGGAGGAACACGTCGAGGGGAGGGAACTGACTGTCGGTGTTCTCGATGGAAAGGCCATGGGAGTGGTCGAAATCATGCCGGAATCCGGCCGGTATGACTACGAGAGTAAGTACACCCGGGGCCGGACCCGCTACCAGGCTCCCGCTGCCATTCCCGAGGCGACGGCAAACGGAATCCGTCACGCGGCCGAAACTGCGTTTTCGGCCTGCGGGTGCCGCGATTTTGCACGCGTTGATTTTATCCTGACGGACGACGGTACCTTTCACTTTCTTGAGATCAATACGCTTCCCGGCCTGACGGGAACCAGCTTGCTTCCCATGAGTGCATCGTGCGAAGGTTTTGACTTTATAGAACTGGCTTACCGGCTTATCATGCCGGCTATCGAGCGTTTTAAACGTGAATCTGAACAGGGTTGAGTCGTGAGCGCAAAAGGAACAAAGAAAAAGAAGGCCGGAAGCAGTTGGAGGGGGATCAGGCAATCGGCGCGGCAGGTCAAGGTGTCCAGGTTCGCGAAGCAGCGGTACCTGAAGCTTGTTTGTCGAACCGTCGCGGTCGCTGTGCTTCTGGCTGCGCTGGGAGGAGCGGCCTGGGGCGCTTTCCGCCTGATCGAGGAAGGTTCGAAGAAGATCACCTCGATCATTCCCTCGTCGCCCGTCGAAATCATCGAGGTCGTCACGGACGGAGTGATTCCCGAGGAGTGGGTATTGAACCGTATTGATTTGCCCGATGAGATTCCCTTAATGGAGGTTGATATTCATGCCATTAAGAACGATATCGAGCGCCACCGGCAGGTGCGGCGGGCTGTCGTTTCCAGGCGTCTGCCCAACAAGCTTCAGATTCAGATGGAGGAGCGCATGCCGATGATGAGACTGGCCGCGCGCGACACCGAAGGCCGGCGGGCCAACCTGCTCGTTGCCGAAGATGGAATGGTGTACCAGGGGGTTGGGTACAACCGTTCATTTCTTGCTTCGCTTCCGTATATTTCAGGTGTTCAATTGCGGCGTGAAGGCGGCGGCTTTCGCCGGCTCGAAGGCATGGAGCCGGTCGCTGAACTTCTCGGGTTGGCCCGAAGCGAGGCGCCGGATACCTACAGTTCGTGGAAGGAAGTGTCCTGCCGGGATCTTCCGCTCATCAGGATTCGCAGCGATGAAATTTCCGAGATTGTTTTCCGGAACGAGGATTTTAGCGAGCAATTGAAGCGTTTGCAGAGCCTGGTTCTCTACCAGAGACGGGAAATGAGCGGGATACATTACGATCGCGTGGATCTTTCCCTCGGTCGGGATGCCGATGTGCCGGTGAGCGCCCATTGAGAATACGTCGATATCTTTTGGTCTGCGCCGGATGATCGCCAATAGCAAAATAATCGCGGGTATCGAGATAGGGACTTCAAAGACCGCGGTGCTGGTGGGCGAAATCGTCAATGGGAACAGCCTCAATATCATCGGTTTCGGCGAATCCCATTCCCGCGGAGTCATCAAGGGCGGAATCTTCGACTTCAAGCAGGCCAGCGACGCCGCGCACGCCGCCATTCACACGGCTGAAAAACAGGCAGGGGCGCATATAGAGGGAGTTTATCTCGCGCAGACCGGGGCGCATATAGAGGGGTTTTACAATGAAGCCTCGGTTACCGTGAGTGCGTCCGACAACCTGGTCAGTTCTCAGGATATACGCAGGGTGTGCGAAAGCGCCAAGGCCAAGTCTCTTCCAGGCGGGCGTACCGTGATCCATCACATTCGACGGCCCTTCCGGCTCGACGGGCGCATGGTCGCCGATCCGGAGTACCTCGAAGGCGGCAAGCTGGAAGTCGGTTATTGGACCGTGCACGGGGATCTGAACAAACTCAGCGACTCCATCCACATCGTCAACGGGTTTTCGCTCCATGTTGATGACTTGATCCTGTCCAGTCTGGCCTCAGGGGTGATGGTGGCGGGTGACGATGAGATGCGGAACGGAGTGCTCGTGATTGATGTCGGTTGCGGTTCGACGGATTTCGTGCTGTACCGGGACGGGTATGTGGTGAGGACGGGAACGGTCCCTGTCGGCGGCGATCACATAACCAATGATCTCAGTCTCGGCTTGCGGATCAGGCGCGACCAGGCCGAAGCTCTCAAGCTGCGTTGCGGCAAGACGATGCTCGATTCGGCCGACAAGGGGAAGAAGATCTGGCTTAACGGGGATCTTGCTATCGGCGATCGGGAGTTGTCCCAGCACGCGCTCAACCAGATTGCTCACGCCCGGGTGGAGGAACTCTTTGGGTTGGTGAAAAAGAAACTGGGCGAACTTCTTTCGCCCCAGAAGGTTGCTGCGGGTGTGATTCTGACCGGGGGGAGCGCCCGGTTTCCCGGCATGGCCGAGGCGGCGGAAGAGGTGTTGGGCATCCAGGCACAGGTCGGGGAGAATCCCGCCTGGGTTACCGAGCAACTTAAGGGGTTGGAATACAGTACGGTTCTCGGACTGCTCAACTATGGGTTGAAGAACGAGAATGAAAACCGGTCCGGGGGCAGGAAAAGGAGAGCGGGCGGGCTGTTTCGCAAGATGACACAGATTTTCGACAAGGGCTGATGAACGACGACGGTGTTTCAAAGGAAGGGAAGAGCACGGTCGATCCGGGCGCGGGCGATAACCCGGGGCAATCGGCGCCCGCAGGGAAGGTGAGGATCAAGCTCTTCGGTATTGGCGGAGCGGGCATGAACGCCGCCTCCCGCCTCGCGACTGAGAATCTCGGGGAGGTCGATTTGATCGCGGTGAACACGGACACTCAGGCCCTGACCGCCTGCGGGCTGGAGAAACGGTTCCTGGTCGGGGAAACGGTCACTAGGGGATTGAGTGCGGGCGGCGATCCGGAGATGGGCCGGCGTGTGGCCGAAACCGCCGCCTCAGGATTCGACAATTGGATGCGGGGAGCCGATGTTGTCTTTCTGGTGACGGGGCTCGGGGGCGGAACGGGCGGGCCCGTGACGTGTGCGGCGGCGGAAGCGGCATCCCGGACCGGTGCGCTCACGGTGACTTTTGCTGTGCTTCCGTTTTCCTTCGAGGGGACGCGGCGGCAAAAGCAGGCGGAAGAGTCGCTTGCGGCCTTGCGCAAATCCTGTGACGCCGTGATTCCCCTGCCCAACGATATTCTGCTCCAGCAGATGGGTGAGAACGCGCCTGTCCTGGAGGTGTTCCGGGAGTCCGACGACTGGATTGCGCGGGGCGTGCGTTCGATCTGGTCTCTGCTTACGCATTCCGGGCAGATCAATCTGGATCTGGGGGACCTGCGGCAGGTCTTTCGCCAGAAGGGCGGCAAGACACTCTACGGCCTTGGGACGGCGGACGAGGAAGGCGGCGTCGACGCGGCCTTCAAGGACCTGCTGATGTGCCCGCTGCTCCACACCCCGGAATTCGCATCGCGCGCGGATCATCTCCTGGTCCATGTCTCGGCGGGCCCGGGATTCGCCATGTGCGATTTTCAGGAAACGGTGCAGCGGATAGGGGAGCGCTTCGGCCGCGACGGTCATCTTGCCATGGGGGTGGTGCTCGACGGACAATTTTCCGGGCGTGTCGAGATTTGCGTTCTGGGAACGACGGAGATTGATCGCGGCCGCCTGGATTCCGGCCGCCGCCAGTCGCGTAAACAGGCTTCCCCAGCCCGCGAATCGGGGCAGGCCCTGCTTTCCGGAGCCGGGGCGGCCCGTGGTGACGGGGCGGAATCCAAAAAGGAAGCCGCCGCCGCCCTCAAAGCCCGCCAGCGGGAGTTCGGGTTTGACGAAGACGAACGGCGCGGTTTCTTCGACCGCTCCGAATCAAATGTCTATGAGGGTGAAGACCTGGACGTGCCTACCTACCTTCGCCGGGGAATCCGGATCTCCCCTTGAGAACCCGCCGGCGGGGATCATTTGCCGAATTCCCGCAGGCGTTCGCTGACCCCCGCTCGCGCCTCTTCAAGCACCGAATCGAGGGACACCGGCTCGCCGCCCCGCCGTTTGGATTCATCGGCCGCTTCCATAAACGCGAACAGGTTGATCGTCTCATCCGCTTCAACAGGGAGCTCGTCCAAAACAAAAAACGCGGCCATCGCTTCAATGAGCGGTCCGTAGCCTTCGTATTCGCCGGCTTGAGCGATTCCGGAGGTCCCGAAAACGGTGGCTCCAAACGCGCTCCTGCCGTCCCGGATTCCACGGAACGAGCCGATTCGACCGTCGTCCCACACACCGACCACTTTGTCGGTGCCGTCCTGGTGGACCCGGGTGACTTCCACACAGCCCGGGCCCATGATGGTGAAAAGCGTTTCCACGCCGTGGACGCCGTACCAGAAGAGATCGGGATGGGTCGGCTCGATTGAGGCGGGGCCCCAGGAGTTCACTCCCAGGACGCTTCCCGTCCGCTCGTTCCCGTCGCGAAAATCAAGAATCCCCGGGCTGAAGCGGAGAGCGGAACTCGAAAACCATGCGACGTCATACCTTTCGGCGAGATCCGCGATGGCAAGGACGTCGGTCAACGAGCCGGCCAACGGCTTGTCGATAAAGACAGGGAGGCCGGCCTCGAAAACCGGAATGACCTGCTCCAGGTGAACCCGTCCGTCGACACTTTCCAATAGGACAACATCCACGTTTTCGAGCATTTCGGGAATCGAGTCGTAAATGGTCACGCCTTTCCCGCGCAGCCGGTCAGTGAATCCCTCGACCCGGTCCCGGCTGGATGCGATGTCCTCGCTGCCGCCGGGATACCCGGCCGTCACGCGAACTTTCGCGCGATTCCCCGTGGCGTCGGGATCGTTGAAAAGCTGGGTAAAGGCGATAACGTGGGAGGTGTCCAGACCGATCATCCCGGCCCGAAGCGTTTCCGTTTTCTCGTCCGCAGCGGCCGCAAGAACGGCCCAATGCGCGGCCAGCATGATGGCGAAATACTTAAGTGTGTTCATAAATCAGCTTGTGTGAGTGGTTGAGTTCAAGCCGTTCCCGCTCCCGGGAGAGTCAGTCGGGCTTCGCCGACAGGCTGCTAGACCTTGGGCTCCCAGCCGGCCTCATAGTCACGCGACCAGTACTTGTCCATTGCTTCCCGGTCGTTGAGTATATGGCCGTTACCGGGGTCGCATTCAAGCGATCGTCCGGTCCTGTAGGCGATATTGCCGAGATGGGTCATCAGCGTGGATTTCTGCCCGTCTTCGATCTCGGCATTGAGTTCGAGCGGTTTGTTCTCGCGAATCGATTCGAGGAAATCCTCCAGGTGTTCGCGTCCGCCCACCGGGCCGGAATCGGATTCCACTTCGTCCTGGTTCTCATCGAAAAGACGGTACCCGTTGCTGGAGAGCATGAGGGTTCCGCCTTCACCGTGAAAAACAACTCCGAAGTTACGCCCCTCGATGCCGAAGCGGTTGCAGCTCAATCCTTCCCAGACGATGGTCATATCATCTTCGAAATCGAAGGTCATCAGTTGGGTGTCCGGCGTTTCCTGGTCGTCTTTGAACGCGTAACGCCCGCCGGCGGATCCGACACGCGTCGGGAGACCCGCGCGGAGCCCCCAGCGACTGAGATCCAGCGCGTGCACCGCGTTGTTTCCCGCTTCCCCGTTTCCCCAATGCCAAAACCAGTGCCAGTTGTAGTGGAGGGTGTTGCTGCGGAAGGCACGCCGGGGGGCGGGCCCCTGCCAGAGGTCGTAATCGAGCTCTTCCGGGGGTGTGGCGGGCTCTCCGGTCCCGATCGAACCCCGTTGGTTGGCATACCAGCCGCGTGAATAATAGGGCCGCCCGATCACTCCTTCATGCAGCATCCCGATGGCTCTCTTAATCACCGGTCCGCTGCGCCTCTGGTTCCCCATTTGCACGGCCCGGTCGTGCTTTCTCGCGGCGGCGACCATGAGTTCACCTTCCCGCGGATTGTGACTGGCCGGTTTCTCGACGTATACGTGTTTCCCTGCGGCGCACGCTTCAATTGTCATCGGCGCCTGCCAGTGATTGGGTGTGGCCACAACAAGGGCATCCACCGAGTCGTCCTCCAGAATGCGCCGGAAATCGGTCACTGCGCGAATATTCCCGGCTCCGGCGTCCTCGAGGTTCTTCTTTCCCTGCGCCGCCCTTGCGGAATCGGTGTCGCACACGTACGCGATCTCGACGTCCGGCAGGCGCATGAGCTCGCGGGCGATCGCCTGGCCGCGTCGCATTCCCGCAACGCCGACGATCACCTTGTTGTTGGGTCGGCCCGCCGAAGCCCAGCCAGCCCGAGCGGCCAGCCCGAGGGCGGCGGCACCCGTTGCGGCCTTGGATAGAAAGCGTCTTCGATTCATTGGGTGTGACGATGGTTTAATGACGAGTATTTGCAAAGCAAAAATCCGGTTGCGGGTTTCCCCGCCCACGATTCGGGATGTCGCCCGGAAAGACCGGGGCATTTTGTTATGGGAATTGCGGAAAGGGGGCGCTAGAGTGCCCCGTTAGAATATGAGGTTCGAGAGTTTCATTTTTCGGCTGTTGACCACGCC
Source organism: Opitutia bacterium (assembly GCA_003558065.1). Classification (GTDB taxonomy): domain Bacteria; phylum Verrucomicrobiota; class Verrucomicrobiia; order Opitutales; family T3Sed10-336; genus PXDC01. Next base: position 28,422 of record PWMU01000118.1, on the reverse strand, counting down.
TGCGTTTCTGGTGCGGCTGGCCATGCTGTCCGCTGGTGGCATACTGCTGGTTTCCGATGATGCCGAGGGCGGCGAATCCCGCGATCACGTCTGGGATCTTACGTTTCCGCTGGAAGCGGGTGCGGGAACCTATCGGCAGGGATGGCACGATTGCCGGCCCTCCGCAGCGAACTGCACCCGGGCCCACCGCGCGGTGGACATTTATGCCGAACCCGGCACTCCGGTCCACGCGGCGGCCGACGGCACGATTGCCTGGAGGCGTACCTCCTCGGGATCCGGTTGGTCCCCGACATCCGGTTCCGGGTATGCGCTGTACATCGATGATCCCTCCGGAGATTTCCGTCACTTTTACGGGCATTTCGGTCCGGATGTGCCCAATCGCGAGGAGCAGGCCTTCGGCGTCAATCCCGGCACGGGCGAAATCTGGAAAGCGGGGGATAAGGTCACCCGCGGCCAGCACCTCGGCTGGGTGGGAACTTCAGGGGCCACTGCTTCGGGACCTCATGTGCACTTTGAGCTGCGGTCCCTGCGCGAAGGCCTGCCTGTGGACGATCCCGGAAACGATGCAAAGGACGGCCGCGATTACGGCGACCCGGACGCCGCCATGGGATTATTCGCTTATCTGCGTTATGATCCGTACCCGAGTCTTGTCGCGGCGGAGAATCGGGGGGACTATCCCTCCGGCGCATCAACTCCCCGGGCGTTGCACGCCTTTGCGGTCGGCGACTACGTGGAAGTGACGGGCGTAAATACGGCGCTCAATGTTCGCGGTCCCGATCCGTGCGACGATCCGATTGATGATCGGGCTCGGCCCCGCGGATCGGTCGGGCGAATAACGGCGGGACCGGAGCGATGCGAGTTCACCCGTCACAACATGTGGCGGATAAGGTGGAGTCAGGACTGCTTTGTCGGCTGGGCTTCGGAATGGGGGTTGCAAGCCACCGAGGCTCCGGAAGAGGATCCCTGTCCGGATGAGGCGGCGGGTGTGAACATCGACAACGGTTATTCCGCTATCCATGCTGCTCTCACCTTGAGCAGTCCGCGGCTCGGGGATGAGAGTTCGGCGCCGGCCCGGCCCAGGTAAATTTAACAAAGGTCAACATTATCACTATGAAAAACGAAATACCAATCGCCCTTCAGTTGTATTCGATCCGCGAGGATTGTGCCGAGCGCGGTCTTCCCGCCGTGCTGGAGGAAGTCGCTCAAATGGGCTATGACGGAGTGGAGTTTGCCGGTTATCACGGCATGAGCGCCAAAGCTCTGCGTGCGGAGCTCGACAAGAACGGCCTGAAGGTTGCCGGCACCCACACCAAGCTGCCCGATCTCCTGGGGGACGCGCTGCTTCCCACCCTTGATTTCAACCGTGAGATCGGCAACCGGTATGTTATCTGTCCGGGGTTGCCCGAAGAGTATCGCGATTCCCTCGATGCCTGGGAAAAAACCGCCGGCCTGTTCAACGAGCTGTCGGAGAAACTGGCCGCCCACGATATGATGGTCGGCTACCATAACCATACCCATGAGTTTGTTCCGATCGACGGAGTCCTGCCCTGGGATGTTTTTTATGGCAACACCCGGAAGGAGGTGATCATGCAGCTCGATACCGGCAACGCACTCGCGGGCGGTATGGATGTGGCCCCCTTCATTGAAAAGTATCCCAATCGCAGCATTACCGTTCATCTCAAGGAACGCGCACTGGAAGGTGACACCAAAGCGGTGATTGGAGACGGGGATGTCAACTGGAGCGAGATCTTCCGCCTTTGCGAGGAGATCGGTGGAACCAAATGGTACATTGTGGAGCAGGAGAGCTACGCTCATCCGCCGATGGAGTGCGTGCGAATTTGTCTGGAGCGCGTGCGCGGGATGCTGGAGGCCCGGAAGTGATTGCTTCCTGGCGCATGTGCCGGTACGAGGAGACTACATGAATAGAAGAGGATACTTTGCCGGGTGGTGCCTTGCCGCCGGCTTCGCGATGGCCGGATGTGCGGAAGAAGCCGTGGAGTCGGGGGCGGGGGAACCCGCCGGGGAAGCCGGTGCGGCGTTGTTGCCGTCCCAGCTCCTTGAAAATAAGCTGGTTTCGGTACAGGACGGCGAGGTTCGCGAGTACCGGGATGCGGACCTCGCCGGGAAGGATTACCTCCTGATCTATTTCGGTGCCTCCTGGTGCGTCTACTGCCGCAATTTCACGCCGACACTGGTGGACTTTTACAAGGAACTCCGCGAGGAGTACGACAATTTTGAAATTGTATTGGCCGGTGAGGACGAGACGGCCGCGGATCAAAACGGCTATCTTATCGACGCCGGGATCCCTTTTCCCGCGATTGCTTTCGATAAGCTGGATGAGGCCGGGGCGATCTGGGAGCATCGCACCGAAACGATTCCCGGCTTTGTCCTGCTGGACGCCGAGGGCGGGGTGGTCGAGACCAGCCCGCCTGTCCGGCGTCCCGAGTTTTTCCCTATAGTCGAGGCTGCAATTAAAAACGAAGAGCCATTATGAAGAAGTCGCTGTCACCGAAACAACTCGCGTTCTGCAGTTGGTCAACCAGGCCTGAAACGCCCTCCGAGCTGATCGAACGCTGTGAACAAACCGGGATCAAGCGCGTCCAGCTTGGGATGCGGCCGCTGTACACGATGCCTGATGCCTGGGCGGATGCGCCGCGGCAATTTGCCGATGCCGGTATCGAGATTGTTTCCGGCATGTTCGCCGCCCGCGGAGAGGATTATTCCTCCCTGGCCCGCATCCGTAAAACGGGCGGCATTGTGCCCGATGAGACCTGGGAGGGAAACTGGGAGGATTTACAACAGGTCGCGGCGTTCGGCAAGGAGCTTGGGTTGAAGCTTGTCAGTACCCATGCCGGCTTTATTCCGGAGGACGAGAACGATCCGAAGTTTCCTGTCGTGGTCGATCGGATTCAGAAAATGGGGGATCTCTTCAAGGAGGCTTTCGGCGGCGAGCTGATGCTGGAAACCGGACAGGAAACCGCCGATACCCTGTTGACGTTTCTCGGGGCGGTGGGCCGGCCGAACGTCGGGGTCAATTTTGACCCGGCGAATATGCTGATTTATCGAATGGGCGATCCGGTGGACTCCATGCGCAAACTGATGTCGCGGATCGGGCAGGTGCACATCAAGGATGCCGTCAGGGGCGGTCCGGACGACGAACGCGGGGCCGAAGTGCGGGTCGGTGAGGGGGAGGTTGACTGGCCGGCTTTTGTAGCCGCGCTGGTCGAAGCCGGTTATACGGGGAACCTGGTGATCGAACGCGAAAAGGGCGAGCAGCGCGTCGAGGACATCCGCCGTGCGGCCGAATTCATCACCCGCCACATGGAGAGCGGATGAAGGTGCAGGCTTAATGCGTGAGCCCCCCCTGCCTCGGCGGGGGGCTCACCGGCACCACGGCGGGTTCTGGGATAGGTTCTACCCTCGCCGGCGGCTCCCTGTTGCCGGGTGGATGGGTTGTTTCTTTAGGGCGCCATAGGGGTGGCACCTATGGTTTCACGCACTGAAACCGGTTATAAATGACGGTGTGAAACGGATTCTGTCCACGAAGATGCTACTGGTCGGGGCGGTGCTCCTGCTGGCGCACCCGCAGGGAGCCGTTGTGGGCACCCTCTTTGAGCCTGAGCCATGGAACCGCGCGCCGGTATGCCGCGACAGGAGTTTCGTTGAGTCCTACGAGAGACTGTTCGGGGAAACGCTGAACGAGGATCAACTGGAGGGTTTCCTCCGGGTGGTCCGGTTTATCAGGGCCGATGAGGAAATTACCGATCTTCGATGGGCGGCGTACATCCTTGCGACCGTCAGGCATGAAACATTCTTTACCTGGCAGCCGGTCCGGGAATTCGGGAGGGGAGAAGGCAGAAGGTATGCCATTCCGGACCCGGATCAGGGAGAAAGGTATTACGGGCGTGGGTACGTTCAACTGACGTGGAAGGAAAACTACGAGAGGGCGGGGCGCTTCCTGGATCTTGACCTGGTTGGTAACCCGGACAAGGCGCTCGATCCGGAGACATCGTATCGAATTCTTGCCCGGGGAATGCGCGAAGGCTGGTTTACGGGAAGGTCGCTCAACGATTACCTTACGGCGACCAACACGGACTACGTGAATGCCAGGAGAATCGTGAATGGAACCGACCGCGCCGAAAGAATCGCATCCGAAGCCCGGATGTTCGAAATTCTCCTCGAGCGGGAACCGGCGCTGCGCGAACGATTTACCTTCGACGGCCCCGTCCATCGCGGGTGAAGGGGACTGAAGGCGAAGCGGTGGCCCCGCGCCGGCATTTCGACAGTTATGGGGCGGGACCGGCTCGAGAGCCGGCATGATCCGTGGAACGACGACGGGAGGATTGACACCGGCACCGTTTGTCCGGGAGTGGCCCTGAGCCTGTGAATCGGATTTTGAATCCCAGCGGAACCTGGGTTATGTTATAAGGTACGCCATGACTACCGCGCAGCACTTCCGATCCCGTCCCGAACCCGCTCCCTGGCGGATGTGGGGGACGGGCCTGGAAGAGCAGGCGGTGCGACAAATGGCGGACGCCTGCCAGCTGCCGGTCAGCGTGGCGGGTGCGCTCATGCCGGATGCACACATCGGCTACGGACTTCCCATCGGGGGTGTCCTCGCTACGGAGGGGGCGGTGATTCCTTATGCGGTGGGGGTGGACATCGCCTGCCGTATGAAAATGACGGTCTTCGATCGACCGGCCGACCGGATCGCCGGAGAAAAGGAACGACTGGCGGGCATCCTGGAAAGGGAAACGCGGTTCGGTCTCGGGGCCGCTTTCCGAAGGCGACGGGACCATGCGGTGATGGATGCGGATTGGTCGGTTGCGCCCGTAACCCGGCGTTTCAAGGACAAGGCTTGGGCCCAACTGGGAACCAGCGGATCGGGAAACCACTTTGTCGAGTTCGGAGAACTCACGGTGACCGGCCCCGATCTCGGGTTGGAGGCGGGGAAGTACCTGGCTTTGCTCAGTCACAGCGGCTCCCGTGGAACCGGGGCGCAGGTCTGCTCTTATTACAGCCGCTTCGCCATGGACCGGCACCGCGATTTGCCCAAACCCCTCAAGCACCTGGCCTGGCTGGACCTCGGCAGCGAGGCGGGGCGTGAATACTGGGAGGCGATGAACCTGATGGGACAGTACGCGGCGGCCAATCATGCGGTGATCCACCGGCACATTTCCAGGGAATTGGGATCGCCGGTTTTGCTGGACGTCGAGAATCATCACAACTTCGCCTGGAAGGAAACCCATTGCATCGGCGGAGAGGAACGCGAGGTGATCGTCCACCGGAAAGGGGCGACTCCCGCCGGCGAAGGCGTGTGGGGAATCATTCCCGGGTCGATGGCGACGCCCGGGTTTGTCGTGCGGGGCAAGGGGAATCCGGAATCCCTCAAAAGCGCCGCACACGGCGCGGGGCGCGTCATGAGCCGGAAAAAAGCCAAAGACACGTTCGTCTGGGGGAATGTCCGCGGGGAGATCGAAGCCGCAGGGGTCTGGGTCCTTTCCGCCGGAACGGATGAGGTGCCTGGCGTTTACAAGGATATCCACCAGGTTATGGCGGCACAGCAGGATTTGGTGAGTGTCCTGGCCCGTTTCGATCCCAAAATCGTCAAGATGGCCCCGCCCGGCGAGAAGGCGGAGGATTGACCCGGAGGGTGCGTTACCGTGAAGCGCCGGCTTGACGCTGTCGTATCGGCGGGCCATGAGTGAAGTGGTAATGACACCCTCCTCTCCATCGCACGAAAGCATCGCTCTGCTGATCGATGCCGACAACGCTCCCGCATCCAAGATCGATTTCATTATCGCGGAGCTCGCGTCATACGGGGTGGTCAACGTGCGCCGCGCCTACGGCAACTGGAAGAAGCAGGAGCTGTCGGGCTGGGAAAAAATCCTCCACGATTACGCGATCCAACCCGTCCAGCACTTCGATCTGATCAAGGGAAAGAACGCCAGCGATATGGCGCTCCTTATCGACGCGATGGATCTGCTGTATACCAAGAGCGTCGGGACTTTTTGCCTCGTCTCCTCCGATTGCGATTTCACTCCGCTGATCCTTCGATTGCGTGCCGATGGTAAGCAGGTGATCGGATTTGGTGAAAAGAACGCTCCGTCCCCGTTTGTCAACAGCTGCACCCGTTTCCTCTTCCTCGACGAGGAAAAGAAGGCGGCGAGCTCCTCAGGAGACAAGCGGCCAACGGGGACGCAATTGAAGCGGGACAGCAAACTGATGAACGTCCTGCGCAGCGCCGTGGAAGCGGTGGAAGACGAGGATGGGTGGGCCTCGTTGGGCTCTATCGGCTCCCACATCGCCAATCAGGGCTCGTTCGATTCCCGCAATTACGGCTTCCGCAAGCTGAGCGATCTGTTTGCGGCGATCGATTTATTCGAGGTCAGAAAGGAAAAAGAAGGCGATGCCACAAAAGTCCTGGTGCGGCGGGTGCCGCGTTAATCCGGGGAGGCGGCCAGGGGAGCTTGTTCATCAATCTAAATGGAGTTCGCGTCGCAGTTTCCGGCCCGTGAGACAGACGGGTTTATGTGTACGCCCGCCCGGTTGCCGTGCATGATAAGGCTGGCGCCGGGGAGGCTGCGCCGCTTGACTTTAAATTCAGATTTTTACTGATCATGAAGACACTTCTTTGTTGTACAGACGGTTCCATTTACGCTGAGGGCGTTTACGACCACACGGCCTGGGCGGCCCGTCGAAGCGGAGCCGGCGTCCTGGTCCTCCATACGATCGAGCCCAACGCGGGAAAAGCCGCAAGCAGCGATTGGAGCCGAAGCCTTGGCTTCGAAACGCGGCAGGATTTGCTCGAGGAAACCGTTCGGCTGGAGGAGGCCCGGCACAGGCTGGACCGTGAGAAAGGGGGAGTCATTCTCGAGCATGCGACCGGGTACCTGCGGGAGAACGGGGTGCAGGAAGTCAAAGCCGAACAGCGACACGGCTCGCTGGTCGAAGTCGTGGCAGAATTGGAGCGCAATGCGGATATGGTCGTCGTCGGCAAGCGGGGGGAATCCGCCGACTTTGCCAAATCACATCTCGGCTCCAACCTCGAAAGGGTGATTCGGGCCAGTGTTCGCCCGATTCTGGTTGCTTCGCGCGCGTTTAGGCCGATCAACCGTTGCCTCATCGCCTACGATGGAGGCCTGAGTATCGAAAGGGGGCTGAGATTTCTCCAATCAGATTCCCTCCTGTCCGGAGTGGAATGCCTCCTTCTCCGGACAGGCCGTATCGATGACAAGGCGAAATGGTACGTGGAAGAAGCCTGCGAGAAACTCCGAGACGCGGGATACGAGGCGCGCACGCTCATTATCGAAGGCAATGTCGACGACGTGATCGAGAAAACCGTCAAGGAAGAGCAGTGCGACCTCCTCGCCATGGGCGCCTACGGCCACTCCCAGATCCGCCGACTGATCATCGGCAGCACCACGGCGACGATGATTCGTGTCTGCCCGGTTCCGGTCCTCCTTTTTCGCTGATTCTCCGCTCTATCAATCCGGGCTAGACTCGATCCGGTTCCGGTATCTCGAACTCCTCGCGGCGGGGATCCCGGAGCAGGGGATTGGCCTCGCCGGCGTGTTCGCCCGCAAAGGTTTCGCTGTCGCTGTCAAAACTTAGCGAAGGGCCGACCAGATACTTTTCCTCGTCCTCGGGCAGCGCCCATCCGTCGCGGACCCTTTCGTGAAAATCCAGGAACAGGTCGGCGGTCTTCGAATCGTCGCCGAAACGTCCCGCCTTTGCGTTGAACGGAACCTCCTTGCCGATCCGGTAGGCAATATTGAACAGGTGACCGACCACGCAACTGTAATGGGCGTCCTGCATGTTGCCGTTGGCCATTCCTGGGTCTCCGGCGCGGCAGGCTCTCACGAAACTGCCCACGTGGCCGCCGCCTGTAATCCCGGATGGCTCGGCCTCGACCGGAGACTTTTCTCCGTCGGGGGAAATGTATTCGTTCCCGACGATTCGGCCGCCGTCTTCGAAATAGAAGCGGTTCTCCACTTGTCGCCGGAAACCTTCGTAATCACCGTTTCCGCAGCTCATCACGATTTTCTGTCCATTGGGGTATTCGGCCATCCCGAAAAGCGCATTCGGCGTTTCGGCCTGGTCGTCCCAGCCAAATCTTCCGCCCAGCGCGGTGATTTTCATCGGGTGCCTGGAGTGCATCTCCGGATCGAGCGCCCAATACGCGACGTCCAGTTGATGGGTGCCCTGGTTGTTGACTTCGCCGTTTCCGGTTGCCCAGAACCAGTGCCAGTTGTAATGAACCAGGTTCCTGTGGAATTCGTCTATGACCGCCGGCCCGCGCCACAGATCCCAGTCCAGCCAGTCGGGTGGCTCGGAGACCGGTTCGTGCCCAATGTGGTTGCGGTGCCGTTGCACGATGCAATGGGAGATGGCGAGTTTGCCGTACTTGCCCGAGTGAATGGCCTTGATGGTTCCGGCCGTATCCTCGCTGCTGCGTCGCTGGGTTCCGTGTTGAACGACGACGCCGTATTTTCCGGCCGCTTCGAGTGCCACTCGCCCTTCATGGACCTGATGGCTCGCCGGTTTTTCCACGAAGCAATGCTTCCCGGCCTGGGCCGCCCAGATCACCATCAGCGAGTGCCAGTGATTGGGGGAGCCGACGACGATCGCGTCGACATCGGGATCTTCCAGGGCCTTCCGGAGGTCTGTCGTGGTTTTTGGCTTTTTCCCGCTGCGCTCCTTGATTTCCTCCGACCGCTGCTCAAGTAAGCGCCGGTCCGGATCGACGATCCAGGCGATTTCGACGTTGTCTTCGTCGGCGAAACGGCGCATCAGATGGTTTCCCCGGCTCCGCACGCCGCAGACGGCGATCCGCATGCGGTCGTTCGCGCCGAACACCTGGGAGGTGGGTCCCAGGAGGGCGAGTGCGCCGAGTGCGGCGGTACTTTTTATAAAATGACGGCGGGTGAATCCACCGGGGCCGCCCTGGTTGTTGAGGTGCTTCTTGTTCACGTTTTCCTGTCTTCGGATTTTGGTTGGCGGGAAGATGCGACTGCGTGTGCGGGCCAGGAGTCTGTCGGCGAAGCCCGACAGGCTGCTAGTCCCTGGAATAAGAGAGTTCCGAAAAGGCTTCGTACTGCTCATCGACGCGGGCTTCGCTCACATCTCCCGAGTGCACGTAAACGCGATAAACGAATGTCATGGATTCACCTTTTCGCAGAAGGTGACTCCCGTCCTCGTCTTCTCCTCCCACCGAACTCCTGCCAAACGGATTGGCGGCGGCCAGTCCGTAATCACGGACGTGCCAAAACGTGGGATGCCTGAAATTCCGGGGGTGATCGAAAAGCGCGATACCGCGCGTGCCGTGGCCTTCAATCGGGCCGGAGTAATCCATCCATGGCGACGGAGTCCCGTAGACATTCCGCTCGCCCTGCCTGCCCTCGGCGTTCGTGAGCACCCCGGCCCGGTTGCCCTGGATCTCCGGGCGAATCCGGAAAGCCATCAATCCTTCCTTGTCGTCGCCGAAAGTGACGTCTTCGCGGGGAGCCTCAAGTGTGGAAATAACATCGATTAAGCGCGCCGAAGCCGGGGTCTCGTAAAACCGGATTTCCTGCAACTCGGCAATCAACGGACTGCCGTCGGGCGTCAGCCATTCGTTGCGGGCCCGGATCCAGACGTAATCGCCGGCCGAACCGGTTTTGACCGAACGTGTCTCGATACGGTCCTCATGCCAGTGGTCGTAGCCGTTCACGTCCCCGAAGGTCAGGTGGAGCGAGCGGTGGTGGGGATGATCCGTGCTCTCCGGCTCGTCCGTGCCCATCGGGTAGTTTCGGGTCACACCAACGCCTCCTTCGGCGTTCACGGGCCAGAGAAAAGGCGTCCGGACGGCGTCGCCGTAATGATAGGTGGTGAAATGGTCGCCGCGAATGCTTACCGCGATCTCGCCCTTTCCGAAGTCGTGGTCGAGGGAAATCCGGGGCGAATCCGCTTCCGCAATCACTGCCGCTCCCAGTAACGGAACCAGGAGCGAAACGGGGAGCCGATTGCGTTTTCTCATAGGGAGTCCTTTTGTTTGGATCATTCCGGAAAATATTCGGAGGTTGAGGTCTCGGTATTGGCTGAACGGACGAGGACCCGTCCTTGATCACCCCCGGTATCTTACAGAAAGTCCGTTCTGTCCAGTTCGGATTTAATCTCAGCGGATCGAATCGGATTTCGAGCCTCCCCCCGGCGGTATCGGCCGGGTGGCGGCGAACCGTCGCCGATCCGTCATCAATAGTATTCCTCCGGAAAAATAAAAGCGGGGAAACGGGGGAATTTTGATGAAAAAGCAAGAATTCGGACAAAAAAAATGAACGAGATTCGCGCTTGAAGTGGCCTTAATATACCCTTTCATGAGTTTATTTCACCTCTATTCCACTCCCTGGTCATGAAATTTCCTCCATTGGCAGCCTGTCGTTTGTTCGCTGTATCAGCTGTTCTGGGGGCCCTGTCGGCCGGCGCCGGTTCCGGCACCAGTCCGTCTGATTTTCACCCAACCCAGGATCCTCCCGTGATCAATCTCCTTACTGAATACAAGCAGAATCCGGTCGGTATCGATGCCGTCCGCCCGCGGTTTTTCTGGATCTCCGCGAGTGAAGCGCGCGCCACCCGCCAGACCGCCTACCAGCTCCAGGTGGCTGAGACCAGGGACGCCCTGGATCGGGGGGAGCTCTTGTGGGACACGGACCGGGTCGAGTCGAGCCGGTCGATTCAGGTCGAGTACGGGGGGCCGAACCTTGAATCGGGCAAGAGGTACTTTTGGAGGGTCAGGGCTTGGAACAATCACGACCGGGTTTCGGAGTGGAGTGACGTTGCCTTTTGGGAAATGGGATTGCTCGAGGTCGAGGACTGGCGGGCGGAATGGATCGAAGCGGAGTTGGATGAGACTGTTTCCACTTCTCCCCCCGCCCGGATGTTTCGGAGGGAGTTCGCCGTTGACGGTGAGATACGCTCCGCCAGGGCGTATGCCACGAGCCATGGGGTGTACGAGATGGAGCTTAACGGGGAGCGCGTGGGGGACCAGATGCTGAGCCCGGGGTGGACCAGTTATCATAACCGGCTTCAGTACCAGACCTACGATATTACCCGGTTATTGAAGGCCGGGGAGAACGCGATCGGAGTTCAAGTGGGCGACGGTTGGTTTCGCGGTTATATGGGTTTCGGAAATCAGCGCAACTTCTACGGCGAAAGACTCGCGCTTCTGGTTCAGGTCGAAATCACCTACGAAGACGGACGCACTGAGGTTGTGGGTACCGACCTGAACTGGAAGGTCAGCACCGGGCCGATTCTGAAATCGGATATTTATAACGGTGAAACCTATGATGCACGTTTGGAGAAAGAGGGATGGTCTACGCCCGGCTTTGACGATGGCGACTGGTCGAGCGTCCGTGTCGTGAAGCACGGCAAGGATCGCCTGATCGCCCAACAGGGTCCGCCGGTCCGAAGGATTCAGGAACTGAAGCCCAAAGAGATCCTGGTGACGCCTGAAGGCGATACCGTTGTTGATATGGGGCAGAATATGATCGGCTGGGTCCGGTTGAGAGTGGAGGGCGAACGGGGCGCCGAGGTGACCCTCAGGCATGCCGAGGTGCTGGACCGGGACGGAAACTTCTATACGGACAATCTGCGCGCGGCCGAACAGAAAAATTCTTATGTTTTGAAAGGAGAAGGTGAGGAGATCTGGGAACCGCGGTTCACGTTTCAGGGGTTCCGGTACGTCGCTGTCGACGGGTATTCCGGGGACCTGAGCCTGGACGATATCAAGGGAGTTGTCCTCCATTCGGATTTGGAGCCCTCCGGTCATTTTCAGAGCTCGAATGAATTGATCAACCGGTTGCAGCACAATATTGTGTGGGGGCAAAAGGGGAACTTTCTGGATATTCCGACCGACTGTCCGCAGCGCGATGAACGCCTCGGCTGGACCGGGGATATTCAGGTGTTTGCGGGAACGGCCAATTTGAATATGAATACGGCCGCCTTCCTGACCAAATGGCTTCAGGACCTGGAGGCGGATCAGCAGGAGAACGGAAGTATACCCCACGTGGTTCCGAACGTGCTGGGGGAGGCGTGGAGCGGGGCTGCCGGATGGGCGGATGCGGGCGTTATCGTGCCATGGACTCTTTACCAGTCCTTTGGAGATACGCGGATTCTGGAACGTCAGTACGGCAGCATGAAGGCGTGGGTGGATTATATGGCCGAGCGGGCGGCCGGAACGGGGAACCCGTATCTCCGGCAGGGGGATTTCACCTTTGGCGACTGGTTGTCATTCAATTCGACCCGTTCGGATTACCCGGGCGCATTTACCGATAAAGACCTTATATCCACGGCGTTTTTCGCACATTCTTCCAGCCTGTTGAGCAAAACCGCGGACGTACTGGGGAAGGCCGGGGACAGGGAAAATTATTCGAACCTGGCCGGAAAGATCCGGGAGGCCTTTCAGCAGGAGTACATCACACCGAACGGCCGGGTGTTGTCGAATACACAGACCTCGTACCTGCTGGCCCTGAGATTTGACCTGGTACCCGAGGCGTTGAAGCCCGCGGCCGTGAACCATCTTGTCGGGGAGATACGGCGACACGGCCATTTGACAACCGGGTTTCTGGGAACGCCTCACCTCAACCCGGTACTCAGCGAGTACGGGCAGACCGATCTCGCTTATCACCTTTTACTGCGAAAGGATTATCCTTCGTGGCTGTATCCGGTAACCCGGGGGGCGACCACGATCTGGGAGCGGTGGGACGGGATCAAGCCGGATGGAACCTTTCAGACCCCCGGTATGAATTCATTCAATCACTATGCGTACGGAGCCATCGGGGAGTGGTTGTTTCAGGAGGTCGCCGGCATTCGACCGGAAGAGCCCGGCTATCGGCGCAGTCGTATCCAACCTGTTCCGGGAGGGGAGTTGGATCACGCACGGGCGATTCTTGACTCTCCGTATGGCAGGATCGAATCGTCCTGGGAGATCGGTCGGGAGGGCGTTACTTTCGAGGTCGAGATTCCGGCAAATACCACCGCAATCGTGGTCCTTCCCCATGCCGATTTAAAGGAGGTGAGGGAAGGGGGCGGCCGGCTGGACGAAGCCGCGGGCATTGAGCGGTTCCAACAGAACGGGGATTCGGTTGAGGTGGATTTGGGGTCCGGTCGTTACCGTTTTTCCTATCCCTCGAAGATACTGATGGCGTCGATCGGCGAATCCAACTCGGCGGCGGATAGTGGGGAATTGGCGGCCCTGGACGTGACGATGGCCAGGCTGCTCTCGAATAAGGGAGCCCGGGAAGTCTTGCGCCGGCATATTCCCGAGCTGATAAATTCCCCCTGGCTGAGCCAGGTTATGGGCTTTTCCCTCGAGACGGCGGCAAAGACGCTGCCGGACCGAATGAAGCTTTCCCGCGCCCGCATTGAGGCCATTCGTCACGACCTGGCGGAATTGAGTCGAGAATAGAAGCCTGGCCGAACCTCATCCCGCAGGACGTCCGTATCCGGCGCGCGCACGCCCTGGCCGCCCGGCGCAGGGGGCGTGGACGATCGCGATTTTCCGGATTGACCCCGATTTTGACTTGTAGAACACTGGCGTTGACCGGGAAGCGGTTTTCAGCCGAAGTTGGTAGAGGACCTGTATGACAAGCATTTGAATTGACGGAGGCACGTGAAACGGAAAACCGATTGTATTAGTGAAACAGGTCTATTGAGTTCGAGCCGCGACGGAGAGGACAGTCCGGAAGAACGGGAGGCACGGTTGAAATGCTTGATTCGGTTACATCAGCGTTTGTTGCGTCCTATCGTTTGGGACACGGAGGCGCCGGCGATCCTGGAGGCGATCGGCGAGGGCAGTGGTGCCGGGAGCGCTGTCCTGTGGCGTCGTGATCTGCAGGCTCCCGGGGTTCGGTTGACCGCGCAGGGTGCCTGGAACCGCGAGGTGGACGTGGGATCGGAAGAGGATCTGACCGATAGCGCTATAGTGAATCCGCTGGAAGCGAATGAGGAAATCCGGGTCGATTCGATTGCCCCTGATGATCGGCCGGAGATAATGAATCCCTGGGCTGCAGGCACGGTCTTTTTCCCGTTGCTCAGCAAGGAATGGCTTCTTGGGGTTCTTGCGATTGAGTTTGAACCCGCACCCGCCGGAGAGAGTCGGGAAGTACGGGATTTTCTCCGAATCGCTGTCAATTCCATGGCGTTGGCGATCGAGCGCAGTGTTTATTACCGGCTGCTCAGGGATTCCCAGGAACGTTTCAGGCAGATACAGAAAATGGAAGCGATCGGCCAGCTGGTCGGGGGGATGGCGCACGACTTCAATAATAAGCTTACTATTATCGAGGGATGGGCGGACATGCTGTTGTCACGGATGCCCGAAGGATCGGAGGACCGGCAGATGGTCGCGGAAATCCTCGAAGCGGCGACGCGGGCTGCCTCGTTGACCAAAGAGCTTTTGGACTTCACTCGCCCGAGGGGGTTTGATGCGCGACCGCTGGAGGTCAATACCCTGTTGAGAGGCTTATGGAGTATGCTTACCCCGTTGCTGGGCGAAACGGTCGATTTGCGTATCCGTGAGGCCGACGAGCCCTTGTGGATCCGGGGCGATTCGAACAGAATTGAAGAAGTCATAATCAACCTCGCCATCAATGCCCGTGACGCTATGCCTCACGGGGGGAAGGTCGAGGTCTCTGCCTTTAAGAAACAGTTGGTTTGGCGGGGTGAAGGCCTCCCGAAGGAAATGCCGAACGGAGATTACTTGTGTATCGAGGTATCCGATACCGGAAAGGGGATGACAAAGGATATTCGTGACAGGGTGTTTGATCCCTTCTTTACCACGAAAGAGGTCGGCGAGGGAACGGGGCTCGGGCTGACCACTGCCTTTGCCGCTGTTCGCCAGCATGAAGGCTGGATCAACCTTGAGAGTGAACCCGGCAAGGGGACTGTCTTCCGTCTCTTTTTTTCTCTCATCTCCGAGGATGAACAGCCCGTGACCGTGCCCGGTGACGAGGCGGCTCCCGAGGCTCCGGCGCCCAGCGCCAGGGCCGGCGACGGAGCCATTCTTCTCGTCGAGGATGAAAAGGTGGTTCGCGAGATGACCCAGGTTATTCTGGAAGCAAAGGGTTTTCGGGTCATTTCAGCCGCGAACGGACCGGAGGCTCTCGAAGTGTGGGCCCGTGAAGGGAACGGTGTCGATTTGCTGGTCACGGACCTGGTGATGCCCGAGAATATCAGCGGCGTGGATCTCGCCAGAAGGATGCGTGAGGAAAAGCCGGAGTTGAAGGTGGTCTATATCAGCGGTTACAGTCCCGAAATCGACGGGCTTGAATGTCGTGATGCTGAGACGGTGTTTGTGCCGAAGCCTTTTACGGGCGAAATTCTGGCAAAAACCGTCAGGGCGGTTCTGGACGCCGGCTGACACCGTCGTTTGGCGAAAGCCACTGACGGGCGCGGGAGAAGCCCCGCGGTTGAGCATGATCGAAAATAAATCGTTTGGCCGATCCGGGATCCGTGGGTAAAATCTCTGAATGGCGATGATTTTACCGGTTTCGAACGTACGTCCCGGGGCGGCGATTGGGTGGTTTTTGCTGACGGGAATCGCATCCGCGTCTGCCTGCGGGGAAGAGGTGATGCTCTTTGATTTTCGCGAGGACACACACGGCTGGCACGGCAATCCGCGAATTGAGGACTTTCGACAGGATCCCGAAACGGGTCTGGTGTTCGACAGCGTCGGTCACGACCCCTGGATCGAGGGACCTTCGCCCCAAAACCTTCCCCTGGGTGAAAAATTGAGGCTGACCATCCGTATGCGCTCTACCGGTGATCGGGCGGGTGAAGTGTTCTACGGTGAGGGGTTTGATGCCGCTCGAAGGGTCGGGTTTCTGGTGCGGCCCGACGGCGAATGGCATGACTACGAGGTGGTGATTCCTCCCCAGGAGCAGGGGAGCCGGTTGCGTATTGATCCCGCGGCCGGGGAAGGGACTTTTGCCGTCCAATGGATTGCCGCGGAGCCGCTGATTCCCATGGCCGATATTTACCTTCCGAGCCCGGAGCTGATGGAGTTTTCCGGGGATGCCCATGTGACCGAAGCCGGAGGCGTGAGTGTCCGTCACGACGGCCACCAATGGAACGGCTTCGAGGTCCTGGTCTACGGCGAACCCATGGCTGCCAGCCTTGTGAACGAGCGTATCGGGTACGTTGTTGACGGAGAGTCCGCCTTTCTCGAGCTGCGTGATGCCGTGGTTTCTTTACATAGAAGCGGCCTGGGTTTGACGGTGGAAGCTCGTCTGGAGGACCGGCACGGGGCCCGGTGGAAATGGCGCCGCGTATTTCGGCCGCATTTCATGGATCTGGGGCTGGAAGTCGAGACCACCGTCGAAGTCGACCGGGACCGGGCGGTCTTCCACCTGCCGTGGGTCACGCTTTTTCCCGGTCTCGGAGCCTTTGGGGAGCGAAAAAGCCAGGCGGTGCTGCCCGGGGTGGAGTACCTCGGCGAGGACGAGGCCAGCAGCAGCGAGAGGAGCTTCGAAGGGGACCAGGCCGTTCGCCGGATCGTCGAGGATTACAAATTGACCTCGACCTTCATGGCGTTGTCTTACCAGGACCGCTACTTCGGTTTGGCCTGGGATAGGGAGGACCGCCCGGCGCCGGTTTTCGATTCCCCCGACCGTCTGCACGACAGCGGCGCGCATCTGATGGCCCTCTGGCATCCGGGTGTGGGCGCCGCCCGCCTTGAGAACGAGGTGAATCCCATGATGCCCGTCGGCCTGGAAGCGAATATCCCCCGGACTCTGACCGTCCAGCTTTTCGGGGGCCGTGACAATACGGTCGCCGCGGCGGCACGGCATTACGCCCTTTATAACGGCGGGCTGCCCGAGGTGCCGGAATTTGCCGGCGGCGTGCAGTCTGCGATTCGGTTGCTCGCGGCGGGATGGCTCGATTCCGACGGCTACGATGACGGGCTGTGGCGACACGCGGTGTGGCCGGGGTTTGGCCCGCAGGCGACCGCCGAAGCCCCGGCTCAGATGCTCTGGCTCGCCGAGCATACCGACGATGGGGCGTTGGCCCGACGCCTCCGCTCCGCCGCCGAACGCGGCCTCGAGCGGTTGAATCCGGAATCCTGTTACGGCGAGGCCATCGGCCACGTCAACCGGCCCGTTGCCCCGCTCCTTTTTGGGCGTATCGATCGGTATATCGAGGAACGTGTTGCTGAGGCGCGCAGGAGCCTCGAAGCGTTCGACGGGGAAGGGCTCCGACAGTACGTTCCCCCGGAAGACGGGCCCGACTACGGCCGGACCCATTGGGCGGACCACGCAAACGGATACGGTTTTGCCGCGCTCGAACCCCTACTCGAAGCGGCGGCTTTTTCCGGCGAGGAAACACTGATCGAACAGGTACTGGCCGTCTTGGACAAACAGGCCGCTCACTACGGGGGCACGGTTCCGCGGGGCGCCCAGACCTGGGAGATGCCTCTGCACACCCCCGATATTCTGGCTTCGGCCCGCATGGTTCGCAGCTATGTCCTGGGCTATAAACTGACCGGGGATGACCGTTACCTCGACGAGGCCCGCTACTGGGCCTGGACCGGTGTGCCCCTGGTTTATCTCGACAATCCGACAGCCGGTTCCATCGGCCCCTATGCCACGATCGCCGTCCTGGGGGCGACCAACTGGGTCGCGCCCAACTGGATCGGGCAACCCGTTCAGTGGTGCGGCCTGGTTTACCGGTCGGCTCTCCACGAACTGGCGCGGGTGGACGAGCGAAAAGGACCTTTCTGGGACCGGTTGGCCCGGGGAATTACAGCGAGCGGTTTGCAGCAGACTTTTCCGATGGACGATCCGGAACGGCAGGGGCTCCTCGCCGACTTTACCTTGCTGAAATCCCAGATTCCCGACGGGCCCGCCATCACCCCGGGCACCGTGCAAACGCATGTGGCCGAGCTATTCGGTCTCACTCCCTGGTTCGAGTGCAGGCGGGTTACCGCCGATGGAGTGCTTGCCTTCCTTCCCGGTGGCATAACCGCGGTCAAGCACGAGGAAAGCGTTCTGCGCCTCGTCATTGATGCGTGGCCGGGAAACGAGTTCACGATCCGCCTCTCCCGGCTTCCGCACGAACCGGAGAGCGTAACCTGGAACGGGGAGCCGGCCGGAGTCGATTTTGACCCGGCGCTTATGGGTGCCAATATTTCCGTGGAAGGCAGCGGAACACTGGCAATCGAGGGCATTTGAATGGCTAAACACGGCAGACACCGGTCCACCGACAAAGAAGGCGCCCGGGCCCTCGCGCGCATCGAGGCCGTTCCGGGCGTGAAATCGGTGATTATCGGGCAGTCGATCGGCGGCAAGTCGATCGGCTCCGGGGCCGAGCGGCTCGGCTTCAGGATCCAGCGCCGGGAGGCGGGAGGGTGTAAGGCGGTGATTCAGACCTCGCGCGGCGTCCAGGAGATTTTCGTACGCATCGACCCGGAGGATGTCGATCGGGTTATCGACAAGCTGAAGAATCTGTAATCCCGTAGCCCGAAAGTCGGCGTGTGAAGGGTAGCGATTTCCCGCTGGCGCGGCGGGTTTCGAGGAGTCCGTCGGCGAAGCCCGACGGACTCCCGGGAAGGACTCGAACGTCTTTGGTTCGATGGCCGTTAGGAATTGCCTGAAGGCAGCCGAGACGCTATTGGGGGTATATGAAAGCCATTGTGGTTATGTACGATTCGCTCAATCGCCATTGGCTGCCCCCCTACGGAGGAGCGGCCCGGGCGCCGAATTTTTCACGGCTGGCCGAACGCTCGGTCACCTTCGACAACGCCTACGTCTGTTCCATGCCCTGCATGCCCGCCCGTCGCGACTTTCACACCGGGCGGCCGAATTTCCTCCATTGTAATTGGGGACCGCTGCAGCCTTTCGACGATTCCGTGCCCGCGCTGCTGGATGCTGCCGGGGTTTCCACGCATCTGGTCACCGATCACTACCACTATTTCGAAGACGGCGGCGGCAACTACCACACGCGCTACAGTACGTGGGAGTTCTTCCGCGGACAGGAGGGCGATCCGTGGAAAGGCCAGGTGGCCGAACCGGAGGTGCCGCCGACTATCAACGGCAAGAGTCGCCGCCAGGACTGGATCAACCGGAAATTCTGGAAGGAGGAGGGGAGTTGGTCTCAGGTGCGGACTTTCAACGCCGGGCTGGACTTTATCGAACGGAATCATGGTGAGGATTCGTGGATGCTTCAGATCGAGACCTTCGATCCCCACGAACCTTTTGTCGCTCCCCCGGAATATCAGGAAATCTACCCGCGGGCCGGCGAAGAGCCCGTATTCGACTGGCCGGCCTACGACCAGGTCCACGAATCCCCCGAGGAGATCGCCCGTCTGCGCGACAACTACGGGGCGGTGGTTTCGCTCTGTGATGCCCAACTCGGACGGGTGCTCGACGCCATGGACCGGTATGACCTGTGGAAGGATACCCTCCTGATTGTCTGGACCGACCATGGTTTCCTCTTGGGAGAACACAATCTGTGGGCCAAGAATATGCCCAACCTCTGGAACGAGGTCGCACACATTCCCTTGTTTGTCTGGGATCCCCGCCATGCGGAAACCGCCGGGTCGCGACGGTCGGCACTGGTCCAGCCTTCGATCGACCTCGGGCCCACGCTCCTGAGCTTCTTCGGCAAGGAGCTGACACCGGAGATGACCGGGCGGGACCTGGCGCCGGCGATAGCCGGTGACGAGTCGTTGCGGGAAGGGGCGGTCTTCGGCTACTTCGGCATGCCGATCCATGTCACCGACGGGCGACACTTGCTCATCCGCCATGCCGTGGATCCGGAACAACCGTACCACATCTACTCCTGGATGCCGGAGCACATGCGCGGGTTCTGGAGCAGGGAAGAGCTGGCGGGGGCCGAGATCACGGGCCCGCTGCCTTTTTCCAAGGGCCATGCCGTTCCGCGGTTTCCGCGCATGGAGGGGCGCAGCCCAGCCACCGGGGAATCCTGTCTTTTCGACCTCAAGACGGACCCGGGGCAGGAGAATCCACTCAAGGATCCCGTGACCGAGGCCCGCCTGTTGGCTCTGGGAACCCGGATTTTGAGCGAGGCCCACGTTCCCCGCGAGATCCTCCGGCGTTACGGGTTTCCCGAGTCACCGGAAAAGTAAACGCTCCCCTTTGCCTGTGCTTTCAGCATAGAGAGGCTACTACTGAGCGCCACCATTCGTAATGGTCCCGCTCCAGACGTTCGAGGGCCGGCATGGGATAGGAAGTCAGGCCCGAAGCATCCGCCACGTAGAATCCGTTCAAGACCGTTCGGTAGAAAAAGTCCTCGGGCAGGGTACGTATGACCGTTTTGATCTGCTTGTCCGGATGGTCGCGCACCAACTTCAAACAGTCCCGCAGATGCGCGATGTTGGCGTAGGGAAGGTCATCCGCTTTGCCGTTTTCCGGGTCTTCCGCCAACTCGTCGAGGCGAAGGTCGCAATAGGCGATGCGCTCCACCGAAACAGGTTGCCGCCTGTCGGTCAGCTTGCGTCCAAAGGCATGCGGCTCCAGAGTGGTCACCACCCGGGGGCGCAGGGGGCACAATTCCTGGTAGAGGTGGAGTCCGGCCTTCTTGCTTTGGGGCGTCTCTCCCGGATCCAGCCCGAGAACCTTGCCATCAGCGGTGACCAGATACAGTTTCCCCAGAAACTCGCGCGGCACATGCTCCAAAACCCGGTAAACTCCAATATAAGTCGATTTCCGCGGCCTCCCGTCCGGATGCGGGACGCACCGTTTGTCGATCTCATCCATGGGAAAATAATCGGAACGGATCTCCGGCGATACCTCAAAAAAGATCGCCTGGCCGCGCGAAAGCTGCTGCGTTCCCGTGGCGTAATAGGCACCGAATTCTTCAGGAGGCAGCATTGATGCAACCAGGGACTCCGGTATCAGCGAAAGGTAGAGGTGTGTTTTCATTGGGAGGTGTGGTCAGATTCTTATAGGATAAGATATTCTTAACAAATGTCAACTCTTTGATAAGTTATTCTGATTCAAAAAAGCCTGTCCGGCAGCAGTTTCAAGGCGCCGGAAAATGGTGCTATAGAGACCGGATGTGCCTCCCCGGATTATTACGGAAGCCAGCCTGGATGAGCTGTCTCAGCTAGTCTGTCGGCGAAGCCCGGCAGACTCCTGGGGGCCTGGCGCGGTCATGAACAGCAGGACAATGGCAAACAGTAATAAAATGATGTTCTGGACAGGAAGCTGGAGCGTAAGCGGCAGGGAGTAAATCACCGTAACAGCGGGGACCCATATTATCCAGTTCATGACCATGACGGGCAGAATACGGTGGCGGTACCATTTCGGACCAAGCGAGCCCAAAGTCCGTCGGTAATCAAAGCTGTTATCAAGCCACAGGTAGGCGATTACCACACTGGGGATAGCCCACAGCGGCACATAAATCAACATGTCGACAGTGACTTTTGCCACTACCGTGCCGGGCGAGGCAACATCGCCGAAAAGCAGCGCCTGCCCGCGGTACAACAGATCTATTTCCGCACCTTTGAAGCCCCAGAATCCCGTGAAGAACAGCAGGCTGGCCCGGTCGAGGCGGCGCGATGGATTGCTGCGGAATTGCTCGATCAGCAACGGTAGCAGACCTCCGAAAATCCCGGTGGAGACGATGGCGAATCGCAAACCGTACCGCTCCTTCAGTTCGGCGAGCTGCTCCATCGGAGTACGCAGGGGCGCGACGAAATAATAGCTCACGATGATTGCCGCGGCAATCGAACCCAGGGTCAGGCTTATGGGCCAATTCGCCCGTATTGCGCGGCCGACGAGAATTGAGAATGGAAATTGTCCTGGATCGGGCATCCGGTTGAATAATCCACCCGGCAATGCCTGTTGGCTCAGGTCCCGCACGGAAGGAAAGCTTGTCGGCATCGTTGCACGGGGAGTAATATGCGGCGATGAAAAAAAATGTTATCGAAGCTTTGGCGCACGTTTGCCTGAAAACGACCGACCTTGCCGCAACCGAAGCATTCTACTGCGATCTTCTGGGGTTTACGCGCCAGTTTGACTTCACCCGCGACGGAGAGAGAATCGGGTTTTACCTTAAGATCGCGGATAAAGTGTTTCTGGAAGTCTTCTTTGCCGATGCTCCAAAGCCCTCAGCTCCAGACCATCAGTTGAGCCATTTCTGCCTCGAAACGAACGACATTGAGACCCTTCGTTCGCGCCTCGAATCGGCGGGATACCCTCCCAATCCAGTAAGGAAGGGTGCCGATGCCTCGCTCCAGTTTTGGGTGAAGGACCCCAATGGTATCGCCGTTGAAGTCCAGGAGTACACGGAGGATAGCGCTCAATTCAGGAACGATCCGGTTGAATTTAACCGGTGAGGGGGCTCCCATGTTGCGGCTCAATGGAAAAGCCGGGTACTCGCCAAGCGCTCCGGGTCGGCTGGCACGCATCGGGCGGTCGACTGAAGGCACCGACCTGAATTCGGCGGCGGATGCAGGGGGCCGGTGCCGACCGGAAGCGCGCCACCGTCCCCGTCCGCGTTCAAGAACCTAACTTCAGGAGGGTCGACGCCTACCAGGCGTAAGCTTTGGGTGCTTCGCCGCCGGGACCCGGCCAGATTTCCTCGAGCTCGGCAAGCGTCTCTTCCGCCAATGTCACCTCGGTCGCCCGTACCGCCGTTTCCAGTTGATCCAGCGTGCGCGGACCGATAATCGGCGCGGTGACCACGGGGTTGTTCAAAAGCCAGGCAAGGGCGACCACCCCCGGGCTTTCACCGATTCCGGCACATAGGGCCTCATAGCGTTCGAGTCGCTTCCGGTTCGCCTCGACCTTCTGGCCGAAGCCTTCGCCGCTCCGGCGTCCGGAGGATTCCCCCTGCAGGGCTCCGCCCAGCAGCCCCCCGCCCAGCGGGCTCCATGGGAGTAGACCGAGACCGTAATTCCGGCAGGCCGGAATCCCCTCGAGCTCGATCGTCCGGTTGCTCAGGTTATAAATGCTCTGCTCGCTGACCAAACCGGTCATTCCGCGCCGCTTCGCCTCCTGGCAGGCGGTGGCAATGTCCCAGCCGGCGAAATTGCTGGATCCGACATAGACCACCTTTCCCTGGTTGGTCAGAGCCGAAAAGGCCTGCCACGCTTCTTCCCAGGGACACTCACGATCAATGTGGTGCATCTGGTAGAGGTCGATGGTATCGGTCTGCAATCGCCTCAGGCTTCCTTCGCAATGGCGCCTGATCTTCAGCGCCGACAGGTTCCGGGAGTCATGATTCGGCTCGGGGCGATCGCCTTCGCCGTTTGCCGGGTTGTAGACCTTCGTGGCCAGCACCACGGCTTCCCGGCGTCCTCCGCCCTGGGCAAACCAGCGGCCGATTATGTTCTCCGTCGCGCCTTTGCCGGCCTCACCTCCGTAGACATCGGCCGTATCGAAAAAATTGATCCCCAGCTCGAGCGCCCGATCCATGATCGCAAAGGATTCTTTCTCATCGGTGCGCGGTCCGAAGTTCATGGTTCCGAGGCAAAGATTGCTGACAACAACCCCGTGCCTCCCCAGTCGTTTGTGCTTTATTGACATAAAAATGTAGTGTTGCAATGACCCCCGCGCTGCGACCGAAAGAAAGACGCTGCGTCACCCGGCCAACCGACCCCTGCCCCCGAAATACATTCCAAGGGAAAATTCTCCCTCACTCCGGTTTTTCCACGGCGAGCCGCCGGTCGCGATGAATCCGGTCGTTTCCATCCGGCCGGAGTTCCGGGGCTTCGACCTTGTCGAATGGTTTCCCGGAAGTCAAGACCCACCAGATTACCGGAGCGGGAGCGGTGAAGGTCGCCCGCAATGTCAGGTGACCCCGCGATCCGGGCAGGCGGGAGACGACCGTTTCGGCGGGTTCGGGTGAGAGGGCGCGAAGTTCGAGCGTACCGGCGTCCGCGTGGACGAGCGTCCACGAGCCGGGCGTCTCGTTCCACCAGGCGTCGGGGTGCCCGTGCCAGTGGTAGGCGATCGTATCGACCCCGTCGCCTTCCACGCGGTCGCCGACGACCACCCAGCGCGACTCGACCAGCCAGATTCTCCTCCAGACCCGCGTTACGCGCGATTCTTCCGGATAGCAGTCGGTTAGGTCGAGGAAAACGTTCGGGACGTCGTCCGTCCCGTTCCCGGGAACCGCCGGTGCCCGGGTTTTCCGGTCCTGGGCCAGGCCATTGATTACGGGGGCGTTATGCGCCGAGGGACCGACCGTGAACGTTCGCTCGCTGGTTTTCATGTACTGCTGGTACCCGGGGTCGGCCAGCAGCCAGTGTCCCCGCGTTCCCAGAACCAGCGAGCCCTTGTCAAAGTGAATGTGACCCATCGGCGAAGCACTCGAAGCCGCGGCCACGCAAAGGTCGTCGCGCTCCCAACCGGAACGAAGGGCGGTGGCGTAGCAGGCGTCGAGAACCCCCGGGCGGGGCGGGCGTGCGGGAGCCGGACACTCCCTGCCGCCGGCGAGGGCGGCCAGGCCGTCGGCGCGGATCCAGTCCAACGGGCAGCGGCCGAGATACCAGTCGAGTTCCTCCATCCGGAGGCGGGGGGCCAGCTTGGCGTGGGCGGAAAGATGAAACGGCATTCCGCGGGGTTCGACATCGCTCAGTTCCGCCACATGGGCCGCGTTCCCCGGCACCGCGAGGTAGCAGGACTCCCGGAAGAGATCGGAGAAACGCGGATGAGAGAGCAGCGGGGCGACCGAATCGGCGGGTTGCGTGGCGAACCAGTCCGCGGCGAAATCCATAACATACCCGTCGTAGGCGACGCCCTCGGTGTAGCCGTCGAACCGCAGGTCAAGCAGGGTGGCGAGGATCCGCACGAGCGTCCGGTCGACCGTTTCGCGACGCGGGTCCCCGGTTTCGCGGGCGGCCAGACCCAGCGCCAGGGTCTCGATGACCACGATGTTGTGGAAGCGCTTGAGGGCGGCCGGATCGCCGCCGAGGGACGCCAGTTTCTCCTCCGCCCCGGCAAAGGTTTCCTCGAAGCGCGGATACGCCTCGCTGACAATTCGCCCGAGCCCCTTCCGGATCGCGGAGCGGGCCTCGTCCCCCAGCCATTCCCAGTTCCGGGCGGCCGCCCAAAGGGTCCGGGCGCAATGCGCCAGGCAGAGAGAGGGCAGGTCGGCGTATTCGCGATAGGCGGGCCAGTCGGCCAGGGCGCACAGGTCCCGGACGGCGGCGTCGCGGGTCTCGCGATTTCCGGACCATTCGCCGCTCCATCCGAGGGAAAAGAGCCGCTCCTCCAAAGCCCACGCCATCCAGATCGACCACGGGTAGCGGGGAATCCCCCGGACCGGAATACCCGGCCGCGGCATCGCGCGTAGCGGGAGCGGAAAGGCGAGTTTATGCCGGATCCGGTAGTAATCGACGTGCAGGTGGTCGCTAGCCAGGAACGCGGCCGCCCGGCGCTCGAGGAGGTCGCGGATCCGGGAAATCCCGCCGGAGTCGCCCGGGTTGCCGGGCGAGGGGGGGTGGTGAGGGAACGGAGTGATCATCGTTGGTCGTTATCGGTTCCGGGTTAACTCCGGTGTCTTTTCGAAGCCTGGCGAGGCCGGCATGAAACGCGATTGAGAACCATGTCATGCGCGTCTAAAAGAAAAAAGAGTAGAATTCCGGTGCGTAGAAAACAATAGTGATAAAGGGTGCCGAATACTTTTTGATCGGATTATGAGAAAAGCGAATATGATCATGTGTGCGCAAAGAATGTTCCGAATCGGCGCAACCGGGATTTTGTTTCCGGTGTTTGCCGCGGTTTTGTCGGCGTCGGACGATCCCGGGGTCCGGGCCTCGTTGTATTCGCCGGATGGGTACGACCCGGGGACTTTTGAACGGATCCTGTCGGGAGCGGGCTATGAGGTCGACCTCATGGACGAGAAGGGGGCGAACGACCTCGCCGCCGCCGATTCCGACGTGCTGGTGATCCCGCCCGGAACCCGTTACCCGGCGCTGGCGAGGCCCGTCCTCGACGCCTATCGCCGCGCGGGTGGCAACGTGGTGATTCTGGAGCCCCGGGCGCTCGATTACTCGGTAAAGTCCGGGAATCCCAGGGTCGTTCTGGACTTTGATGGGCGCGGGGAGTACCGCCTGCGGGAACCGCGTTCGTCCGACGTGAACCCGGAGCCGGTGGTGACAACTTCCGCCGTGGACGTCCCCGCTACCGATACACCGGGATTGCACGTGGAAACCCGGCTTATCGGCGACGGGCATGTCTTTCTCGAGATTCCCCTCGCGGGGCAACGGGGATCCGGGCATTCGGTCGTCGCCTTTCACGCGCTGGGCGACTACGATGTCAACATTCTGTACCTGGCCCTTCGCGATACTCGAGGCCGGAACTGGGCCACTTTCGTCGAACTCGACCGCGACTGGGGTTACTTCGAGGTGCCCATGGCCGACTTTCTCCCGGTCGACAAGGACCTGGAGGGCGGCATCGACACCGTGGAACCGGGCGAAGTCGAACGGCTTACCGTCGGGATGAACCGGTGGGTCCTGTGGCCCGAGGTTGGCGGGAGCTTCGCGCTGGGTGCGGTTGCGCTCCTCGAACCCGAAACCCCGGTGGCGGGGCCCCGGGGCGCCGTCGCTCCCTGGCACTTGCAGCACGGCAGGGCGGATGCCGATCACCCCGACTGGCTGGAGGACCCGTTTCTCGGTAGCCGTGTGATTCCGGGCGTTGAACGCGTCGAGACCACTTCTCGGGGCGCGGGCCTGCACCCCCTTTCCGAAGCTCCCCGGGGCGCGGTAAGCAGTATTGCCTCGCCGCCCCACGAACGCGGCCGCGAGCGAACGGAATTGATCGAGGTGCTCCGCCGCGACGACCACCTCCGCAGACCGCTGCTCGTGGCACGCGATTCCCGGGGACGCGAGCTGGACACCGTTGCCGAGGTGCGGGACTTTACCGGAGGAAGGTATGCCGGGTCCTCGCTCGCGCTGTTCGGGCTTCCGGAGGAGGCGTACGGGGAGGACAGCGGGGCCGCGCGACTGCTCCTGGAGACTCTTCAGTACGTGACCCGGACCCCGAGAATCGTTCGCGTGGCCGCGCTTTCGCCGGAATTCCAGGCGGAGGATGCGTCCCTGCGGTGCCGGATCCGAGTTCGAAATCCCGGTCCGACGGCGTTCGAGGGGCGCCTTCGGCTTGAAGCCGCGGGGGGGATTCTTGCCGGAAACAGGGCGATCCGTATCGGGTCATCCGATACAATGGAGATTACGGTGACGCTCGGGGAGGTCCCCGCCGACTTTCCCTGGGAGTCCTTCGGGTGGGAGGTCGTGCTGGAGGATTCCGGCGGGAACGAGGTCGATCGCCTGGAGGACCGGGTCGACGTGGAGCTTACGCTGGCAAAAATCGCCCGCTATTGCCTTTCGGTGCAGGACGAACATCGCGACGGCCGCTACAGTCATCACTTTTTCTCCGACATCTACGGGGCTCGCTTTCTGCTCGCCTATGCCCGGCACCTCCGGGCCAACGGCGCGCCGGAACGGGTGCGGTCCGAGCTGGGCGGGTTGACCTGGCGGGATCTGGCCGATTCGGCGCTGCGCTTCGGGGATATGATCGCCGAGCGCCAGCGCGAGGACGGCGCCTTTCCCATGGGGTACGGCGAGCACCGGGATATCATTTTCGTCGCCGACCTGGGATCGATCTGCCTCGGGCTCGTGCAGATGGCCACCTGGCTGGACGACCCGCGGCGGGAGCGGTACATCGACGTGGCGCGGCGCTACTTCGAGTTCCGGCAGTCGTTCTATCTTGACGAAGACCAAGCGGCGGAACTGGAGGCGGAGTACGGGGAGGACCCGGACCGCATCCGGCCCGGCTTTTACGGAATCGGTCTTTTGGGCAGCGATTATTTCGACGGCGGGCGCTGGGACGATATCCGCCCGGAACGGCGCGGGCGCTGGTGGGTGCTGCCGGTTTCGTTGAGTTTTCTCGGGGCCTTGATCCAGGTCGACGACTCTCCGGAATTCCGCGAGGTGGCCGAGCGCGACACGCGCTTCTTTGTCGAAGGCGATTTCCCGATACGGGATGTCAGTTACTTTCACGTCGAAACTCTTTTCTGGATGTATTACGCCTTCGACGATCCCGGCTTGCGCGCCGCCATCGCGGAAAAGCTGGAAGAGTTTCCGCCCACGGTGCTGACCGGGAAGGAATACGACGAAATCGATTACCAGGGTCGGGGGATCCTGCGGTGGCTGTCGCTGCAATACTACCGGCGTTACCTGAAGGATTCCGACCGGATCCGCGCGGGATTGCTGAAGGGGCTGTGGACGACGGGTTCGGAAACGTCCGCGTATTCATTGAGCGCGGTCTCAGCAAAATACCCCCGAACCGTGTACGGCCCGTCCATCGGAGCGTTCCGTTATCATGCCTACGCGGGTATCTGGTTGATGGAACTTTTTGAGGAGGGGTCTTCCTTGCTTCGGAACCGTCCGTTTCCCGACGACTGACCCGGCGCGTCCGGCCT